>JAAEOR010000543.1 GCA_024222895.1 Hyphomicrobiales bacterium | reverse complement strand
TCAGATCGTTGGCGCGAGCGCCGATGAACTGAGGGCCGTGCAGAAAAAGATGTCGGACATGCTCCGGCAGGGCGGTCCGCCGCCGGAGGGCCGCTTCGCCGATCTTCGCTTCCTCGCGCCGGTGCGCGACTACAAGGCGCGTCACGCTTCGACGATGCTGGCATTCGATGCCGTGGTCGATGCGCTCGATCAGATCGAGGCGAGGGACGCCGGGCGGGCCGCACGAACCGGGTGAGCGGGTCGGGAGGGATCGTCGGAGGCGACCTATCCGACGTCATCCCTTCGGTTGATGGGATAGCGACTGGCAGTGCCACGCAAAGGCTGAATCAGCATTCGGTCAAGCCACAGATCGCGGGTGGTACGGAACTGTTCGATGCCGATCGTCATCTGGTCATGACCGTCCCGAGGCTGGGCCCGATAGGTGCCGAACATCCGGTCCCACCATGGCAGGTTGAAGCCGAAATTGCTGTTGGTTTCGTCGGGATGGATCGAGTGGTGGACCCTGTGCATGTCCGGCGTCACCAGAATCCAGCG
>JAAEOR010000542.1 GCA_024222895.1 Hyphomicrobiales bacterium | reverse complement strand
TGTCAGTTATCAGAAAAAGACCCGAAACCTGTTTTTCTTTCTGCACCCTGCAAACTGTACCCTGATACCTTTCTTTTATCCTGCACCCTCTCTCCTTTGCGCTCTTTGCGACTTTGCGGTGAAAGTCTTTAAGTTTTCTGCCAAAAGCCTAAGGCTGAGGTACAAACTGCATAATACTCTGCTTCATATTAATAATATATCCTTCACCCCTCGTAATGAGGAAGTCAACACCTACAGGTGAATTGTTCTGATCAAAGGCCGCTGACTCAAATTTACCGTCATCAGGATTAAACCGCCGTACACCGGCAACTGCTGCATTGCCAAGGTCATTAAGCAGTTTAAATGCCGAATACCCATCCGGCATGCAGGCAAAGCCCATAATATTTGTTCCGGCCATAAGATCATATGATGAGCAGAGTACAGACGTAAACATAACCGTTTTATCCTTTAATGCCATTACAACAAGTCCCTCGCCTTCTACGATAGCGGGTCCAGTCTGGTCACCCGGCGTCAATGTTAAATAATGTCCGTTTTCTTTATCATAAGCCATGACCTTGTCTATCTCAGAACTGTCACCAATGCTTGGCAGCCAGTCCAGT
>JAAEOR010000541.1 GCA_024222895.1 Hyphomicrobiales bacterium | reverse complement strand
AGGAACGCAGCAGTTTGGACGCTATTGCAGGCATCGATCTCCGTGCATTTGCCGCAACCGACAGGACAACCTGGCGCCATGTCGTTGTCACCAGCGATGACGGCTTGATCGGCGTCGGTGAATACACCGGAGATCGGGTCGTGCGCCGCCTGGAACCGGTCGCCGAGCGTGCCCGGGACCTTCTTGTCGGCGAAGAAATCCAAGCGCAGCATGGTCCGGAGTTGGCCGTCGGGCTGGGCGGTACCTTTGAAGCGTGGGCGGTCGGCTCCGCTGTCGACCAGGCCCTTGAAGATCTACGGGCCCAGCACCACGGCGTGCCGCTCGCGGCCAGCTTGAATCCCGGCGCCTCGGACACTCCGATTCGCCTTTACGCAAACATCAATCGGCGCATTCGGGACCGTTCACCGGCGTCCTTTGCGGCGAGTGCGGCCGACGCTTTGACCGTCGGGTTTGGCGCCATAAAGATTGCTCCATTCGATGGCTTGACGCCGGACCTGTGCGGGACGACGGAGGGCGACTCGCTGATCGCCGCGGGTTTCGAACGCATCGCAGCCACGGGCGATGTCCTTGCCGGCGGGGCGGAACTGATGGTCGATTGCCATTGGCGGTTCTCCGCTGAGCAAGCCCATGCGCTTCTTCCTGAATTTGCTGCGTCGAAAGTCACCTGGCTCGAATGTCCGATCCCGGAGACTGTCGACGCCATTCCGCAGCTCTGCGCGATCCGGTCACGGTGCGCCGAAGCGGGACTGCGGCTGGCCGGTTGCGAACTCATGACCGGGGTCCGGTCCTTTGAACCCTATCTCACCGCGGGGGCCTATGATGTGGTCATGCCTGACGTGAAATATGCCGGCGGCTTGCTCGAGACCATAAGAATCGCGGAGGCTGCCGAGCGAGCCGGTGTTGGCTGCTCGCTCCACAATCCCAGCGGTCCGATCGCCCATCAGCACAGCGTTCATGTTGCGGCGGCAATCGGGAGTGCCGAACGCCTCGAGTATCAATTCGATGAGTCGCCGCTGTTTTTCCGGATGACCGAACCGGCTCCAGCCATCGTTGAGGGCGAGGCCCGCCTCAGCGACCGCCCGGGGCTGGGTATCGGTTTGACAAACAAAGGTGCCTCAGCTTGAAAGCGCAGCAAGAACCAGGAGCCTGTCCGCCGGAGGTGCAGAGGATTTTTCGACAACGTTCGGGACAGTCTTACCCGGCGCGGCATTGACGACGGTCGCGTCGACATCGGCGGACGTGGCGCTCGGTGCTTGCTCACCGAAACAGAGTGCGTCCTTCGAGGCCGTCTCCGGCGGCTCCTCAGGCTGAGGACCGGAGTCGGCTTTGGTGCAGGACGAGTAACACGCATACATCTTGGCGCCGCGGCGCAGCGGCAGCGTGACAATAAAGAACCGTCGTGACGAAAACCCACGCTCTCATCCTGAGGTGCCCGGCGTAGTCGGGCCTCGAAGGACGCACCTGAAACGTGACGGATCGCGACTAGACCGGTGCCGACACGATCGTTTCCTTTCGCTTCGCAGGCCACGAGGCGACCGCGCGCCTGCCGGCCGAAGACAAACCGAAGCTCGGTGACACCATGGACCTCGGCTTTGAGCTCGCCAGCCTTCATATTTTCGACTCAGAAACCACCGCGCGCCTGAACTGAAACACTGAGCCGGCTTGCTCTCGGGCAATTGTCAGATTCCGAACGACCGTTGTCAGCTCGGCGCTGGCGTGAACGGGATATCGACGGTCCTGTTGATGCCCTCGATCCCGCCGGCCGCGTCGATGGTCGCCTGTTGATCGCGAAAGGCCCGCGCATCCACCTCTACCGGGTCGCAGATGGCCCGCAGGTCGGCGTCGAGTTCTGCGACAACTCCTCGCATGTCTTCGCGTTCGCCCAGATCGTTCAGTTCATCCGGATCGTCGGCGAGATCGAACAGCTGCGGTCGTGCGCCGACGAACGCCACGTATTTCCAGTTCCGCTTGCGGATCATGAACTGCCCGGTGTCTGAACCGGCCGCGTGATATTCGGCCATCACCACTCGTTCAGGATCTGCTGTGTTGGCCAGCTCGATCAGCGAGCAGCCGGGATAGTCGACAGCGGCGGAGACACCGGTGGCGGCCAGGGCCGTGGGGGCAATGTCGAGCAGTGAGACCGGTGTCGTCACGGCCCGCCCGGCGGGAATGCCGTCGCCTGTCATGATCATCGGGACGCCGACCGCGTCCTCGTACATCACCGACTTGCCCCACATGTCGCGGTTGCCGAGATTGTCGCCGTGGTCGGAAGTGTAAAGGATCCGGGTGTCGTCGGCGAAACCGGACTCCCGCAACGATGCGATGACATCCCCGATCAGTTCGTCGAGGCGGGTCACCATGCCGAAATAGGCCCGAAGCGCAATGGCGCGCGTCTCGTCGTCGAAATATCGGTAGTAGTCGAAATAGTTGCGCATGCGGTTCAGGGTCGGGTGGTCCGGCGGTGGAGCGTCCAATCGATGGGCCAGGTCAGCCAAGCCGTAGTCTTCGTAGAGGTCGTATGTGGCGCCGGGCGCGATCAGCGGAAAATGCGGCATCACAAAACTGACGAACAGAACGAACCGCTTGTCGCCGCCGGACCGGCTTCGGCGGGTGATCCAGTCGGTCGCCATATCCGCAATCCGGCTGTCATAGGCGGAGTAAGTGCTGTCGCCGCGGCCCGCCATGGCCGCCAGGTCTGACGTACCTGTTCTGGGCGACAGCTCGTTGCGAAACAGCCCCTTCAGGTCACCTATTCCGCCGACAACGTGCAGCGGTAACAGCTCTTCCGTGAAGCCGTAGTCATCACCACCGCGAAAATGCAGCTTGCCGATCGAGACGACATCCACCCCGTTGTCACGCAGGACTTGGTGCCAGCTCGGCGGCTCGCCGGTATAGGGGGCCGCATTGTCCCAGAATCCGATGTCGTGGACATATTGCCCGGTCGCCAACGAAGCCCGCGACGGGACACAGATCGGACTGTTGCAATAGGCCCAGTCGAACCGGGTGCCGTCAGCGGCCAATCGGTCGATGTTCGGCGTCTTGATGATTGGATGGCCATAGCACCCGGTGATCTTGCGATTGTGCTCATCGGACAGAATGAAAAGAAGGTTCTGGGGCTTGGGTCGGGTCACGGATGGCCTCTGCTAGGTGTCAGGAAAGCGGCTTCAACTTTCCGCCTGAAAAGTGGGAGAAATCAATGTGGATGGGTGCGATCTGTTGCGGCATGAACGGATCGCGCCCGGGTTTGGCCAAGTCTGCGTCTATCGGGAATCGGGCCGTCAGTATAGGAACCGAAAGACATACAGAGAAGGTGAATACGGTGCTGAATCTCCTGTCGACCCATCGCGCGCTGAGCCGCTCTCGCCGCGTTTTCCGTTAGACCGCCCCAACCGCTCAGGGAGCGGTGATAGGGTTAGGCTCGTTCAAAAACATGTGAATCTGGGAATGGCACTTGGGAATTCCCAAGGTTGCTCGGCGCGTGTAGCTGCTTGGCCATGATTGATGAGGCGGCGATTCGTTTGCGCTTTTTGGCTGTTGAGCCTTTGCTTGACGAGCATGGCCGTCGCCGCTTTGCGGCAGCGGAAGCGCAGGCTGCGGGGCACGGCGGGATCAAGGCAGTGGCGCGCGTCACCGGAATTGCGCGCAGCACGATCGGGCGCGGTCTCGCCGAATTGCGCGGCATCGTAACGCCGCCGACGGGTCGGGTTCGCCGGCCTGGTGGCGGTCGCAAGCGGCTGACGGCCAAGGATCCGACCCTGGTCGAGGATTTGCGTCAATTGGTTGAGCTGGCGACGCGCGGCGGTCCGGAAACGTCGTTGCTGTGGACGGCCAAGAGCCTGCGCAAGCTCGCCGCGGAGCTGTGCGGGCTCGGCCATCGTGTTCGCCACAATACGGTCGGCTCGTTGCTGCGCTCGCTCGGCTACAGTCTGCAGGCCAATCGCAAGACGCGCGAAGGCGCCAGCCATCCCGATCGCAATGCGCAGTTCGAGTACATCAACGAACAAGTGAAGCAGGCGCTCGCCACCGGTGAGCCGGCGATCTCGGTCGACACCAAGAAAAAGAAGATGGTCGGCGACTTCAAGAACAACGGCCGCGAATGGCGCCCCAAAGGTGAGCCCGAGCCGGTCCGGGTCCACGACTTTCTCATCAATGGGCTTGGCCGCGCCGTGCCCTACGGGGTCTACGACATCGGCGACAACACCGGCTGGGTCAGCGTCGGCATCGACCACGACATCGCCAGCTTTGCCGTCAACGCCATCCGCCGCTGGTGGCAGGACATGCGCCGCGCTATCCGAAGGCGACAAGTCTCACCATCACTGCCGATTGCGGCGGCAGCAACGGCCACCGCTTGCGCCTGTGGAAGCTCGAGTTGCAAAAGCTCGCTGATGAGCTTGGTCTCGCCATCTCCGTCTGCCACCTGCCACCCGGCACCAACGGGCCCTAAAACGCGGATAAACGCGGATACCCTTTCCGTTGACGATCACGTTGGCGTCGTGCAGCAGCTCTTGGACCGATTCGACGGTAAAGCCGTCAATACTTGGCTGGAATCCTTTGGCGCCGCGAACTGTGCTTCCCTGATACGAGAGCTGTTCAGCTGCGATCACATTGCCAGCGTCGTCGATCTCGGCGCCTTGAATACATTCAATATGAAGGCTGTGGGGTGTAGTGAGGTGAGGTGAGGTGAGCGGCCGGCCCCAACAACAAAGGTCGGGATCGACGAGCGGCTTCCCCTCGATCAGTCGCCGCTGATGCGATGGTAGAAGAGCTTGCGGCCGTCGTCGCCGGCCCCGAGTGTCAAGATGCCTGTGTCCTCGTCGCGCGTGAAGGTCCAGTCGCTGATAGGCCGGGCTTCCCCAGCGCCGTCGCATGTCAGCATTGCGTCCTTCCGGACGAGGCTACCGTCGACGATCCTCCCGGTCCCAGAAACCCATCCCGCTCCGCTGCCGGGGCCATCGGCGCACATGCTAATTGCAGCCGCCGTCACCCGGATCGCAAACGTCCCGTCGCCGTTGGGTATGATCGACATGCGACCGACCGACCCATCGAGCGCGTCGATCCCCATATAGAAACCGGCCCAATCGTCGTCGGCTGCGTGCGCCGATCCAATGCAGAAAGTCGCCGCCAACAGCGCCGCGAATATCAAGCTCTTTTGTGTCACGTGAAGACTCCTCGACCAGCGCGATTATACGCGGCGATCGATTGTCGGCAACCGCCAGATCCCGGTTTATAAACACCCGAGACCGCTGATTGTGGAAAATAGAAGATTCCAAAATCATGTATAATTCTCTGAATGGGTGAGGTCTATGAGCCTGACTGAAAAAGAGTTGAGTGATTCCAGTTGGTTATGATTCCGTCGGATTTGCGAAAATTCGATGGAGATCACGATGCCTTGGACTGAAATTGCTCGACTGCAGTATCGGCGCGATGGCCTGCGTTTCGCAAGTGACGTGACCGATGCCGAGTGGGAATTGATCGAGCCGTTCGTGCCGGCGCCATCGCCGATCGGACGGCCGCGCACGACAGAGCTTAGGGTCCGCGGCGGACCCTTGGTATAATGAGCCGCTCGGCCGGCGTTCTGGACGCCAACCGGTCAGCCGCCGCCGAACAGAGCCCGAAAGACGACGACGCCGAGAAAGAGCCCGAAACCGAACGACAGATGGCTGGTGAAGTCGTGCGCCATGGCTGCCGTTGGCTTTGGCGTCTTGCTGGCCATGACGCCGGCGCCGAGGATCGGCTCCATGGCGAACCAGGTCACGGCGACCGAAACTGCGCCGAAGATCATCGCCGAGACGAAGCCTGGCTCAGCCTGGATGATGAACCACATCAGGACAAGGTAGACGACCGCGTAACCGATCCCGACGATATAGTGCACTGCCCAGCCCAGAGCTTCTTCGTTGGCGACCGCGGGCGTCTTGCCGATGTTCTCGTGGACCAGCTGGCCTTTCGGAATGTAAGCGGCCCAGCGCCCGATCATCGCCCAGTTGGTGATCGGCGTGCCGAACAAGAGACGGTAGATCTGTTGCCAGATGTCGAGACAGGCGGTGGCAATGACCCCGACGACGATGATTTCGACTATTCCCATTGTCAGTGTCCTTCCGTGTGCGGTAATGGCACGTCGAAGCCGATATTGACCATCCCGATCATGGTGTAAAACCCACACAGCGTGACGATCTCGATAAGTCCGTGGGTGCCGAAGCGCGCGATCACCCGATCCTGCAGTGGCGCGGGGATCGACGCAAATCGGAAGGCGCAGTCCGTCGTCGCATGGACGTCTTCGAAAGGGGCGTCGAACGTGCGCGACCCGGCCTTGATGCCGTCGATCACGCCGTCGGGCAGCCCGGCGGCGCGTGCGTTGGCGACATGGTCATCCCAGACGAACGTGGCGGCAGACCTGACCGCCAGGGTCAGGACGACAAACTGGAAGACGTCGCGCGGCAACCTGGATTGGTAGTTGTAGAAGTAGCCGAGGCGCTCGATGTACTGCGCCAGTTCGGGGTGGTTGAGAAGGGGAACATAGGGGCCGAGGTGGTCGACGCCCTTGGCTTTCCGTCGGGCAACGATGTCGTCGTAGATGCGACGGCCTTCGCCTTTGAGTGTTGGAATCGGGTCGGGGAGGGCGGCCATCAATGCACTCGCTGTTTCGGGTCAGATGATCGCGTCGCTGAACAATGCGTGGTGTGCCTAGCCTCAGCCTAGTTCAGAGCCAAAGTGACCTTCGGCGCGTCTACTCGTGGTAAGACCACGCTGCCTTGCCCTCGGCATAGGGCTCCACCGGCGTAGTGGCATTTCGGTCGGTCTTCACGTCGATCACCGTCGTCTTGTTTGACTCAAGTGCTCTTTCCAGGGCCGGCACCAGTTCGTCTGGCTTGTGCACGGTTTCGCCATCGGCTCCAAGTGCGCGCGCGAACCCGGCCCAGTCATGGTCGACCGTTTCGTTCAGCGCCATCGGGATCGGGCCGAGCTTGCGCATTCTCAACCACACATTTCCCAGCACCTGGTTGTTGGAAACCAGATAGATGACCGGCAGTCCAAACCGGGCCGCGGTCTGAACCTCCATTCCGTGCATCTGCATACAGCCGTCGCCGGTGAAAACGACCACCGGTGACTCTGGGCGGGCAGCCTTGGCGCCGATGCCGGCACCGAGGCCCCAGCCCATTGGTCCAAGAGCGGCGGCAGTCAGGAACCGGCGTGGTCCGTAGCTTTCCCAGAAATGGACACCGAAGGCGCGATGCGCGCCGCTGTCCACAATCGCCGTCGTGTCCCGCGGCATGGTTTTGCGGGCATCGGTCACCATGCGAGTCGGATGGATTGGCACCTGGTCGCTGGTCATATTCTCGGCATCATAGTAGCGCGGCAGATGACGGATGGTCCTGACCCAGTCGCGGCGGGCCGCAGTTGTCTCGACCAGCGGCTTGGCGTCCGCTTCGGCTGCATCGCCAAGCCAGCGGGCGAAGGCGCCGCCATGACCGCCGACGAAGTGCTCGTTCTCGGCATGACATCCGACGTGAACACTGGAGACGTTCACGGCCAGAATGCCGAGCCGAGGCTTCAGCTTGGTGGTCCAATAAAGTGAATCCCGGACATTCAGCGTAGCGCCAATGACGATCAGCAGGTCCAGCGACTCGTTGGCAATCGCCTCGGTAGATTGTCGTGTCCCCGCATAACCGAAGACACCCAGCGACAATGGGTGGTCCTCGGGGAATATCCCCTTGGCGTGCTCGGTGGTGGCCACGGGTGTATGAAAGCGTTCGGCCGCCTTGACGATATCTGCGGATGCGTCATCCGAGATCATTCCACCGCCGATCAGGATCGCGACTTTGGGCGCAGGTGCGCCGCCATCGAGAAGCGTCCAGAGCTGGCTGGCCGCGCGATCATCAAGTGGCTGCGAAGCGTAGAAATCGCGGGCAACCGACATCGGGGCAACATCAACCTCGCCGGTCTGCAAGTCGTGCGGAATACTCAGGTGCACCGGAATCCGACGGCCGTCGAGCATCCGCTTGATCGCTCCGCGAAGCTTGTGCGGTAGCATCCGTATATCGGGTATCGAGTAGGATTCGGCGGTGACGGGAGCCAGGATCAGGCCGTCATTATAGGTCCCGGCACTGGCATCCTGGAACAGGCCCAGGCCCTGCATGTAATTGGCGACTTCGCCGGTCACCAGCAGGACCGGCGACTCGTCGGTGAGCGCAGCGGACATCGCGGTCACAGTATTGGTCACGCCGGGACCGCCGATACACAGGCAGGCACCGTATTTGCCACTGGCGCGGGCGTAGCCGTCGGCCATATACGCGGCGCCGCCCTCCTGGGCGGCGACCACGGGGGTCAATTCGGGAACGCGACCGAGCGCCGGCATGAACGGATCAATCAACCCTCCGGGGACCAGGAATACGTGGTCGATGTCGTCGGCGACCAGAGAGTGGAGAATGAAGTCGGTTCCGAGCATGGTTGCCCCCCCGTTTTGCCGGACTTGTCAGAAGTGTTCCGCGCGCGCCTTCTCCCAGTCTTCCTTGAAGTCCGGGTGAATGGCGTCGTTGTTCAGGAAGTGATCGGTCTCGATGTAGTTGTAGATGCGGCTGTAGGGCTGGTTCATTTCGTCGGCGATGCGACGGTAGATGTCGCTCGGGCTAAGGTCGCTGGGGCTGGAGAATCCCATTGCGCCGACGATGTCGAGAAAGCTCTCGACCGTCTGGTCGTGGTAGTTGGCGACGTTCTGTTTGCGCACGTCGATGTCCACCGCCCGCCAGCGCTTGGGATCCTGAGTGGCTACGCCGGAAGGGCAGGTGTTGGTGTTGCAGCGAACCGCCTGGATACAGCCGATGGCGAAGAGCATGGTGCGGGCTGCGTTGCAGGTGTCGGCGCCCAGCGCGACCTTCTCGACCATGTCAAACCCGGAGATGACCTTACCGCTGCCGATGATCCGGATCTTGTCCCGCAGACCGGAGCCAGTCAGGCAGTTGCGAACGAAAACCAGCGCCTCGTTGATGGTCATTCCGAGCCGATCGGAGAACTCGACAGGGGCAGCCCCAGTGCCGCCCTCTGCTCCGTCTACGGTGATGAAATCCGGTAGGGTTCCGGTCTTGATCATGGCCTTGCAGATCGCCATGAATTCCGAGCGTTTGCCGACGCACAGCTTGAAGCCGACCGGCTTGCCGTCGGAGAGTTCACGGAGCTGAACGACGAACTCCAGCAACCCTTCCGGCGTCGAAAACGCCGTATGGGCTGGCGGGGAAATCACATCGCGGTGGGGTTCGACCCCCCGGATCCTGGCGATCTCCTCGTCGACCTTGGCGGCCGGGAGCACACCGCCATGGGACGGCTTGGCGCCCTGCGACAGCTTGATCTCGATCATCTTGACGGCCGGCAGGTTGGCTTTCTCCTTGAACGAATCGGGGTCGAAATCTCCGTCCTTGGTCCGGCAGCCGAAGTATCCTGTCCCGATCTGCCATATGATGTCGCCACCGCCGGCGAGATGGTACGGGCTGAGGCCGCCTTCACCGGTGTTGTGGGCGAAATTGCCGATCTTGGCGCCGGCGTTGAGGGCGTGAATTGCGTTGGGGCTGAGGGCCCCGAAACTCATGGCCGAAATGTTGAGCCGGGAGGCGTTGTAGGGCTGTTTGCACTCTGAACCGCCAAACCGAATGCGGCTGTCTGCTTCCGACGCCTTCTTTGGTACCAGCGAATGATTGGCGCTGTTGTAGCCGATGTCGTTGATATCGTACTGGGTGCCGAACGGTTGGTAGCCCGGCTTGTTCTGGGACCGCTCCTCGACAAGGTTCCTTTGCTGTCGGTTGTAGGGCCGGCCGCTCTGGTTGGTTTCAATGAAGTACTGACGGATTTCGGGGCTGATGAATTCCAGTCCGTAGCGCAAGTGCCCGATGACCGGATAGTTGCGCAGCACATTCTTGCCGGACAGGAAGAGGTCATAGAGGCCGACGGCGGTGTAGGGCACCCACAGGATCAGCAACCAGAGGATTCGCGGCCAGAAGAAGGCGACGACGATGATCGCCAACAGGCCGAGCCCCGAGATTGCGAAGAAGATACGCCGCACCATGTCGCCGCTCCTATGTGTTGCCGACTCTCAGGATAGCACCCATCAGGCCGGGTGGAACCTGCTCCTGCTGCCCGTCCGTGAACTGCCAGGCGCAGCTACCGGTATCCACGCCTTCGATGCCGGTTTTCCATTGACCGGAACGGCCTCGACCGGCTTGGTCCGTGGCTTGGTTCGGCGAGGTCATCGCCTTCCCACCGGTCGCATTTTGGGGGAATAGCGGAAGCCCGTCGGCGCCTGCGCCAGTTTCCGTTGGTGTGAAGGGTTTCGGATGCCGGCCGTTGTTGGGCGGCGGATGTGTCTTGGTGGCCGGCGTCGGAAAGCCTCCAGGGAAGCAACCCGCGGTGTGCTTGGCACGATGTGTTCGATCTATGGGGATTTCAATGGTTACCGGTCGTCCTCGAGAGCGCTGCTGGCCGGTGCGATCGAACAAGTCCGGGCTTCGCGATGGCGCCGGTCTGGTCGTGTAAGGCTGTCGTTCGTGTTTGAGCACGTTGGATTGAGCCTGATGGGTGCGATCGGGCTTTGCCGGGCGCAGTCGACCTGTTGCCGGCGGCGTTGGCCTGCAGCGGAAGCGCGATATGGTTGCACGTCTCATGCAGCCTCACTCCAGAACCCCGTGTGGGGTGGCGGGGCTCGGGGTCGGGCACCGCTTCGGGTTCGGGCGCGGCGAGAAGTTCTCGAGCGCGTACGATGTTGACCTTGCGGGTGGCCCTGGCCAGGAGCCCGTAGCGCCGGATGCCATGGAAGCCCATTGGTAGGACGGCTGGAGTCCAACACGGATGTCCGGGTCATCCAGGTCCTGCTCGGTCATGTCAAGCTGAGCACCACCGCCCGATACACCCATGTCGCCATCAGGATGATCCGCGACACGGTGAGTCCGTTCGTGACCCTGAAGAATCTTCGGGACACAACGCTGCGACGCGGATTGGAGTGACGCTCGGGCCAAGTGGTCCGATCAAGGCTGGAGATCGCTGACACCTCCCGTGCCTATGGCCCCGCGTGGCGGCGGGCCAATGCCGGACATGTCTGTCTGAGCCAGCTCAAGGTCACGGCGGCGATCTGATCCTGGCGCATGGCGACCGGATGCCCGCATGGGCCCGGACTACCCAGAAGGCGGTTGAATGACCGGGATTCGCCGGCGCGCCGCGTACATGTTGCGGGCGCACGATACTTGACTTTCCGGCGCCATCGTTCAGGTTCGAGGCCAGAAGAAAAAGAAGGAGGAAGAAGTGAAATCCATTCTGAGATCAACTTTGCTAGCGGTGTCCTTGACGGCGCTGTCCACGGCGACCTTTGCCGCTGGAAACCTCGTGATCTCGTCGAACCAATCCGACGAGGCACCGCGTGCGGCGTTCGAGGCACTGGTTGAAAAATTCCGGGCCGCCAACCCCGACATCAATGTCGAGTTCAACACCATCGAACACGAAGCCTACAAGACTGCGATCCGGAACTTTCTGGTGGCGGACGAGGGGCCCGACATCGGCATGTGGTTTGCCGGCAACCGGATGGCCGGCTTCGTTGCGGACGGGCTCTTCGCCGATATTTCCGATGTGTGGGCGGAGCAGGGGCTGTCCGAGGCTATGGCCTCGACCGAACCCTCGATCACCTTCGACGGCAAGCAATACGGGCTGCCTTGGGCATATTATCAGTGGGGTCTTTATGTCCGGTCGGACATCATGGAGGCGAACGGCATCGATCAGTTCGAGACCTTCGACGAACTGCTTGCGTCCTGCGAGGCCCTGCGCGGGGCCGGCATCGCGCCGGTCACCATCGGCACAAAGTTCCTGTGGACCGCGGCCGGCTGGTTCGACTATCTCAACATGCGCACCAACGGGCTCGATTTCCACATCGACCTGATGCTGGGCAAGGTCGCTTACACCGACGACCGTGTGGTCGAGACTATGACAAACTGGCGTCGCGCACTCGATGCGGGCTGTTTCATCGAGAACCACCAGAACTATTCTTGGCAGGAGGCGCAGCCGCCGCTCATCAACGGCGAGGCCGCAATGTACTTGATGGGCAACTTCCTGGTGCCGAACCTGCCCGAGGAGACCCGAGGCAACCTCGCCTATTGGCAGTTTCCGGACATCAAGGCTGGGATGGAACGGGGCGAGGACGCGCCGACCGACTTGCTCTTCATGCCTGGGAACGCGGTCAACAAGGACAACGCGCGGAAGTTCCTGGCCTTCGCATCCCAGCCCGAGATCCTCGAGGAGCTGGCTGCGGCGACCCAACTTCTGCCGACTCATAAGGACGCCGCCCCGCTCGACGATCCATTTCTGAACGCCGGCGCGGCGGTTCTGGCTGTCTCGAAGACGGCGCAGTTCTACGACCGAGACACGACGCCTGAGATGGCCAAGGTCGGAATGCAGGGGTTCCAGGAGTTCATGTTGAATCCCGATGACGTCATTGAAATCCTGGAAGAACTCGAGGAGGAGCGCGAGCGCATCTTCGGCGCGCTTTGAGCCGTTGCCGTTGCCAGGGAAAGGCCCCGCGTCGCGGGGCCTTTTCTATGGAGGACGGTGAGATAACCGTCTGAAATCGAACGGATATACGGGATGGAGGCGCCCGCCGACACCATCGTGAAATGGGCGCGTCAACCTTTATTGGCGCCAAGCGTCAGTCCTGCGATGAATTGTTTCTGCAGAAGGAAGAACATCAGCACAGGTGGCAACGCGACCAGTAGCGAGCCGGCCGCCATCACATTCCAGGCATTGTAAAACCGCCCCCTGATGATGTTGTTAAGACCTGCTGGCGCAAGCATTCCGTCGGGGCTCGCCGGGGTCAGAACAAGACTCCAGAAAAAATCGTTCCAGACGAATGTGAAGATCAGGACGGCAAGCGCCGCCATCGCAGGCCGCACCAACGGTAGGACGATCCTCGCGAAAATCTGCCACTCCTTCGCGCCCTCGACCCGCGCCGCCTCGATCAGCTCCGACGGCAGCGCCGCGATGAAATTGCGCATGAAGAAAACGCAGAAGCCGGTCTGAAAAGCCCCGTGAAAAAGGATCAGCGCCCATTTCGTGTTGTAGATACCAAGGTCTTGAGTCAATCGCAGAACCGGCACCATCAGGATCTGGAACGGTACGAAATTGCCGCCGACGAAAATCGCAAAAATCAGAATTTGCCCTGGAAAACGGTATTTCGAGAGAGCGTACCCGGCCATCGTGGCAAGACCGACCGAGATCGCTACGACCGGCGGAACGATAATGAAAGAATTCAGGAACGAAGCCCGGAAATCGTCGTTCCTGAGGGCCGTCACCCATCCATCGACCGAGAACGGCCGAGGAAGGTTCAGCCCCCGCCCCCCGGCGTTGAGTTGATCGGCGGTCATGAAGCTCGCAAGCGTGATGATGATGAGCGGCATAAGCCACAGGACAAGCACGACAGCAACTGCGATGACGTAGCCGGTACGTGCCTGCGGCTTCCATGATTCAATCGGTGTGGGGAACATCTTTCAGTTCTCCACGCCTTGCCGAATCATCTGGCGGATGAAGACCGCGATGAACACCAGCATGATGAGGAAGAGGACTGCCGCGATGGTCGCGCCGTAGCCGTAGTCCTGATCGAAGAGAGTCTTTTGGTACATGTAGCGCGCGAGCACGTCCGAGGCCCCACGGCCGGGCCCGCCACCGGTCATGACTTGCACAAGGTCAAAGGACCTCAGCGCCCCGATCATAGTTACGACGAGTGCGATAAAGGTTGCCGGCCAGAGCTGCGGAAGAATGATCCTGCGCAGGAGCTTCCACCCTTTGGCCCCATCAAGTCGCGCGGCCTCAATCTGCTCCGGCTCGATGGCGGTTAGACCCGCTAGATAGATGATCATGCAATAGGCAATCTGCGGGTACCAGCCGGCGACAATGATCCCGTAGGTCGCTTTGACTTGGTCGCCGGTGATACCCGCACTCCAGCCAAACAGGTTGTAGATCCCCTCAAGCGGTCCCGAAGGGTCGTAGAAATACTGAAACACAAAACCAATGACCGCGGGGCTGAGCACGAATGGGAAGAAAAACATCGACTTCGTCAGCCTCACCCATGTCGGCGACTGGTTCAGAAAAAGCGCAAAGGCAAGTCCAATCGGAATCGCGATAGGGAAGAGAACCAGCCATTTTATGTTGTTGAGAAGCACCTTGGATTCGACACTAAGCCGGGGCCAGCGCACGTCTTCACCCGTGAAGATGCCCGCCCAGTATTCCATCACGCGGGCTGTGTCACGCGGAGCCTTTTCGAAGAATCGCTCATAGTTCTCCGTTCCGACCCAGGTCATCAACGGTACCCGGCGACAGGTTTCGTTCTCCGCGAGGTCTTTGATGCTGCGGCCGTCGGAGCATTGGAATGTCGTTCCGTTCCAGTCATGGAAGCTGACCCAGAAAGACCCGAAGATCGGGTAGATCACGAGCACGAAAAAGTAAATCGCGGCCGGAGCGAGAAACAGGAACGGGGCGAGGCGATAGGACTGTCCCATGATCAGGCCCGGATCGCGCGGCCGTCGGAGCCGAAGGCGTGGAGGCAGCCGGGCGCGGGAGATAGCGTCAGCGCATCGCCCTGACTATTGTTGGTGCTCTCTCCCGGCTCAACCAGCGTGTAATTGGTTCCGTCGTCGAGCTTCAGGTGCGTCAGGGTCTGTCCGCCGAGGTGCTCGACATAGTATACCCTGCCCTCCAGACCAGAGTTGGACCGGACGAGGTGTTCGGGCCGCACGCCGAACCTCACGACGTCGGTCGCATCCGCCCCCTCCCATCTGGCGGCACGGGCGGTCCCGATATTGAACATGTTCATGCGCGGGCTCCCGATGAACCCCGCCACGAACTCGTTCGCCGGGCGGTTATAAAGTTCCATTGGACGGCCGATCTGCTCGATCACGCCGCCGTGGAGCACGACGATCTCGTCGGCAAGCGTCATGGCCTCGATCTGGTCATGGGTGACGTAGATCATCGTCGCGTTAAGTTCCTGATGGAGAAGGGCGAGTTCCACCCGCATCTGAACGCGAAGCTCGGCATCAAGGTTTGAAAGCGGTTCGTCGAAAAGAAACACTCGCGGATCGCGAACGATAGCCCGCCCGATTGCGACGCGTTGGCGCTCGCCGCCCGAAAGCTGCTTCGGCTTGCGATCCAACAGCCCCTCGAGCCGCAGCGTCTGAGCCGCCTTGTCGACCTTGGGGCCAATCTCGCTCTTTGGATGGCCGGTGACTTCCAGCCCAAAGGACATGTTCTGGCGTACCGTCATGTGGGGGTACAGCGCATAGGACTGAAAGACCATCGCCACGTGCCGGTCTGAGGGCACAACGTCGTTGACGACCCGGCCGTCTATTTCAATTTCGCCGGAGGTGACCTTCTCGAGTCCTGCGATCATCCGAAGAAGCGTAGACTTGCCGCATCCCGACGGGCCAACAAGCGCCACGAACTCGCGGTCGGCGATGTCGATAGAGGCGTCGTTGATGACCTTCACATCGCCGAAAGACTTGTAGACGTTTCTAAGGCTGACCGTCGCCATGCTTCTCCTCCGTTGGCGATTCCAGCAAAGTGCCTGT
>JAAEOR010000540.1 GCA_024222895.1 Hyphomicrobiales bacterium | reverse complement strand
GCCTCATGGCTGCCGCACTTGACGGCGTCCAATCTGTCCTTTGCAAGATCGACCGCGGGCGCTTTCGCCCCTTATGCGACGCCTTTGGTTTTCCTTCTCGGCATCGCCTTGATCGGCCGATCCTGGCTGTACGGCATGGCCAGCGTCCTCTTTGTCGCGGTCCACGTTGCTCATGGGCTTTTCAGCCGAGGGATCGTCGGGGTTCCGTGATCCTTCGCGATGCGGGGCAGCTTGCCGAGATCCTGTGTATCGAGGAGACGCGGGTCGTCGCCCGTGACAACACCGTCTCCTATAACCGGCTGAGCCTGCAACTACCGCAAAGCCCGGTGCGGGCTCACTTCGTCAAAGCCAAGGTCAAGGTACGCAAATATCCCGGTGGCAGCCTCGCTGTGTTCCATGGGCCGCGGCTGCTGGCCCGCTACAACGTCGAGGGCCAACCGATCGATAGATCAAGCTTGAGGGCCGCCGCGTGGCCCGCTTCGACGCGATGGCCTTCTGTCTTGTGGATTGGGGGCAGCCGCTCAAGCGCGCCTGACCACCAAGCCCAAGCGGACAACTGATGTGCTATAAAAACCGGACAACCACGAGTGCAACCGACATACATCCATCATCCTCGCGCTTGCGTTGTTCAGTGAATCGTGTTTCACTAAACTAAATTACTAAACACCGTCGGGCTTGGGAGGGCCCTGACCATCACCCCGAAAGACGGATTTTTCGAGATTCAGTGCCGCGCGCCGGCCTGAAGACGCGCATGAAGGATCCACTACGATCCGGTCACGCGCGATGGCTCTACACCCTGGGAGGTACACGGAATGAGAAAGCTGCTTACCCTGGCGACCGCGCTGTCGGCTACGGCCGTCATCGGCACGGCGTCGGTCAACACCGCACAATCCGCCGAACTGACGCTCTGCTGGGCGGCCTGGGACCCGGCCAATGCCCTGGTCGAATTGTCCAAGGATTTCACCGCGGAATCCGGCATCGATATGAAGTTCGAGTTCGTACCGTGGACGAGCTATGCCGATCGATTCCTCAACGAGCTGAACTCGCAGGGCAAGCTCTGCGACCTGATCATCGGCGACAGCCAATGGATCGGCGGGTCAGCCGAGAACGGCCACTACATCAAGCTGAACGACTTCTTCGACGCCGAAGGCATCTCGATGGACGACTTCCTCGAGCCGACCGTCTACGGCTACTCGACCTGGCCGAAGGGCACGCCGAACTACTGGGCGCTGCCGGCCATGGGCGACGCGCTCGGCTGGGTCTACCGCAAGGACTGGTTTGAGAGGCCCGAGCTCCAGGCCGAGTTCAAGGAGAAATACGGCCGCGATCTGGCACCGCCGAAGACCTGGACGGAACTGAAGGACATCGCCGAGTTCTTCCAGGGCCGCGATGTTGACGGCAAGACCGTCTATGGCGCGGCGATCTTCACCGAGCGCGGCTCGGAGGGCATCACTATGGGCGTCACCGCGGCGCTCTATGCCTGGGGCTTCGCCTATGAGACGGATCCGGGTTCCTACGCAATGGACGGTGCGGTCAACTCCGACGACGCGGTCGCCGCGCTTGAGTTCTACAAGGAACTCTACGACTGCTGCACCCCGCCGGGCTACTCCGACGCCTACATGCAGGAAGGGCTCGACGCCTTCAAGTCGGGCCAGGTCGCTATGATGATGAACTGGTTCGCCTTCTGGCCGGGCATGTACAAGGACGAGAATGTCGGCGGCGACAAGATCGGCTTCTTCGTCAATCCGCAGGAAAAGGTTCCCGCCTCGACGCTGGGCGGCCAGGGCATTTCGGTCGTTGCATATTCCGACAAGCAGGACGACGCGCTGAAATACATCAAGTGGTTCGCCAAGCCGGAGGTCCAGCAGAAATGGGCGGCGCTCGGCGGCGTGTCGACGGCAAAGTCGGTGTTGCTTGATCCGGCCTTCCCGGATTCGGCTCCCTATGCCGCCGACTTCCTGGTGGCGATGGGCCAGGTCAAGGACTTCTGGCAGGAGCCGGCCTTTGCCGAGCTGATGCAGGCGATGCAGAAGCGCACCCACGACTATGTGGTCGCCGATCAGGGCACCGCCAAGGAAGCCCTCGACAAGCTGATCGAGGACTGGACCGAAACCTTCGAGGACGAAGGCAAGCTCTGACGTCCTTGCGGACCTGCCCCTTCCGGCGCTCGCCGGGAGGGGCCTCTGTCGACTTCACCGAGTTACGTATGGCCAAATGACAGGCGCATCGTTGGACCGCGACGGATGACCGAGTCTTCAGCCAAAGCGAACGTTGCGGAGCGGGTGGCCGACGCCACCCCGGCGCCCCTCGCCCAGCGCGTCCGCGGCCTGTCGGACCGCGCCATCGCCTGGCTGTTCATCGGCCCGACGATCCTGCTGCTGCTGGCCATCAACATCTTTCCGCTGCTGTGGACGGTCTATCTGTCGTTCACCAACTACAAGGCCAACCGCCGGGCGGCGATCCGCTGGGAAGGCACCGAGCACTACACCGACATTCTCAGCGATCCGGAAATCTGGCACTCGATGCAGGTCACCGCCCACTTCGTCTTCTGGACGGTGGCGATCGAGACGGTGATCGGTTTCGCTCTGGCCTACCTGATCGACCGGCGCTTTCGCGGCCACGGCTTCTGGACCACCGTCATCCTCGTTCCGATGATGCTGTCGCCGGCGGTGGTCGGCAATTTCTGGAAGTTCCTTTATCAGCCGCAAATCGGCCTGTTCAATTACGGCGTCTCGTTCTTCACCGGCATCGACCCGTCGTCGTTCCAGATGATCGGCGACGTGGCCCTGGCGCCCTGGGCGATCGTCATCGTCGATGTCTGGATGTGGACCCCCTATGTCATGCTGATCTGCCTTGCCGGGCTGCGGTCGATCCCTGATTACATCTACGAAGCGGCCGAGGTCGACCGCGCCTCGGCCTGGCGACGATTCTGGTCGATCACCCTGCCGATGGCGATGCCATTCATCATGCTAGCGGTCCTGTTCCGCGGCATCGAGAACTTCAAGATGTTCGATCTGATCAACCTGCTCACCTCCGGCGGACCGGGCTCGACCACCGAGGTCGCGTCGATCACGCTGAAACGGGAAGCGTTCGAGAGCTGGAAGACCGGCTACTCGTCGGCGCTGGCGATCATCCTGTTCGTCGCCGTATTCGGGCTCGCCAATATCTACGTCAAGGCTCTCAACCGGGTGAAACAGCGATGAGCGCCGTGACCGAATCACCGAGCGTGGTTCCGTTTTCCTGCCTGCTTCGAGGCTCGGCTAACGCGGGGCGCCTCAGCATCAGGTTGTCATCGAAAGCGTCGAAGCCGACTCAGGCAAGGAATACCGACTCCCTCATTCTGCGGCGCTGGGGCGATGCCCGAGCCTCGAAGAACGCACGACGGGTGAGGGACACGGTCTGATGGCGGCGTTGGACCAGGCCCATTCGGTCGTTGCGCCAAGCCCCCGCTCCCGGCGGATCGCCGGCGCATTGGTCATTCTCTATGCGCTGATCACCATGATCCCGCTCGCCTGGATCGTGTTGACCAGCTTCAAGACGCCGCCGGATTCGATCGCCTACCCGCCCAAGGTGGTGTTCCAGCCATCGCTGGAAGGCTACTGCAACCTGTTCACCACGCGCTCGCGCCAAACGCCGGAATACATCGCCGAGCTACCTGAACCAGCCACAGCCTGCGATGAAATCGTTCGTTCCCGCAACATGGTCATCGCCGGGGCGTCGAATGTCATCCCGCGGTTCACCAATTCGATCATCATCGCATTCGGCTCGACATTCCTGGCCGTTTTCCTGGGGACCATCACCGCCTACGCCTTTTCGCGCTTCCGGGTACCGCTGGCCGACGACCTGCTGTTCTTCATATTGTCGACACGCTTCATGCCACCGATCGCGGTGGCGATTCCGATCTTCCTGATGTACCGGGCGGTCGGGCTGTCCGACACCCACTTGGGCATGATCCTGCTTTATACGGCGGTCAACGTGTCGCTCGCCGTCTGGCTGCTGAAGGGCTTCATTGACGAGATCCCGCGTGAATACGAGGAGGCCGCCATGATCGACGGTTATTCACGTCTGCATGCCTTTTTCAAGGTGGTCCTGCCGCAGGCGGCGACGGGCATCGCCGCGACCGCCATCTTCTGCCTGATCTTCGCCTGGAACGAATACGCCTTTGCGGTGCTGCTGACTTCCGGCACCGCCCAGACCATGCCGCCCTTCATTCCCTTCATCATCGGCGAGGGTGGACAGGACTGGCCGGCGGTCGCCGCGGCGACAACCCTGTTCCTGATCCCGATCTTTGTCTTCACGATCCTGCTCAGAAAACACCTCCTGCGCGGGATCACCTTCGGCGCGGTGCGAAAATGACCGAGCGTTGTCATGAGAAGTGCGTGCGCGCCTCCGCCCGGACAGAGCGACAGGCAAGAGAGCATTGTCACGAGAAGTGGTCGCACTTTTCCGCCGGGAAGGAGCAGGCATGACCAAACCGGCAGACCCCTATTCGATCGACGCGACCATGGATCCGGTGCAGGAAAAAGTTGCCGACGCCCTGCCGCCGCCCCCCCATGCAGCGATGAACGAGCGCCCGCTCGCCAGATACGAAGTCCATCCCGCCGCCCGCTTCTTCCGCCGCGGCCCTTGGGAAAACGCCGCGACGGTGGTCATAGCTCTTGGCGTGATCATGCTGATGCAGCCGTTCTCGCTGGCCCTTTATGGCTGGTCGTTCGCGACCATCCTGTTCGGCACGGTGATGTTCATCATCGTCAGTCATTTCGTGGACTAGGGCGGACATGGCCGAGATCCGGGTCGAGAAGCTGCACAAATCGTTCGGCGATTTCACCGCCGTAAAGGAGTCGACCTTTACCGTCACCGACGGTGAGTTCTTCGTCATGCTCGGCCCGTCCGGCTGCGGCAAGACGACGACGCTCAGGATGATCGCCGGACTCGAGCTGCCGACCTCAGGTCGCATTCTTCTCGACGGCGACGACGTCACCTTCAACCGAGCCGCCGCCCGTGACATCGCCTTCGTCTTCCAGATGTTCGCGCTCTATCCGCACATGAATGTCCGCCAGAACATCGGCTTTCCCCTGAAGTGCCAGGGCCTGCCGACCTCGCAGATCCGCACCCGGGTCGAGGAGACCGCCCGCTTCCTAAGGATCGACGAGCTTCTCGGCCAGCCGGTGTCGCGGCTCGCCGGCGGTGACCGCCAGCGGGTCGCTCTTGGCCGAGCGATCGTGCGCCGCCCCAAGGCCTTCCTGATGGACGAGCCACTCGGCATCCTCGACACCGAGTTCCGAGATGTCATGGTACGCGAACTGAGAGAATTGCACCTTCGCATCAGTGCAACCACGGTCTACGTGACCCACGACCAGCTCGAAGCCATGGCGATGGCCGACAAGATCGCGATCATG
>JAAEOR010000539.1 GCA_024222895.1 Hyphomicrobiales bacterium | reverse complement strand
CGCGATCTCTGGTGTGCGCTGGAGCGTGCGAGTGCGTCGGGCGAGCCTGTGCACCTGGCGGCCGTTGCCTGAGGTGCCAGCCGAGACTGACCGTCGCGGCTCACTACCGTGGGTGCGCGCCCGGGTGGCGGAATTGGCAGACGCAGGGGGCTTAAACCCCCCGGCCGCTTCGGCGGCGTGCGGGTTCAAATCCCGCCCCGGGCACACTGTGAGCAGGGAATAGGCTCTGATCAGTCGGTGGTCGGATATCGTCCAATCCGGCCGAAATCGACAATTGCTAACGAGATGCTAACGGGTTTGTTAGCATCGAGGCCGTGCAAGGGCATGTGTACAAGCGTGGCAAGGCGTGGACCTACGTCGCTGACGCGGGGCGAGATCCGAACACCGGGAAGCGCCGCCAGCGGAGCAAGGGCGGCTTCTCCACGCGCAAGGCGGCCGAGGCGGCGATGCGCGAGTTCCTCCACGCGCGTGAGTCGGGCCAACTGACCGAGCACAGCTCGGCCACGCTCGCCGAGTACCTCGAACAGTGGCTGGCCAACATCGAGGCCAACGCACGCAAGACCACGTTCAACGGCTACCGCAACGACATCAGCCGCATCGTCCGCGTTCTCGGGAACGTTCGGCTACAGGAACTCACGCCGATGCAGCTCGAGTCGGCCTATGCCGACATGGTGAAGCACGGCTCGATGACCGGCGGCGCGCTCTCACCCAAGACCGTCTACAACGCGCACTCCACGCTGCGGCGCGCGCTCAACGACGCGGTTCGTCTCGGCATCCTCATCCGCAACCCGGTCACAGCGGCCAGGTCGCCGAAGTGGACCAAGCCCGACATCGCCACCTGGACCGCTCCACAACTCTCCGAGTTCCTCGCCGGCATCGAGGACGACCCGCTTCAAGCCGCCTACGTCCTCATCGCCACGACTGGCATGCGCAGAGGCGAGGCGATGGGCCTGCGATGGCAGGACGTCGACCTCGACGCAGCGTTCGTCCGCATCCGCCAGACCCTCACCACGGTGAACGACGAGCTCGTCTTCGACACGACCAAGACCAACAAGAGTCGCCGCCGCATCAGCCTCGACCCAGCCACGGTCGCATCTCTGCGCAGCCATCGAGCGCGCCAGGCTCAGGATCGTCTGCTCGTCGGCGACGCGTGGGACGACTCGAACGACCTCGTCTTCACCAACCCCGACGGCACCCCGGTCCACCCCGACCGCTGGACCCGCCAGTTCAAGCGCCACGTCAAGGACCTCGGCCTCCCCGAGCTGCGCGGCCCGCACTCGCTCCGCCACACTTGGGCCACGCTCGCCCTCGAGGCCGGCGTGCATCCAAAGATCGTGAGCGAACGCTTGGGACACTCGACGATCGCCATCACCCTCGACACCTACAGCCACGTCGTCGAAGGGATGGACGCCGACGCCGCCAACACGGTCGCCGACCAGATCTTCAAGCAGGCCGAGTCGTGAGCTGATCATCGGTCGATGTGTCACCTTCACTCGTGCCGCGGCAGGCAACGTTCGCTCCGGTCCTCGACCAGCGGTTGGGGAGGCCTCAGTCCGACTCAAGGCAGGGTCGCGGGTGCGAGGAGGCGACAGGTCCATTCTCCGGGATCCTCTCGGGCGGCGACAACTACAGCGGAAGTACTGTGATGGTCCTCAGGCGCGAGGGGTGGTCATGTCAACGCTTGGCTTTGGGATGACGGGGCGACAGTGGTTCTTGGTGGTCGGAGCTTTCATCCTGTTGTCGGTGAGTTCGACTCGGCCAGCTGGGGGCGAGCCATTGGAAGGGCTCATAGTGACAGCAGGGCCGGTGTCGCTATCAGAAGCGGATCAGGTGTCGACAGGCTCGATTCCAGTGACCAACCCGACAACCGTCGACATCACCGTTTCGGCCGCGCCAGCGGGGCCGGGCGAACGCGAGAATCGATGCGAAGTAGCGGTGACCAAGGGGAGCGCTGTCGAGTCGGGTACCTCCGGCAGTCTCTCGGTGTCAGTTGCGACAACCGACGACTGCGACAATCCGGCCGACGGAGCCCATCAACTGGTTCTGTTGGCCCGGTCCGAGACTCCCGCCGCGGCCCCGCAGGTCATCGTCTTGTCAATCGCGGAGGCGACCACGGGCGCTGCCGATCCGAAGGCCACTGGCCTTGAGCTTCCTGACGAAACCGTGTTCCTTCGGCGCTCAGGCGACGACCTCATCGGATCAATCGACGTCCTCAACACCACGTCGTCAGCCGTCATTGTCACTCCGTCGGCAGTTGGCAAGGACTGCTCTGTGTCGCCCGCCGCCCCGCCGGGCGCCGGAGTGCAGATCGAACCGGGGGGATCGACGTCGATCAGCATCAGCGTTCCGGCAGCGTGCAACAAGCTCGACTCCGAGGCCCTCGACCTATCCGTCCTTATGTCGACAGTCGACGGCGGCAGGTACGAGTACGGCACGCTCAGCTTAGAGGCTGAGGTCGACTGGTCATCGGTGCTGCGAGCGTCGAAATGGATCCTCTTCGCCGCATTCGCGGCTGTGGTGGCGGGGTGCAGCATCGGAGTCTGGGCATTCAATCGAGCGACTTCATTGCCGGCGCGGAAGCTGAGGTGGGCTGACCCAGTCGTCGCTGGCGCCGACGCGCCCAAGAGTTGGCTCACGGCCATTGCCACAATCGGACCGGTCGCAACGGCGCTATTCTCCACCTCGAATCTCTTGGAAGGGCTCACAGGTGGTGACCCAACGGCACCCAAGACCTTGGTGCTGGTTGGAACCGCCGTGGCCCTTGCACTTGTCGCGCTAGCCACGATGATCACGACCGTCCCCGCAGTCACAGTGGATGTTGACGGGAAGAAACAGGACTGCCCGCGCATCCGGCATTTCGCGCTTGCTGCGGGGCTCACGACCTGCTCCGCTGGCTTCGCGCTCGCCTCCGTGTTGGCCGCCTCAACCGCCTTGAATCTGCCGGGCGGCGACGATTGGGTTCGGATTGTTGGGATCGTGTTGGCAGTTGCACTTGTCGCTTACGCGTTCTGGTCCGTGGAGCGGTTCATCGAACGTTTTGCTCAGCTACCGCCCGACGCTCAGGCGCCCGCAAAACCGAAGGCCATCCCGCCGGAGCTGCTTGCCGGGGCACTCCGGTCACTTGCGCCGAACTTCATTGGCTTCGACCGTCTTACTGCGATTGACCCGGGCGATCGACGACGATGGCTCGCGGCCTCGAAGTCCGCTGCCTCCGAGATGCTCGACCTTCTGACGGCGGGCGACGCCACACAGGCAGCGGCCGCTGCCTCAATGGCCGCACAGATAGCCGAGGACGTCTCGACGACGGCGGATGTTCCGGAGGCGGAGGCACAGACTGCAAGGGATGCAGCAGCCGAAGCACAAGCCATAGCGGCCGAGGCTCGAGCAGCAGCCGACGCAGGCGATGACGAGCAAGCTCGAGAACTGGCAGAGCAGGCATCTGACCAGGCGACCGAGTCGATCGACGTAACAAGCCGGGCTGCGCCCGACAACGCGGATGAGGCGGTCTCTCAGAGTCTGGCCGATGCAGAGATGCTGGTCACAACGTTCAGTCGTCTTGCTACCAGCCCGGGCGACGACTATCTGGCGGAGCCACCACAGACGTCCGGCCGCCGTCCCCTCACCACGTTCCTAATCTAGTCCCGCGTACTCAGACAGCGATCTCAGAGTCGCCCCATATCCCCGGATGGGGCCACTTTCACGAGCTCCCAGAGCTGCCGGATGTCGCAACAGCGGTCGAGAAACGCTGGACTGATCGGGCAGAGCGGACCGGCGAGCTTCAGTTCGTGATCGGGCAGTGCGCCAGCCTGCCAGGATCTCCGATATCCGGTGCCAAGACCCTTGAGGCCAGTGGCCTGAGCGGCCCGGTTCCTGATTCGTTGCATGAAAGGTGGAAGCTCGCGGCCCTAGTGGGGGTGTGAGGAGTTTCCCCGACGCTGCCGGCCACAGTTTCCCGACGAGGGATCGGTGACGTGAGTGTGCCCGACTTCCTCACGGTCGAGGAGGCGGCTGCCGTGATGCGCATTGGTCGCACCGCGGCGTACGAGGCGACGCGCCAGTGGCGGGCGACCGATGGCGCCGAGGGCATCCCCGTCGTCCGGATCGGCGGCACCCTCCGTGTCCCGCGCCGCAAGATCGAGGAGCTGGCGGGCGGGCCGATCGAGGTCCCGACCCGAGTCGTTGAGTCGCCGACGGCGATCGACGAGCGCTGGCCGATGAGCTGCACGTCGTCGCGTCGAGGCACCACCGGCGAAGCGCCCGCCGAGACCGCGCTGCAGTTCAGCGCCTGACGCCCGGAGCGCCGATGACCCTGAATCCGAGCGAGAAGCAGAACGACAGACGAGTGCCCGCGAGCGGGAGGAGGTCGGTCCCGTGCTCCGCGTGACAACGATCCATGCCAGATCGTCCGGCGCTTCGGCTCGGTACTACACGCAGTACCTGGAGGCGGACGAGAGCGAGCGGCCGGGATACTGGACCGGCCGACAGGCGGCCGGGCTGGGCGTGTCCGGCAGCGTCGATACGGCTTCGCTCGAGGCGGTCCTGTCGGGGCATCACCCGATCGCCGGCGACCAGCTCGGATCGAAGTTGGTCGACAAGTACAACAGAAACGGGAGGGCCATCCGAGCAGTGGCCGGCTTCGACGCAACGTTCTCCGCCCCGAAGTCGGTGTCGACCTGGTGGGGTCTCACCCGAGACCCAGGCTTGCAGGAAGCACACCACCTCGCCGTCCAGGTCGTGCTCGAACACATCGAGGCCCGTGCCACGACCCGTGTCCGGGTGAACGGGCCACGGATGTATCCCGATGTGGAGAACGGGCTGACGATGGCGGTGTTTCCGCAGTCGACGTCTCGGGAGGACGACCCGCATCTGCACACCCACGCGGTGATCTCCACCAAGGTCATCGGGCCGAACGGCCGGTGGTACGCACTCGACGGTCACTACGTGAAGAACAACCAGCGAGCCCTCGGCGGCCTCTATCAGTCCGTCCTTCGAGCCGAGCTGACCCACCGCTACGGCGTCCGCTGGGGACCGATCGTCGATGGCCAGGCCGAGATCGCCGATATGCCGGTCGAGATCATGGAGGCGTTCTCGAAGCGCACCCGCCAAGTCGAGGCCTACGAGCAGATCCTCCTCGTCGGGTTCCGGGAGCGGGAGGGACGGGACCCGACTCGCTGGGAGCACGCAGCACTCAAGCGCGAGGCGGCGGCCGACTCCCCCTCGGCCAAGACCGGCGCGCCGGTCGCCGATCTGGCGATGCGGTGGCGCGAGGAAGCCGCCGAGCTCGGCTGGACTCCACGGAAGCTCACGCAGGAGCTGACCAAGCCCCAGCGAGAGCTTCCGGCTCCCGAGCACGTCACGATCGCGCAGGTCCTCGACCTGCTGTCGGCCCAACAGTCGACCTGGGAGCGCGCCGACGTGCTTCGAGCCGTCTGCGACCTCACCGAGGTACATCCCGGCATCGACGGACGCGCCTGGGCGCGCTCGGTCGACCGAGCGGTGAGCGCCGTCATCGACACGCAACAGAACCTCGAGCCGCCCTGCGACGAAGTGTTTCGGCGATCAGACGGCCGATCCGTGTGGACGGATCCGGCCAAGGCACATCTCACCGACGCTCGCATCCTCGAGCAGGAGGAGCGGATCCTCGACTTCGCCATCGAAGCCCAAGCGGACGGTCCGACACGATCCGACACCGTCGACCGCGCCGGACTCGACGTCCTCCAGGCCGACGCCGCAGCAGCCGTCGCCGGCAGCGACCGACTGGTCCTCGTCGTCGGTCCCGCCGGTACGGGCAAGACCACGACCCTCGCATGCGCCACCGACGACCTCCGACAGTGGGGCCGGATGGTCTTCGGTGTGGCGCCGACGGCCAAGGCCGCTCGCGTCCTCGCGGCCGAGATGAGCATGGAAGCCGACACCGTCGCCAAGCTTCTGTACGAGTGGAACCGGGAGACGGGACCAGGGGAGCGGTGGCGACTGGGACCGGGCGCGACCGTCATCGTCGACGAGACCGGCATGCTCGGCACGCCCAGCCTCGACCGGCTCGTCGGTCTCGCCCGGTCCCAGGACTGGCGACTGGTCCTCGTTGGCGATCCCAGCCAGCTCCACGCCGTCGGCCGAGGTGGCATGTTCGACGAACTGTGCCGAGTCGGCCGCACCCACGAGCTAGCCGTCATCCACCGCTTCACCCACGACTGGGAACAGCTCGCCACCAGGCAACTCCGAGCCGCCCGCAGCGTCGCCCTTGATGCCTACCTCGACCACCACCGGATCGACTCTGGATCCCTGGAAGACCACCTCGAGCGCATCGCCGACGCCTGGATCGAGCACACCGCTGCCAGCCGCGCCGTCGCCGTGACGGCCGAGACCAACGCTCACGTCGACACCCTCAACGAGGCGATCCAGGCTCGCCGACGGGACCGGGGCGAAGTCGATGACCGGGTGACCGCTCGCATGGCGGGCGGTGAGAGCGTCGGCGCCGGCGATGTCGTCGTCACTCGCAGCAACGACCGGACGCGTGTCACGGATGAGGGCGAGCCCGTGCGGAACCGGGAACGGTGGAGGATCGACGCCGTGACCCACGACGGAGGGGTGACTGTGTCCCGTATCGGCGGGCACGGTTCGGTGACCCTCCCGGCCGAGTACGCGCAGTCACACGTCCGACTCGGCTACGCCAGCACCGCCTACGGCGTTCAGGGCGAGACCGCCGACGTCAGCTACACGCTCGTCAGCCGAGCCACCACCCACCGCAGCCTCTACGTCGGCGCCACCCGAGGCCGCGACACCAACCACCTCGCTGTCATCACCGAGACGGCCGACCTCGACGACGCCCGCGACACCCTCGAATCGGTTCTCGCCAATGACCGGGTCGACGTCCCGGCGATCGTGCGCCGACGTGAATTGGCCGAGAAAGCGCCGCCACCGGCACGTCCGGCGGATCAGCGCGACGCCGCTCAGTCTGCGTTCGACGAGGCCATGCGCAGATCCGCACCCGCCCGAGCGGTGCTCGATAGAGCGAAGATTTACCTCCAGTCGGCCAACGCCGAGGTATCCGACCTCGAGGCGGAACTGCGCTCGGCCCGCCCGTGGCACCGACGATCGATGCGTCGGGATCTCGCAGCTGCCAAGGAGCGCACCGTCGTCGCCCGGTCCCTGAACGAGGACGCGCTGGACCAGGCTCGACCGTTTCTCGACGAGGTGGCCCAGACGCAGCGGCAGCTCGACGAAGCACAGACCGAGGCCGACATCGACCTGATGCGCCAGCGTTTCGACACCTTCGCTCGCGAGGCCCCGAGCCGGGGCGGGCTCAGCCGCTGATGCGAGCGAACCTCGCTGCGCGATCGGGAGTCGGGATCGAGTGTGGGTGTCTCACCGTTGCGGAACCTGGTTCGCTCGACCGTGTGCCGTCTCTCTCGTTGAGATATCCGAACGGGCACGCTCGGATGCCTTCGCAAGTGCGGCCACGGTGCCTGCGACGCCGGTCAGCGCTACAGGCCCGCCAGTCGCCAGTGACACTACGGCGATCACGAGCAACGACGGTTCGACCCAAGGCCTGATCGCGGACCTCGCCTCCAGCCCGACCTTCCCAAACTCGATGAAGAACCGCTGCATCCAACGGGACCACCAAGGGCTCGTCCCTTCGGGCACCGTCTCAACCTCCGTCATCGAGTTGATGCGACTCACTCCGCCGCGCCGGGTTGGAGGGTTGCGGTTGCGGGCGCGCCCAGCCCGTCGCAGCCGGGCTCTCGATGGAGCTCTCACCCAGAGCCTCGTCATTCTGCACACATTAGATGTGTATACTACAAGAGTGAGTTCGACTCTAGGTGATCAGATTCGTGCTGCGCGTCGGCGTCGTGGTTGGGGCCAGGCGGAACTTGCTCGTGAGCTCGATCTCCGGCAGCAGACGGTCAGCCGTTGGGAGCGCGGGGAGTCACGTCCGCAGAGACACGTAGTCGCGAAGCTGGCCTCGCTTCTTGACCTCGATCAGCGAGAACTTGTTGCTCTCGCAGGTTACGGGGCTCTCGCCGACCGACCGGTGGACGCCCCGCCGCCGGTGAGGCCTCGAGTGACCGTGTTGCCGGTTGCCGAGCTGAGCCCGGACCGATTTGAGGAGCTGGTTGCAGACCTCGCTCGGCTCCTGCATCCCGAAGCGCATGTCTCCCGTTTCGGCGCGCAAGGACATGCTCAGCACGGATTCGACGTCGTTGCCGCATCCGGAGGCCGATTCCCGGCGGCCTACCAGTGCAAGCGTCGAGAGAGATTCGGACCCGCGGACGTTTGGAAGGCAGTGGAGGATGTGACGCTCGACGTCGACGAGGCCTACCTCGTCCTGACCCGCGTGGCGAGTCCCGCTTGTCGCACGGAGATCGTGAAGCATGGGCAGTGGACGTTGTGGGACGTAGAGGACCTCTCGCGAGAGATCCGGGATCTTCCGGTCGACGAAGCGGTCCGCATCGTTGACACGTATTTCCCGGGCTGGCGTGAGCCTCTCCTTGGTGTCTCAGAGCCGGGCCCATGGGTTCGTACGGACGAGTTCTTTCGACCGCTGATGAGCTCGGCCGTCTACACGCACCAGTGGCTGCTCGTCGGTCGAGACGAGCAACTGTCCGGGGCGTTGGGGATGTTGAACGGCTTGGAGAGGGTCGGCTGCCTCGTCGGCCGAGGCGGAATCGGCAAGTCTCGTCTGCTGAGCGAGATCGCATCGCGAGCTGAGACGGCAGGTAATCAAGTTCGGTTCGTCTCAGCCGGCACCGATGTCGAGCCACGGCACCTCGAACTTCTTCCTGCCAGCGGGCAGCTTCTCGTCATTGTTGACGATGCACACGAACGGTCGGACTTGGCTCCCTTGCTTGTCGGAGTGATGAACCGAAACTCCCATGCCAAGGTGATCCTCGGACTGCGCCCCTATGGGCTGGGTCTGCTCTCAAGTGACCTCCGACGCATTGGGCTCCACCCCAGCGAGCTCCCCCGTTGGGAGCTGGATGATCTCTCGGTGGAGGACGCGGAGTCGCTCGCGGAACAGGCGCTCGGCGACGCCTCATCGCCGGCCGTCGTGCGGAGGCTTGCCCAGCTCAGCTCCGACTGTCCCCTCATCACGGTTGTAGCAGGCGCACTTATCGAACGTGGTCAGCTGGACGCCGCCTGCCTGGACCATGAGGAAACCGTTCGCGCCGAGGTACTCCGAGCATTTCGCGATGTACTCGTTGCCGACCCGCTCGGCGGCGATGCCGACGCCCGACGGGCCGTCTTAGAAGGGGTGTCGGCACTCCAACCATTTCGGTCGGACGATCCAGGCTTTCAGGGGACTCTGGCGGACGTCGTCGGTCAGCCCTACGACCGGCTTCTTCCGCATCTCAGAGGACTCGAGGACGCCGGTGTGCTGCTTCGACGCGGCAGCTCACTCCGAGTCGTCCCAGACCTCTTGGGCGACGTCGTGTTTACCGATGCTTGCTTCGATGATCGAGGGGCAGTTCCGACCGGCTACCTCGAACGTGTGGTCGAGCAGGCCGCTGGGGCGCCGTTGCAGCACCTCTTTCTGAACGCGTCTCGGATCGACTGGCGGATCCGACACGACAATTCGAGCGCTACGAGCCTGACCGACAAGCTTTGGCGTCAAGTCGAGTCGGACTTCGATGAAGCGGGCGTTCTAGGTCGACAACAACTTCTGGACTTGCTACGCCGTGTTGCCCACTTTGCTCCGGAGCGGACGCTCCACCTTGTAGTTCGCGCGATCGAGACACCGACTGAAGTTGTCGAGGAGGTAGGTGATCTTGAGGGTGCGTTCCTCAGGCTGCATACACCGACGCATGACGATGTTCTCCGCCAGCTCCCACCCTTGTTGCGCGGGATTGGCTACCACCTCAGCCATCTTCCTGAGGTGCTCGGTCTTCTCTGGGACCTAGGTCGCGGGGACAACCGGCCCACTAACCAATATCCGGAGCACGCGCTACGCGTGCTTCATGACCTCGCAGATCTTGAGCTGGGCAAGCCGCTCGCGTTCAACCATGCCGTGATCGACGCCGTCGAGCGCTGGCTTGCAGAAGACCTCGACGGCGTGCACTCCCCATTCGAGGTGCTTGACCCAATGCTCACTACGGAAGGGTCTGAGGATCGTGCCATCGGGCATCAGCTGGTCTTCAAGCCATTCGTGCTCACGCCGGAGTCTGTGGCCTCGCTTCGACAACGAGTGCTCGGAGTGGCGTTCGGCGGACTTCGTTCGGCGGATCTGCGCGTTGCAGTTCGCGCCGTCGGGACTATCGGCAGCGCACTCCGGTACCCGCATGGACTGTTCGGACGGGAGGTTGAGGCTTCGGAACGCGATGCGTGGACCCCTGAGTTCGTCGACACCCTCGACCGTCTCGCTCATGTTCTCGTGACGACCGATCTCGACCCGGCGGTTGTGATCGCCATTCGTCAGGCGATCCGCTGGCACGTTGAGCACAGCGGCACGGAGACGCGAGAAGCTGCCAAGCGCGTCCGAGCAGTTCTTCCCGATCGGGAAGACGATCAGATCGCAGAGGCCTTGTTCGACGGTTGGGCTCGACTAGCCGAGGGCCCACGCTCAGACTTCGCGAAGGCGCAGGCTGATCGAGATGAGCGGTCTCGTGTTGTCGCCTCAGAGGTCGTGAGTACCCGCTCGAACGAAGAGATCCTCGACCTGCTAGAGGAACGACTGAACGCCCAGGGATTGCTGAGCGATACGGGCGGGAACACGGGACCGTTCATCTGGGCTTTGATCGAAGAGAGCCCCTCCATGGGAATCGCGATCGCCCGCCGAGTGGCAAACGATCCTGGGTCTCCTCTCTTGGGCGTTGCAGCGACGGCTGTGGCAGCGGTCGGCGTGCACGCTGCCACAGAGTTCATGGGGGTGATCCGTCAACTTCTGGACTCCGACGATCTTCGAGTTCGTCAGCAGGTCGGACAGGCACTCGGCTGGAACCGGGGCGGACGATCGACTCTCGTCGAGGGAGAGGTCGACTTGCTTCATGAGCTCGCTGGCGATGAGGACGAGTACATTCGATCGTGCGTAGTGCGTGCTGGACAACGACTCGCACCGAACCTGCCCCATGAAGCGGTTCAACTCATCGGCGCGGTCCGCTTCGCAGACTCCGCTGCGGTAGCAGACGAGATCTTTCAGATGCTGGGGCCACACGGCGAGCTGGACTGGCGCCAGCTGCCTCCCGAGACACTGGAGAAGCTGCTCGCCGAGTTGGAGCTGTGTCCATCGATCGAGGACTACTGGACCAACGCGTTTCTCTCGGATGTGTCAGGCGAGCGGCCAGACAAGATCGCGGACTTGCTCAAGCGAAGGGTCTGCCGATGGGAGGATGCCGATGCCACCTCGAAGTACAGAGCACTTCCCTTCAGCTGGGACCACCAGCTACTCGTGCGAGAGTGCGACTCCTTCAAGGCGATTCTCAGCGGAATCCGAGACTGGATCGCTGAGGCGCCGGAGTCATGGCAGCGGCAAAACGGTGGAGCCGACCTATTCGTGGCGGTGGCCTGCGGGTTCGATGAGACGGTGATGAGCGTCCTGGAAGAAGGTGCGTCGCTCGCCGCTTCAGACCAGATGGATGCAGTCGCGGCGATTCTCCGGGAAGCGCCCCGTACCTTCGTATTCGACGAGGTGGAATTCGTCCGACGGGTCCTCGGCCTAGCCGAACGGCTGGGCGAAGAACACGCTCAGCGTGTCGGGGGAGCGCTCTCCGCCGCGGCTATGAGTGGCACCCGTACGGGTACGCCCGGCAAGCCGTTCGCGGAGGATGTCAACCAGAGAGATAGGGCCCGCGAAGTCGCTAGCACCCTGCCGAACGGCTCGATCGAGCAGCGGCTCTACGGCTCGTTGCAGGAGTCCGCGGAACACAGCATTCAGTGGCAGGTAGACCGGGATGGTGAACTCATGGACCGTCGCGAGTGGTGATCGGGCTCTCGGTGAGGGTCTGTTCGGACTCTCGGCAGCTTGCTGGTCGCGCTAACGAGGCGCGAACGAACGATCGAAACTCGATCCGGACGGGCTGACACGAGCCGACACGCCAATCCCGCGAAAGCCCTGATCAGACGGCATTTTCCAGCACAATCTGACACAAAACGTCAGTGTATTTCAATGTCTTGTACCCCTTTCCGGTCTCTGACTCATGTCCACCCACCTCTCCACCGCCGATACAGCGGACCGGCTCGACGTGCCGCTCCGCACGGTCCAGCGGGCATGTCGGGCGTACCTCGACTCGGACGGCGCCCGTGGCCTTCGGTGTGTCGAGGTCGGGGGCCGTCTTCGGGTCCCGACCTCGACGTTGGAGGGGTGGGGGAGCGCGGACCCGGGCCGGCTGGCCGCGGACGACCTGGGTTCTCGTATCGCCGCCCTGGAGCGCGAGGTCTCGTCGCAGGCTGAAATCGCCGCGGAGCTGGCCGCTTACCTGAATGCGTATCGCGGACTCGTGAGTCATCTGCCCGAGCCGCGGGACGCATCTCGATCCGCCACCGCCGCTGCTCGAGGTCGGTTCGGGACCGAGCCTTCGGGGAGTCGCTAACGGCTGAAAGTCCTTCCATGGCACCACGGGATGCGCGCTTACGCTTCCAACGTGCCAACATCAGGACGCCTTGTATTCAACATGGGTGAGGCCTTTCCTGCCGACAATCCGGTCGCGGTCTTTCTGGTCGCGCTGTCAACAGCGCTGAACGATCTGTTGACAACCTCCAAGTGGATGGTCGGCGGAGACCCGGACCAGCCTCACACGAACGACGTCACCGACATGGAGCAGCTCTACTTGTTGCGGCTGAGTTTCGCTCAGCTCCACGAGGTCCGAGAGTCGGTCAAGCAAGCCCGAAAGGACGAGGCCGTTGAGGCGTTCCTCGCCGACCTCCCTGATGATGCACAGGCCGATCTCGGTCGCCTCATGACGGTCAATCCCCGCGAGGAACACTGGATCCGCCAGGCCATGGAGTATGTGAGGAACACCACTCTTCACTATGGGGGCAAGTGGAACTGGGACGACCAGCGCTGGGCCATGAAGCAGGTGGCCGACGATGACGGTGTGATCGAGATGGTGAACGAGAAGCTCGTGGGGATGCGGCTCAAGTTCGCAGATCACGTCTCTAACCGGCACCTCACTCGCAAGTTCCCCGAGTACGTCGACGACCCCGACGCCGAACTCGACAACGAGACCATCGAGGCCCGGATCGGCTCGCTGTTCAAGGCGATGGTCTTGGTCACGACATCGGCGCAGAACTTCGCGACCGCAGCGGTCAGCGCCTACCTCGACGGATTGCCAGATGGTGTGGTCCGCGTCGAGACCTAGACCCGCTCCAGGTGCGAAGGTTCGGAGTCTGTCGGTTGCAGGCGGCAACCGTCACTTCGTCGAAGAGCAGACCAGGGACCATCGGGCGGTGCACTCTATGGCTCGGCGGGTCTCGCAACACCGTGTCGAAGCTGTGATGTTGGTGCCGAGTTCTCACCACGATCGGCCCGGGCGACGGTCATGGCCGTTCACCCGTCGGTGAGATGTATCGGACCTTCCGGGAACCGCTGACCGATCACCGGCACGAGTGTGATGACCTCTTCCCGTTCATCGGGGACTTGCTTCCGCAGGGTGGCGAACCAGTCCTGGGATGCTCCCCACGGTGGGAGCAGGACGACCCGTGGCCCGAACACGGCAGCTCGACACCCGGCCAAGAATTGCGGTGCGGTCACCTCCCCGATCAGAGGGTCGAGCTCGGACTCGCCGGTTGTCCGGAAGATGACGGGGTCGAACGCCGAGTTGTCTGGGTCTTCGAGCGCGGCTCGCAGGGGGTCCAAAGCGGGCTGCAGGACGTACCGGTACCCGTACACCGCGAAAGCGGCAAGGTAGGCCGACCGTGCCCAGCCGATCCGCGCTCGGCGTGGGTTGGCCTTCAGGCTGAGCCGCAACTCCAACGACGATCCGGCGTCGAGATGCTTGAGGGACTCGGTGTGCGCGGCGAGAGTCTCCGGATTGTTCTGGCCGGGGTCACCAAGCATCTTCCACCGCTCGCCGTCGAAGTCGATCGAGCCGTTGTTGCGGATGCCCCGAAAGCTGACCGAACCGGGGAGGGGCCCCGCGCTCTGGGGCGTACCGAAGGTCCTCAGCTTCTCCTCGTCGGCCATGGACTCGTCGAACAGACCGCCCGATGCCCCGTTGCACGAGACGCAGGTGAGTACGAGTGGATTCCCGCCGACAGCCTTTGGCGGTACGTGCTCGTCCGTTAGCTCGCCGGCATCGAGCTGCTCGCGGGTGAACAACCCAAGACAGAGAGGACAGACGTATCCAGCGGGGGGTCTCGGTGAGACCACGCATCCGATCGCATGGGCGCCACGCTCGAACCAGGCGGCTCGTCGGCGCAGTCGCATACTCGTGGCGGTCATCACGGTCATTCTCCCAGGGGAGAGTGACAGTTACCGTCACAATCGGGTAGCGCACCTCCCTCTCCGCTACCTCTACATCTGGCGCACGGTGGCGCCTACTGGCGCCGGGCACGGACCGCTGTACTTCGAGATGCCGTCCTGGCGGGTTCTGTGGCGCCTAGTGGCGCCGAGTGGCGCACGATCACATGGGTTCGAATCCCACCCCGGGCACCCGATTCTGCCGCGTCGGCACGTGATCAGACCCCCGAAGACTGCTCGGGGTGGCTGTGCGGCGAGCTCCAGCCGCAGATGACGAGAACCGTCGTCGAGTCGTGTGCAGCGACGGCCCATTACGGTGTCCGGCACCGGAGTGGGAACCAGCGGCCAGGAGCCTGAGATGGGGAAGAGTCCAGAGCAGAAGATT
>JAAEOR010000538.1 GCA_024222895.1 Hyphomicrobiales bacterium | reverse complement strand
TCACGCGCTATTCGCCGGCGCGACTTCTCGGTTTCTCGATGGGGATGTGGTTCTTGACCACCGCTCTGGCCAACTATGTCGGCGGCTGGTTGGCCGAAGTTTCTGCGATTCCGGCTGGCACCGCGAAGGCGGCGGAACTTGAGATCTACGACCGAGCCTTCCTGACCTACGGCATCATAGCCTTGGCCGTCGGTGCCGCCCTTCTCGTGCTCATTCCGACCCTGCGCCGATTGATCGGAAGCGCCGGAGCAAAGGTCTCGCCATCGGCGTGACGTCGCCTTCTGTGCACGCTGACGCGCGAGTCGCAGAAGATCGGGTATTAGTGCGACGCGCCTGGCGGCGTCGACGCCGTGGACTGCCCCAGCGGCAGCATGATTCCGATTCGCCCGACGGCGCAAGCCAACAGCGGACACTAGCTTTCGGCGGGAGCCGGCCCGGTTGACCCGCGGATGATCAGGTCGGGCTTGATGATCTTGTGCTGAGGCGGACCGTCTTCGTAGATGAGTCGCGCCGCCTCGCGCCCCTTCTGCACAAGCATGCTGTCGACGGTGGTAAGCGGCGGCGAGCAACGGGCAGCGTCCCGTGTATCGTTGTAGCCGATCACCGACAGATCGCCCGGAACCGAGAGGCCGCGGCGCTGCGCTTCTTCGATCAGGCCGATCCCCTGCATGACCGACATGGAAAGGAACGCAGTCGCCTCCGGCGCAGCATCGAGCATCATGGCGGGCGCATCCGTCGCATGGGCATCCGCCTGAACCATCGGCACATTATCAACCTTGATCCTGATCTCGTCGAGCGCATCGGCATATCCACGCAGCTTCTCCTGGTCGGTGAAAGACCCGGCAGCTTCGGGTGGACGCGATTGCCCCTGGGGATGAACAAGGGTGGGACCCGCTACGCGCAGGAACGACAGAATCGCGAACCTCCTGTGGCCAAGTTCGACCAGGTGCTTGGCAGCCTGATACGAGCCGGCATAGGCATCGACGCGCACCGAGTGGATATTCGGGCCCGGATCGAAGTCAACCACCGCGTATCGCATCCGCCGCAGCCTGGCGGTCTCGATCTCTGCCAACTGGTCGATGCGGCTGAAGATGACGCCATCGACAAGCGCATCGCCAACCCCGTCCCGCGATGAAGCACCGGAGATCACAACAAGGTTGGCTCCGTGTTCATCGCACACTTCACCGATGCCTTGCATTAGCTGGTTCATCACCGGATTGCTGATCGTCTCCACCATCCTCAAGTCGCTCGGCGGCATCACCGCGATCGCATTATATTTGCCGTCGCGGAGCAGCCGCCCCTTGGGATCCGGGCCGGCATAGCCAAGCTCCCGCGCCGCGGTTTCGACCCGCTTTCGGAGTTTCGGCCGGACGATCTCCGGATTGTTGAAAACGTTTGAAACCGTGCTGCGGGACACGCCCGCGGCCTTGGCTACTTCGATCAAGCGAACCATCGCATTCCCTTTTTCGCGTTGTATCTAACAGGTCGCTTGGATCGATCCAAGTTTTTTCTTGACAGGCCGCACAGCCACTCCTATGGTAGACTATATTGGATCGATCCAATCATGGAAGTCACAACACTTGGAACGATCCATTTGAAACGTTCTAGCGAGGAGGAATTCGATGGCATTGCTCGAATCAGCCCCCAACCTCAGCCACCCGTTGGACAAGCTTGATCAAGCTGTCGGCGCTCGGTTGCGGCGGTTGTCAAAGCGTGTTGCCGTCTTTCGGCAATACCGGACCGCGAGAACCGAGTTGCTGCAATACAATCCGCAGGAGCTTTGCGAACTGGGCATCAGCGACGCGGACATCGACAACGTCGCTCGAGCTTCAGCGCGCGGCGCAAAAAACGAACAACCGCATTCGCTAACTTGATCAGGGCCAAAACAGGAGGAAACGACGATGACCGATGAGCTTACCACTATGGATCCAGCCAGCTGGGACCCCGAACTTGATGCCGTCGTTGCAGCACCGGCGAATCATAAGGTTCTGTTCGAGAACGAGAAAGTGCGTGTCCTCGAAGTTATCCTGGAACCCCAGGAGGAGGAGCCCGTCCACCATCACCGTTGGCCGTCCGTCTTTGTCCTCGACGAAGCGAAGGGACCGATCACCGACATGGCCCCGGACGGGACAGAGCTCCCGCCAAACCGGGATGTGATCAGGGCGATCAAGTCGTGGGATGGTCAGGGTTGCGTCATCGCGCATATGGAGCCGCAGCCGGCAGGACGGGTGCTCAATGGATCCGACAAGACGGTGCACGGCGTGCGCATCGAGATGAAGACCATGCCGATCGGTCGCATGCGGACAACCTACGGCGACTGACTCCGCCGGCCCATTCCGGTGTGGGCGGGCGTTCGCCTTAATGCCCGCCCCGTTCACTCAGGAGGTATCAAATGCATACCCACATCGTGTTTTTCTGGCTCAAGGAAGGCTTGGACGAGGGCGACCACGAACGGTTCTTTGAAGGCCTCGACCTTCTCACCCGCCAACAGCATGTCCGGGACAGAAGGATTGGGAAGCCTGCCGCCACCGACCGCGACGTGGTTGATTTCAGCTACGCCTATTCGATTGTCCTCCGCTTCGACGATCTGGACGCCCGCAACGCCTATCAGGTGAGCGATGAGCATCAGACCTTCCTGGACACACGATTTGATATGATCGATCGCGTTCAGGTCTACGATGTTGCTGAGGCGGACACCAGAACATGACTATGACCGCTTCGGGTCGTTAATTCAGGAATCGTCTTTCGGCAACTGGGGCTGGCCACCCGCAACACCGACGGCTCCGACTATCGCCGTATGGAGCAACGAC
>JAAEOR010000537.1 GCA_024222895.1 Hyphomicrobiales bacterium | reverse complement strand
GCATTGCCGCTGTTTCTGACGGCACTGGGTGTCGTCATTTCCTTCCGCTGCGGCTTCTTCAACATCGGCGCGCAAGGCCAATTCTACATGGGCGCCATCGCCGCGACCTTTGTCGTCGACGGCATGAACGGCCAGCCGGCAGTTCTGGTCGTGCCGCTCACCTTCATCGCCGGGATCCTCGGCGGCGCGGTCTGGGCCTTGTGGCCGGGTCTACTCCGGGTCAAGTCGGGCACCGACGAAGTCATCACCACCCTGATGGGCAACTTCATCGCCGGCCTCTTCCTTGTTTATGTCACGTCCGGACCGCTGAAGGATCCCTCCGGCACTGGCCAGGCGGCGTCCAGCCGCCCGGTCGGCGAGGCGTACCGGATCGGGTCAACCAGTTCGCTGTCGCCATCGATCATCATCATCTGTGTGCTCGTCGGTATCGGCGCATGGGTGTTGGTCAACCGCACCGCTTTCGGCGTCCTGTCGAGCCTGGCCGGGCGTAATCCGATCATGGTGGTCTGGCAGGGCGCCAGGCTCTCGCGCCTTGGTCTCGCCGGCTTCGTCATCGGCGGGGCGCTTGCCGGCCTGGCCGGCACGATCGAAGTCCTCGGGCCGATCGGGCGGCTGTCCAGCGGCATGCTTCCGACCCACGGTTTTACCGCCATCCTGATTGCCCTGGTCGCCAACCTTTCGGTGGTGGCGACCGCTTTCGTCGCCGTCTTCTTCGGTGGCCTTGCCGCCGCCGGGCTCTACCTGCCGGTTCTCGCGGGACTTCCGGCCGCTGCGATCGAAGTCATCAATGCGGCGATCGCCCTGTTCATCACGGCCAAGGCCTGGCCGAAGCGGTTCACCCGCTTCGCCAGCCGGCGCCAGAGCGCCTGAGGGAGCGGTCGATGGAAGATGCCTTCATCGCCATCCTGCGCTCAGGCACGCCGCTGGTCTATGTGACGCTTGCCGGGGTACTGGCCCAGCGGGCGGGAATCTGGCATCTCGGTCTCGAGGGCCTGATGTTCATCGGCGCCGCGGCCGCCGTGCTTGGTGTGGTGCAAACCGGCTCGGTGCTGGTCGGGCTTGCCATCGGCATCGTTCTTTGCGTG
>JAAEOR010000536.1 GCA_024222895.1 Hyphomicrobiales bacterium | reverse complement strand
CCGGGCGCCACGGAAAAAAAGATATACCCCCGCCATCTGGATGACGTGAAAGAGGTCGTTGTTGTTGAAGTGCGGGTGCAGCGAATAGCCACTTGCCTGGACGACTGCGCCGAGCCCCGCGACGGCAATCCCGGCGATTATCCACGGCGAGGCTGGGTCGCGCCGCTGAAACGCAGTGTACAATTGGATCGCCAACACGAAAGCCATCGCCGCTGCATTGAAGTAGATCACGTAGATGAAGTCGTCGCGCGTTGCCATGAAACCTGCGTAAACCGACGCCGCGGCGAAAAACGCGCTTAACAACGCATTGCGGGCAACGCCCGAGAATGCTGCAAATACGCACCCGCTTACGGCGGTGAGGCCGAACACACCAACCAGGTAGACAACGGCTTTCCAAATCCAGAAGAGCGCATCCTCTGCAAGCACCAACTGAAAGCCATGCCAAGTCCCGCCCGCGAATGCGGCGAGCGCCGAGGCGACCAGCGCGCATCCCCAAAGCCGGGTAGGCAGTCCGGCGCTGGCAAGAAGTATCAAGCCGAGCGGCATCGTGAATGCCCCCAGCAGATAGTCAGTTATCAAGGTCGACGTTTCTGTCACTTCAGGCGCCACATCGTTGCCGAGCCCGCGGCTTGATCTGTGTCAATCCTGCCCCGCGGCCAGCTCATACAAGAGTGATAAGGAGGTTTCACGGCGGCGGCTGAGTCAGCGGCGAATGCGTGGAATTGAGTGATCCTCTCAAGGAGGCCATGATATGGAAACCTTGGCGATTCAACTTGCAATAAACGGCGCCGCCGTCGTGACGGTGAGCCTGTTCGCTGGGCTATTCCTTTACCGGTCGATTCTGAGAAACGGCAACGAGCACGACTGGCATTTGCTTCACGCCGGCAGCAGTGGTCGAGGTGTACTGCTGCTCGCATTAGCGGCGACGATTCACCTGCCGGCGTTACCTGCCTGGCTGCTCTCGACTGTCGCCTGGCTCATCATATTCTTCGTGTGGACGTCGACGGTCGCAATGATCATCAGGGCTGCGACCGGCCAGCGCGGATTTTCCTGGTCCGGCCCGCCCTCGAACAAGCTCGCCTATGGT
>JAAEOR010000535.1 GCA_024222895.1 Hyphomicrobiales bacterium | reverse complement strand
GGTGATGCCGCGGTTGGCCATTTCTTCTATCCGCGCCCCGAACCGATCACCGAAGCCATGCCGCACAGCGCCTATCCGGGCTGTTATGCGTTGTCGAAGGTGCTCGAGGAAGTCATGGTCGAGCAGGCCGGTATTCAATACAGGCTCAACTGGTGCTGCCTGCGGGCGCCGTGGATCATGGAGAAGGACGACTTTCGTTACACGCTCTCCTTTGGCGACGACGTCTTCGGTGGCCCCGACTGGAAGACCATGGTGCCGCCGGAAGTTGCGCGGCAATGCCGCGATGCCGGCACGGTTCCACTGCTGCGCAACGCAGCCGGCACTCCGCTGAAACGGAATTTCGTTCATGTCGAGGATCTGGTCGACGCCATTCAGGCAGCGCTCGACAATCCCGTCGCCCGCCGCCAGACCTACAATATCTGCATGGACGAACCCGTCGACTATGCGGCCGTCGCGGCCTATCTCAAGCGAACGCGCGGCCTGGATTCAATCGACATCGCCAGTGACTATCACTCCACCTGGCTGGACAACAGCAAGGCCCGGTTCGCGCTCGACTGGCGTCCGTCCTACGATCTCGAGCGCCTGATCGAGGCGGCATGGACCTATCAACGGTCGCCCGACGACCCGCGCAAGGTCTGGTATCCCGGCTGATCCAGGGGGCGGTCCGCCGGAGAAACGTCTGCGGCATGCTCCGGAAATGGGGGCTGCAATGTGACCCGTTGCCCATCCACCGCGTCGCCACGTGATTCGTTCAACCGGCCAGCTCTCGGGCGCGTTCGACGGCCCAACGACTTCACTGCTCCCAGGAGTCCTTAGCAAGTCGCAAATTGAGTGATATTATCGCCGCAATGCCAAATAGTGCTGATGAAGTTGAGCGCTATGTTGGGCATGTGATGTCATTGGTGGGCGGTCACTGCCATTCGTGGCGGATTCCTTATTGCCGGCCGTCCCGAAATCCAGCAGTCGGTCTCTGCATTGTCGGCGAGGCGGTCTCCCGAGGGAACCATCGGAAGGAACGCAGCAGTTTGGACGCTATTGCAGGCATCGATCTCCGTGCATTTGCCGCAACCGACAGGACAACCTGGCGCCATGTCGTTGTCACCAGCGATGACGGCTTGATCGGCGTCGGTGAATACACCGGAGATCGGGTCG
>JAAEOR010000534.1 GCA_024222895.1 Hyphomicrobiales bacterium | reverse complement strand
TCGGACGATCCGTTGTTCTTCGCGATCCTGGATGCAAATACGGGCAGGGCACTTGGCTCGGCAGCGTTCATGCGAATCACGCCGGCCCATGGGGTGATCGAAGTCGGAACGATCACCTTCTCACCGCGGCTCAAGCGGACGCGGATCGGCACCGAAGCGATCTATCTGATGGCCTCGCGGGTTTTTGACGATCTTGGCTATCGCCGCTTCGAGTGGAAATGCGACAATCGCAACGCGGCATCGAAGCGGGCGGCGCTGCGCTATGGATTTGTGCCGGAAGGCGTCTTCCGGCAGCATATGATGGTAGCGGGCAAGAACCGGGACACGGCATGGTTCGCCATTCTCGATGGCGATTGGCCGCGCCACCGACAGGCGTTCGAGCGTTGGCTCGATCCTGCCAATTTCGATGCCGCCGGGCGGCAGAGGGTCAGTTTGTCGACGTTGAATACGGAAGGAGACGATTCGTGAAACACCTGGTTGCTGGCGCGGTTTTGTCTCTGGCGGTGGCGCTGCCGGCGACCGCCGACTCATACAGCCTGGAGCCGTTCAAGGACGACCTGTTCGCCTATCGCAACATCCTCGAGACCAGCAATGGCGGCGATTTCCTGCTGGTGGAATATAACCAGAAGCGGGACCTTGACGAACGGGACATCACCCGTCGCCTGAAGGTCGATCCGAAATACGTTTCGCTTGAGACCAAGGCGGTCGAGGAAGACCTGGTGATGCGCAATGGCCTGCGGCGGGTGCGCTACGTGGCGGTCGGCAACAAGGGGCCCGGTGCCAAGGCGATCGTCATCTTCCTGCACGGCCGTGGGGCCGACCGCAAAGCCGGTGCCAATGACTGGATCCACGGCGGCAACTTCAATCGTCTGAAAAACCTGATGATGCGCAATGGCGGTCTCTATCTGTCGCCGGACTTCGCCGATTTCGGCCGCCGCGGCACCTCCGATATCAAGGCCCTGCTCCTACACTATGCCAACATGTCGCCGGATGCGCCGGTGTTTCTCGGTTGCGCCTCGTGGGGTGGCAAGATCTGCTGGCGTTTGATGAATGACCGGGAAATCGCTCCGCGGATCAGCGGCCTGGTCTTTCTCGATTCGGCGACGAACAAGGATTTTCTGTCGGGACTGGCTGCGCTTCCATCGGAGTCTCGGCCGGCGATTCACATCAGCAATACGCGCGCCGACCGGTTGATGGGCTACAAATCCCAGCTCGACTTCTATCGGCGACTCAAGGCGGCCGCTCCCGACTATCCCATCCGGGTGGTCAATTTCAGTTCCGGCAGCCACGGCATATCGCTGCGCATGACCGACTGGCGCCAGGTGCTCAACTGGATGCTTGCCGCCGACGGAGGGTGAGACGGTTCGACCGCTTGACCCGGC
>JAAEOR010000533.1 GCA_024222895.1 Hyphomicrobiales bacterium | reverse complement strand
GCCAATCACAACAGTCATCTTGACGTGATCGCCCTGATGAGCCTGTTCCCTTTGCGGCTGCTCCACAAAGTGCGTCCGGTCGCTGCCGCCGATCATTTCACCAAGCCCGGCTTCATCGGTAGGATGGCCCGGGTGATCCTGAACGTCATCGCGATCGATCGATCGGGCGGCGGCGCCGAGACAGCCATTGCACCGGTTCGCAAGGCATTGGACGGCGGCGAAATCGTCATCCTCTTTCCCGAGGGTACACGCGGTGCCCCCGAAGTCCTGACGCCGTTTCGCCGCGGCACCTCGGTGCTGGCGGCGGAGTATCCGGATGTTCCGTTCGTGCCGGTCTACCTGCACGGACTCGGCAAGTCCCTGCCGCGCGGCGAGTGGCGGTTCGTCCCGTTTGCATCGGAGGCGCATATCGGCTTGTCACGAACGAAGTCGGCCAATGATGGCCGGCCGATGGCCGAGCGCCTTCAGGCCGACATCGAGGCGATGGCAGCGAGCGTGTCGTTGGCCGGATTTGTCAGCGATTGAGGCTTGCGTT
>JAAEOR010000532.1 GCA_024222895.1 Hyphomicrobiales bacterium | reverse complement strand
AGCCTTTGGGAGATCGGTCGCTACGTCGAGGAAGTGGAAACTGTCCGCACCGCCCTGAACATGGGCAAGGTCAACCTCCTCGGCCATTCGTGGGGCGGCTGGCTGGGCATCGAGTACGGCATCACCTATCCGGACAATCTCCAGACCCTGATCCTGGAGGACACCTGCGGGGACATGCCCCATTTGATCAGCGAGTTGGATCGGTTGCGTGCCTCGCTCGGGCCGGAAACGGTCTCGATGATGCAGCGGCATGAAGCCGAGGGTACGCTCGATCATCCCGAGTACAAGGCCGCCATCACGCTCCTCAACTATCGCCACGTCTGCCGGTTGGACCACTGGCCGGCCTCGCTCAGGCGGTCGCTGGATGACTGGAACATGGATGTCTATGGCGCCATGCAGGGGCCGAACGAGTTTCTCTATATCGGCAATCTAAAGGACTGGCAGCGCCTCGATCAGATGCACGTCATCACCTGCCCGACCCTGATAACCGTCGGAATGCACGATGAACTCGGCCCGGCCTGCGCCATGCGCATGCTGCATGCCCTGCCAAACGCGCAGATCCGGGTGTTCAAGAACAGCTCGCACATGCCCTTCTATGAAGAGCCCGACGAGTATTATCCGGAATTGCAGGCTTTTCTCGCCGCCAATGCCTGATCCGGTCGGCGCGAATGCCTGAAGGAATCGAACGAGTACAATCGGGAAACGGCAATGTGGGATGAACGGGCGGCGGACCAGACGATCACAGTCGAAATCGACGGCGGCCACAAGGTCAGGGTCTACCAGTTCGGTACCGGCGACGAGGTGCTGCTCTGCCTCAACGGCGGCCCGGGTTTGCCGTGCGACTACCTTCGCGAGCCGCACGCCTGGCTCGCCGACCATGGCTATCGAGTCATCGCCTATGACCAGCTCGGCTGCGGCAAGTCCGACAGGCCGGACGATGTCTCGCTGTGGAACGTGCCGCGCTACGTTGAGGAGCTCGACCGGATCACACGCGCGCTCGACCTGCCTGGAATGCATCTCCTCGGCCACTCGTGGGGCACCTTCCTCGCTGCCGATTTCGCCCTGACCTTTCCCGGGCGGACAAAGACCATGATCCTCGCCGACGGCGCCGGAGACATCCCCCATCTGGTCAGCGAGCTGGACCGGCTCCGCGCGGCACTTGGTCCCGAAACCGTGGAAATGATGCAGCGCCACGAGGCTGAGGGCACGCTTGATCACCCGGAGTACAAGGCTGCGATCGAGATCCTGAACTACCGCCATGTCTGCCGCCTCGATACCTGGCCGGCGCCTCTGAACCGATCGCTCGACGACTGGAACATGGATGTCTACGGCACCATGCAGGGTCCGAACGAGTTCACCTTCACCGGCAACTACAAGGACTGGTCGCGCCTGGCTGACATGCACCGGGTCACCGAACCGGTCCTGGTGGTATGCGGTATGCATGACGAACTGACCCCGGCCTGCTCCATGCGGCTGCACCACGCGCTGCCGAACTCGACGATCAAGGTTTTCAAGAACAGCTCCCACATGCCCTTCTACGAAGAGCCCGACAAATACTTCGAGACGCTGCTCGCGTTCCTCGACAAGCATCGCGGTTAAGTCGAGGACGCCTGACGCATGGGACGGTTCAAGTTCGTCCTCTACCGACCGCTGCAGATTATCCCGGTTCTGATCGGGGTGAGCATCATCACCTTCGTCCTGATCCGCTCCATACCAGGTGACCCTGTCCGCGTTCTGCTCGGCCCGCGGGCCAAACCCAGCATCATCGCGGCGGTGCGCGAACAGTACGGTCTCGATGAGCCGATGGTATTCCAGTACTTCTATTTCATCTGGAACCTGCTGCACGGCGAGATGGGCCGGTCGATCATCTATCGCGCGCCGGTGCTCGAGGTGGTCGCCGAGCGTCTCGCGCCAACGGTCTTCCTACTGACCTATGCGCTGGTCCTGACGATCATCCTCGCGCTGGTTCTCGCAATATCGGCGGCACGCAACCAAGGCAGGCTGCCGGATCATCTGATCCGCATGTTCTGTACCGCCGGCCTCGGCCTGCCGGCCTTCTGGCTGGGCATCATCCTGATCATGGTGTTTTCGGTCGGCCTTGGCCTGTTCCCGGTTTCAGGCTACGGAGAGACGTTTCTGGAACATCTCCACCACCTGTTCCTGCCCGCCTTGACCATCGCCATTGCGCTCGCGCCGGTCCTGACCCGGAACCTGCGAGCGACGCTGATCGACCAGACGGAATCAGGCTATGTCCAGACCGCTCGGGCCAGGGGCATGAGCGAAAAGGCGCTGTTCTACCGGCATGTCCTGCCCAATTCCCTGGTGCCGACCGTGAATCTGCTCGGCGTCGCATTCTCCTGGCTGATCGGGGGAACCGTCGTCGTCGAAACGGTCTACTCGATTCCGGGCATGGGCCAGCTGATGGTGAGTTCGATCTTTTCGCGCGACTATCTTCTGGTCCAGGGCGTTACCCTCGTGTTCGCTCTCGGCATCATCCTCACCAATTTCATCGTCGACGTGGTGAACGTCGCGCTCGACCCGCGGATCAATCCATGAGCGCGGTCCTGCCCGAAAGGAACCGGCGCCTGAGGATCGGCAAGCTGCCCGCATCGCTGCTGATCGGCGGGACGATCCTCGTCGCCTGGCTGCTTCTGGCGATCTTCGCCGATATCGTTGCCCCCTACTCGCCGATCGGACAGGACGTCCCTTCGGCCCTTCAACCGCCGAGCCTGGCCCACCTGCTCGGCACCGACAACTACGGTCGCGACATCCTTTCGCGGATCATCCACGGTGCTCGCATCGACCTGCAGATCGGCCTGTTCGGCGTGCTCTTTCCCTTCCTGATCGGTAATGTCATCGGCCTTATCGCCGGTTACTTCGGTGGTTGGGTCGATAATGTTCTGATGCGGATTCTCGAAGTGACGATTGCCTTTCCGTTCTTCGTCCTGGTGATCGCCATCATCTCGATCCTCGGCCCCGGCCTGATGAGCCTCTATATCGCGCTGGCGCTGGTCGGCTGGGTCTCCTATGCCCGCCTCACCCGGGCCCGGGTGCTTGTGCTGAAGGGTGACGACTTCGTCGGCGCGGCGCGCGTACTCGGCTACAGCAACAGCCGCATCATGCTGCGACACCTGCTGCCCAACGTGATCTCGGCGGCGGTCGTCTTCGCCATGACAGACATGGTGCTGGTCATCCTCCTCGGTTCATCGCTGAGCTATCTCGGCCTCGGCGCGCAGCCGCCGGCTGCCGAGTGGGGTGTCATGATCGCCGAGGGGCAACAGTTCCTGTCGACCGCGTGGTGGATCTGTTTTTTCCCGGGTCTGGCAATCGTGCTGCTTGCCCTCGGCCTGTCCCTGTCGGCCGACGGCCTCGCCGGCCTGCTGGGAACGAAAACATGACGACCGAACCCATCCTCGCGGTTCGCGACCTGACTATTCAATTCGCGGAAGGCGAAGGTTGGCAGACGGT
>JAAEOR010000531.1 GCA_024222895.1 Hyphomicrobiales bacterium | reverse complement strand
GACCTGTGGTCGCCTTTCGCAACGATCCTGCGGTTCTTTCCCGACCTGGGCGACGGCGAAACGGGTCAGGTCCTGGTGATCACCAAACTCGGCGGTAGCGGCCAGATCTGTCACGTAGGCTACGTCGACGCATTGGCAAATCCGCAGGCCAACGCGTTGGCCCGTCAAATTGCTGACAACGTCGCACCATTGTTCGACTGTCAGGCTGATCAACCGTTCCGGCGCTGAATTTTCCGCGACGGTTCGCTTGCCCGTCCGCGTCAGCGGCGCGGCCCCCATGCGTAAGCGATCTTGGCCAGCTGCACGTTGCCAAAGCGTTCCGCCGCGCGGGCGACCTTGCGACCGCCGGCGTTGACGTAGAACCGGCAGGCATTTTCGTTGTCGGCCAGTGCCCAGACCACCATGCTTTCGAAACGAAAACGAGCGAGTTCCTTGCGGGCGGCCAGGAATAGACGGGTGCCGAGACCAATGCCCTGATACTCCGGCAGCAGGTAGATCTCGTAGACCTCGCCTTTCTGTGAAAGATTGCGGGCCCGGTTTGGACCGAAGGTTGCATAGCCGCAGATCTGGCCGCCAACCTCCATCACCAGGATAGCAGTCCCCCGCCGAATCGCCCGATCCCACCACTTCGGGCCGCGGCGGGCGATGATACGCGAGAGCTCCTGAGCCGGGATCACACCGTCATAAGCGAAGCGCCAGGCGGCATCATGCACCCGGGTGATGGATTCCGCATCACTCTGTTCGGCTCGGCGGACGCCGGTGGTGAAGGTGCTCATGGGGGAAGCTTATGACCCCCAGCCGCCGCTGCAAAGGGGTCGCGAGGGTACCCCCGATCACATTTTCAGACGGTGTTGCACAGCTGCTTCTCACGTGTTCGAAATTGAAGGGCTGCAACTAGCCCGCTACCAGTCCGCCGGCTGGAACCGGCGCGGATTGGACCGGGGAGAGGGGGGCGGCTGCAGGGCGCGTTCATCCGGTGTGATCGCATCCTCATCGAGAATCCGGCCCCAGTTGGTCCGCGCGGCCATCTGATCCCTGGTCGCCTGCTTGACAAAGGGGCGCTGATTGGCCGGCTGCCAGCCACCGCCAAGACCTTTGTAGACAGCGATCAGGTTGACGACGACATCAGCCCGAACCGCCGCCAGGCGCTGCTCGGAGCGCAGCAAGGTTGTCTGGGTGTTGAGGACCCGGGTGTAATCGGCGGTGCCATCCTTGTATTGCTGCGTTGCAACGCGGCTGGCCTTGCGCGAGGCCTCGACCGCGCGCGACAGATAGAGCGCCTGCTGCTTGGCCTTGAGAAAGGCCGTGAGGGCGTTTTCGACCTCCCCGTAGGCCTTCAGTACCGTCTGCTGATAATTGACGATCAGCGCCTGGTACCGCGCGTCCTGAACCCGCACATTGTTGCGAATGCGGCCATAGTTGAGGAAATTCCACGTGATTCCCGGATTGATCAATCCGGTCAGGCTCTTGCCGGTGAACAGGTCGCTGAGGTCGGTCGCCTTGAAACCGATCTGGCCGGTGATGCCAAACTGGGGATAAAGGTCGGCCTTGGCGACACCGATCTGGGCCGACTGGGCCGCAGCCCGCATTTCGGCGGCGCGAATGTCGGGACGCCGCCGCAACAGATCGGCCGGAATGCCGATGCCGACCTCTGCCGGCGGCCGCGGAATCGCTCCCGGTCGATCCACCATGCCGTCGATCTGGCCCGGCGGAACACCGAGAAGTACGGCCAGGGCGTTCTTGGCCTTGCCGAGATCGGATTCCAGCGCCGGAATCTGCGCCTTGGTGTTGTTGAGCAGCGCCGTCGCTTCGTCGACGTCCAGTTCGGTGGTGACACCGTTCTTGAAGCGCAGCTCGGTGATCCTCAGGCTGTCCGTCTGGGCGTTGACGTTTCTCCGTGCCAGGGCCAGTTCTTCCTGGATCTCGCGGATCGTCACATAAGCGGTGGCAACGTCGCCGGTAACAGTCACCAGGACATCATCATAGTCGGCAATCTGTGCCACCAGATTGGCCGTCGCCGCCTCGATGCCGCGCCGTACCTGGCCCCAGATGTCCAGCTCCCAGCCGGCGTCGAAGCCGGTTGACCAAGTCTGGAAGGTCGGGTCGATGGCGATGAACTTGTCGATATCCTTGAGGATTCCGATGTTCTTGCTGACGCTCTCATGCTTGTAGCCAGCGCCGACCTTCTGGGTCTGCGGGTATTGATCGCCGATGACGATGCCGAGCTGGGCTCGGGCCTCGATAATTCGCAAACCGGCGATTTGCAGTGTGAGGTTCTGCTGGTAGGCCATGCTCACCAGCTGGTTCAGCACCGGGTCGTTCAGCCGCCGCCACCATTCGACGGACGGTTCCCTCTGTTCGCTGACACCGGCATATTGGTCATGGGCGGCAACGGCAGCACGAACCCAGTGGGATTTCGCGGGAGCGTTGGGGCGGGTGAAATCCGGACCGACAAGGGCGCAACCGCCCATCAGCGAAGCGGCCAGGGCTGCAACCGTCAATCGACGAACGGCGTTTCTCAACCCGGATGCCGCCATTACACGCGTCCCGCTCACTCCAACGGCGCATTCTTGGGCGGCCGGACATAAGATGGAGTTAACGGTAGCGGTCGGTAACCGGTGCCGACGTCCTCAAATGTCCAGCGGGAACAGGAAGTTGGCCCAGCTGTAGAGGCGAATATTCATTTTTCGCAGGGTCTCGAACACCGAGTTGCGGCCGGTATAGATGGCAATCGCGCCGTGGGCACCGGCGGGCAGGAAAGCGTCCGGATCGTCGAAACTCACCTGGACGGCGAATTTCCCCTGCAGCTTCGGCAGAACGAAATTCGGAATGCGGCCGGTCGGCATGATCTGGCCTTGCCCCGTCGCCCACCAGATCGCTTCCACCTGGCCGGTGAAAACCACGCCGGGCGCGGTATCGAGCGCCACCTCCACCATCTGGCCGGGTTCGACGAACTTGATATGCTCCTGAAAGAAGGCGCCGAGCATGTACGGCTCTTCATTGGTGACAAAGGCAGCGAT
>JAAEOR010000530.1 GCA_024222895.1 Hyphomicrobiales bacterium | reverse complement strand
TAGGCACCCTTGTGCAAAGCTGATTCTCCTTTGTCAGCCTGCCGAAAAGTCGTTCGACGCTTCATTCGGTGCTTCCTTTCGACGCCTACGCATCGCAAGGTATCCAAGTGCTCCAAGCCCGCCCGCGAAAAGGGCGATTGCAGGCGGAATAGGGACAGGTGCGACTTGCAACGTGAACTTGGCGTTCACTGTCGCCCCGCGTGTGCCGAGTCCAAAAAGGCCCGCACTGAACGTCTCGTCGCTGAGGTAGGCGAGAAGAATCCCGCCGTTACCAAAGGCGAATGCGACGGGATCGTTCCAGGAGACCCGGCCCCACTCGATTATGCCGAAGAAGCTTGAGCCCGCGGTCTCGCCGTCAACGCTGTCAGTGAAGCCCGGTGGCGGCGACGTGAAAGTGTAGCTCACGTCGATAGGTTGGGCCACGAAGTCGTCCTGGTTGACGCAGCATTCCTCGGTCCAGATATCGAAAAGAGGAAACCATCCGGTCGACCCCCCAACGTCGAGGTCGAAACTCGACAGAGTCCCGGGTGGCGCATCAACATGGACGACCAATCCGGGATCGGAATCATTGTAGGAGACTACGTAGGTCCCATCGAAGGTGATGGCAGCGGCAGGGGCGGCAAAGACAAATGCGCCGACAGTCAGTGCGCCCGCCCAACGGACCAGGCTCCAGCCAGAGTTGCGACTGCGGCTACTGTCGCTCGTGTCAAATACTTCCGAGACATCCGAGGCCGGGGCCTCGCCGGCTGATGTCCGAGATTTGTCCTGGAACGTTTCACCACAAATACCCATGTTTCTGCGATTTCCGCCGCGCCGTGCAAAGCGAAGAGTGGGATTCGTGAACATTTCATTGTGTCCCTTTTGGATTGACGTGACGTCGGGAGACACGTCAAGGTATCAACGAATAATAAACGCAGTTGCGACGTCGCGTCAATCTTTTGCGACACATGTCGCGTGACATTTTGTCAATGTCGCGGCCTGCACTCAAGGTAGCCACCGCACGGAAGGCGAAAAAAGGGCTCATTCGGCCGCGACGGCGGCGAAGACGCCATGTTCGCGTTTGTCCTCCAGGACCCGGCGAACGATGTCGGCGGTAATGAATGCCGCATCAACGGCGAAGCCATAGATCAACGACATCTCGCAAATGGCGTTGATAAGGCGCGGCGTGCCGAACGTAGCGGAGTAGATGAGCTCCGCGGCTTCGTTCGAAAACAAAGGCTGATCCACACCGGCAACGGAGAGGCGGTGAGCGATGTATCTGGGAACGTCGCCTGCGCTTAGAAGCCCGAGGTGAAAGTCAGACGATACGCGCTGAACGAACGGTGTCATATCGGGGTGCGCGAGCAGCGCTTTCAGCTCCGGCTGGCCACTGAGAATGATCTGTAGAAGTTCCTGATCGTGAGAGTTGATATTTGAAAGGAGTCGAAGCCTTTCGAGTGCCTCAGCGCTAAGCATCTGAGCTTCATCGATAATCAGGACGGCGCGCCGGCCTTGACTCCACCGGTTCGACAAAAAACCATGGAGATGGCGATACTGGGCGGCGTCTGATCGCCCCTCAGCGTCCTGCCCAAAGGCCATGAGCGCCCATTCGAGCAGATCATCGCCGCGGCCTTGAACGCCTGGCAGAAAGCCTACCTCGATCTCTGTCGGAAGCTTCTGCAGGAGATGACGGACAAGAGTCGTCTTGCCGGCGCCGACTTCACCCGTAACAACGGTGAAGGACGCGTGATTGATCACCCCGTATTCCAGCATGGTGTATGCCATCCGGTGGGCAGGTGCCCAGTAGAGGAAGCTCGGATCCGGTGCGATCGAGAACGGCTTGGATGTCAGGCAATAAAACGATTCGTACATGGCTATCCTGCGTCGCGCTTGGCCCATGGACGGCGTCCATCGACACACCGGTCGGTCGCGACAAATGTTGTTCGTTCACGTAAACTATCGGCGATTCAGAGCCAACACAAGATGCGACAATGTAAATTTGTTAACGTGCAACCGCTCTCCTTTTTTTGGTCGGCTCAAAGCAGGATCTGCGATGGGACGGGTTGACGAGGTTGGCGGTTGCCTGAAGCCGCGCCAGCAAGCACCGGACGCCGCAGGTGCAGAAATGCAACCGACGGAGCAACCCTGTCCCGGTAAGGACCAGCCGTTTTGGTTCCGATTAACAGATCATGGTCGGCAATCCACGAACCGCGGGCCTTAACCAAATCAATCGATCTTAACTTCCGGTAAGTATGCAGGGACGACCCGAAGCCCGATGGGCCGAGGCCTCGCCTCCGCTGCCATGATGGCAACCGCAGTCGACGCGCATCGCAGGACGCAGCAACATCTAACGCGTCGTGTGGACCTGTGGACCAGGTGCGGACCTAAAGTAGTGACAGCCATTTGTCGGGGTGGAGGCAACATGCCACTTCGGCAGTCCGATGTCGCAGTTTGTGTAGGGTTTCGGATGCCGGCCCATCGGGACGATGGTGCTGTCACCCGGGGCCGGCGTCGGAAAGCCCCCAATGAAGGAAACCGCGATGGATAACTCTGTGTTGTGATGCTGCG
>JAAEOR010000529.1 GCA_024222895.1 Hyphomicrobiales bacterium | reverse complement strand
GGCGAGACCCTCTCCGTCAATGTCGGCGGCCAAGGTGAGCCCGGCCAGTCCTACGCATCCCCCGGCCGCCCCGCACACCAGGGAGGTGCTGGCGGCTGGAACGGCGGCGGAACCGGTGGCGACGGCTACTCCGCCTCGGGTGGCGGCGGTGGCGGCGCGACCGACATCCGCCAGGGCGGCACCGACCTGGGCGACCGCGTCGTCGTCGCCGGTGGTGGCGGCGGCAGCGGCGCCTTCAGTCACCAGGATGTCGTTGGTGATGCAGAGGCACGGCTTCTCGAGAGTCCTGGCCTGGGCCGAGGACGCCGGTTGCAGATCGGAAGAGCGCCGTGTAGGGGAGGAGTGTAGATCTGCGGGGGCGCAGCCTGGGTCCTGGAGGTAGGTCAGGATGATCGATCCGTCGTCTTCCTGGACGGCGAGGCCGTAGTCGGAGTTGGCCGGACCGTAGCTGGAACCGCCGCCCCCGCCGGCACCTTCCCAATCGGCATGGTCGCGCAGCGAGTCCCCATCAGAAG
>JAAEOR010000528.1 GCA_024222895.1 Hyphomicrobiales bacterium | reverse complement strand
GCCGCGAGAGTTTCCTTCGCGTTCTTCTGGAAAGCCTGGTCAATCTTGGCCGGCCCGACTGGGCCGAAGCACAGTTCACTTCATGGCGTCATAGCCTCGAGGCGGAATACGGCCTCCAGCCGACGCAGGAAACCTTGCGAGTATGCCGGCGACTTTTCGGCGATCGGCATAGTGTAATCCGCTAACTCGAATTTCCCCGCCAGCATTGCACGGATCGGGAGACACGGCGTGTTACCGCAGTGTTACCGCTGCTTGCTAGCAGACTCCACGAGTACGAAAACGTTGAACTACGTCGGCTTTCTGGGTGTTACCGGCGAGCAGTTGGTTCGTGTTTGGTGCATACGAACCTGCGCTGCCGGGGTGGGCAAACGAACGCAGCGATAGAGTCGAATGGTTGAACAGGGAAATCCAGGGTCGTTCGTAGCGCGTTTCTGGTTGGAGGGGAATCTGGAAAGCAGTCCGACTTGGCGTGGGCACATCCGGCACGTCCAAGGGGACGAAGAGGCGTACTTCCAAAATCTCTCGGAAGTGAAGGAATTTCTGGAGCAGATTGGCGGCATTCCCGTACCGACCAAGGATGAGGCGAAAACGGATAGCCAGCGGTGAGAAGGTCATGCAGAACGTTTGTCGGTGCGGTCGTTCTTCTTGGGGGAGGTAACGTTGAATAGAAGAGTTTCGTCAAAAATCGCGTGGCGCGTGGCCTTGGCAGTCGGCGCTGCAGTTGCTGTGTCGCCGGTATTGGCGGACGATTTCGGGCCTGTGCCGCAGATGGAAGTCGACGCCAAGAAAGCGGCCTTGGGCAAGCGGCTATTTTTCGATCCGCGACTTTCCGGCGATGCCGCAATCAGTTGTGCCACCTGTCATATCCCCGAAAAGGGATTTGGCGACGGCTTGGCGTTGTCGAAGGCGTATCCGGGGTCGGACGGGTTCCGAAATACGCCAACGTTGATCAATTCCGCGCAGAAGGCGGCTTGGTTCCACGACGGGCGAATCGGCACCAACCTTAACGATGTCACCCGCGAATCGATCACCGAGACCTACTCGATGAACATGGACATGCGTTTGATGCAGGAACGCATCAAGCAGGATCCGGCCTATGTGGTGATGTTCGAGGAGGCCGGTTTCGGCGAACCCTCCAACGGCTCGGTCCGCAACGCGATTCCCGAATATCTGAAGACTCTGACTTCGCGGGGTGCGGCTTTTGATACTGGCGTCATGACGGACGCCGCCCAGCGTGGCTTCGAACTGTTTACGGGCAAGGCCGGTTGTGCCCAATGCCACTCTGGACCTCGGTTCACCGATGACATGCCGCACAACACGGGCGTGCCCGACAATCCGGACATCTGGTCGAATCCGATGCGGCATCTGACCTTCGTGGCATTTGGCAATTTCATGGGCGTCGAGAACTACATGAACCTGCGCCGCGATGTCGGCGCACATGTCCGCACCCACAAAGCCGACGGATCGGATATCGGCAAGTTCATGACGCCGACGCTCCGTGAGCTCACCTATACGGCACCATACATGCACAACGGCACCATCGAGACGTTGGAGGACGTTATCGCCTTCTACAACCAGGGCGGTGGTGATGATCCCAACAAGGATCCGCGCATCAAGCCGCTCGACCTGAGCAGGGATGAGCGCGCCAATCTTTTGGCCTTCCTGATGTCGCTGTCGGGCGACCCTCTAACCGGGCCCGAGCACGTCTGGCAGGAGAAGATCAACGTCAATTACCCGGTGATCGACGACTGGTTGGAGAAGAGGAATTAGGAGCCGGGCAAATGGAAAAAAGCAAAGCACTCACCCTTGCGACGATCGTGGCGTCCTTCTGTCTAGCGGCGGTAGGGCTTGGGTCGCCTGTGGCGGCCGATTCGAACCCGCCATTGGCTTCCCTCGGGCCGCCGCCGATTCCCGTGGATAACCCGCAGACTCCAGAGAAAATTGAGCTGGGCAAGCTGCTGTTCTTCGACACGCGAATTGGCGGGGACGCTTCGGTTTCCTGCGCTGATTGCCATGTGCCGAAACAGGGCTGGGGGTTCGCCGATCCGATCTCGCGCGGTTATCCGGGCGTCATCCATTGGCGCAACAGCCAGACGGTCGTCAACGCCGCCTATCTCGGTAAGCTGTTCTGGGCCGGTGCGGCTAAATCCTTGGAAAGCCAAGCCCCCGGCGCGGCACTGGGCGCTGTGTCCGGCAATGGTGAACGGGACATGGTCGAGGCGCGTCTCGCGTTCATTCCTGAATATGTCCAGCGCTTCAATCAGGTGTTCGGTGATGATTGGCCGAAGGTCAACAACGTGTGGAAGGCGATGGCCGCCTTCGAACGGACATTGATCCACAACGACACGCCCTTCGACGAATATATGCGCGGCGATAAAGAGGCGCTGACCGAGCAACAGGTCCGCGGCCTTGAGCTTTTCCAGGGCAAGGCCAATTGCATCGAGTGCCACAACGGTCCGCTTCTTACGGACGAGAAATTCTACAATTTGGGCGTTCCCAGGGCGGAGGACTGGCTGGATAGCGGCCTCGCCCAGATCACCTTCCGTTACGAACAATATGCCAAGGGTGTAACCGAAGAAATGTACCGCACAATCAAGGATGATGCGGGGCTCTATTACCGGACCAAGCAGAAGTCCGACATGGGCAAGTTCCGCACCGCGCCTCTGCGCTATGCCGCCTATACGCTGCCTTACATGCACAACGGCTCGTTCTTCGATTTCGAGGAAATCGTGGATTTCTACGACGAAGGCGGCGGCACCAACGACTTCACCGACGGCACCTTCGCATCGACGAAAACGGAACTCCTAAAGCCGCTCGGGCTGACCGACGAGGAGAAGGAAGATTTGGTCGCTTTCTTGGAATCGCTGAGTGGCGAGGAGATCAAGATGGCGACGCCGACCCTTCCACCTTATGCGCCGCTGGACACAGCAGCGGCGGCAAATTGAGGGAACCTGTACAATGACGCATCAACAACGCACGTTTGCGGCCGAGGCGTCGCGACTGCCGTCGAAGAGAGAGCATGGCGTCGGTAAGTGTGTGATGTCGCGCCGGAACTTTCTGCTCTCATCCGGAGCGGCGACGGCGGTGGTTATGGTCGCCGCCAGCAGCGGATCGGCGCAGCAAATTCCTGGTGTCGTGGCCACCTACCCGCGCAAACTGATCGGCAAGCTGAGTGCGCTGAAGACTGACGAGCCGGTTGGTTTCGAGTACCCCGACGAAGGCGCATTCGCTCGATCCGTGCTGATCAAGCTCGGCAGGGAGGCCGGTGGCGGGATCGGGCCGCAGAAGGACGTGGTCGCCTTCAACAACACCTGCACCCACCAGGGCGGTGAACTCGCGGGCACCTACAAGGCGGATACCAAGTCGTTGGGTGCTTGCCCGCTGCATCTTTCGACCTACGACCTGACCAGGCACGGCATTCTTATTTCCGGTCAGGCTTATCAGAGCCTCCCGCAAGTGCTGCTCGAACTGGAAGGCGACGACATCTATGCCGTTGGTGTGTTCGGGTTGATCTACGGCCGCTTCGACAATCTGCAAGGGTAGGGAGCACAAGCGATGACTACTCCGTATTACATTCCAGAAACCAATGTTCCCCTTCCTCCCAAGAGCGCAGAGGTGATCACCACCGCTTGCGACTACTGCATCGTCGCTTGTGGCTACAAGGTCTATCGCTGGCCAGTGGCGGGCGGACGCAACGGTGGCCCGGAGGCAGACCAGAACGCCTTCGGAGCCGATTTCCCGGTCGAAACATTGGGCCCTTGGGTGGCGCCTAACCAACACAACATCGTGCTGCATGATGGTGTTCCACACCACGTCGTGATTATCCCCGACAAAGACGCCGAGTTCGTCAACCCGGATGGCGATTCGAGTCTGCGCGGCGGCTGTATCGCCCAGAAGTGCTACAATCCGCAAACGCCGACGCGCGATCGATTGAAATCGCCGATGATTCGGATCTACGGCATCCTGCAACCGGTGCCGTGGGACTTCGCGCTTGATGTGGCGGCGGAGGTCGGCAGCTATGTGCGCACGGCGCACGGGGCCAACGCCTACGGCGTCAAGACTTACTCCTACCAGTTCATCGAGAACACCTACGCGATCACCAAGTACGCGCTGCGCCACATCAACACGGCCAATTTCACCTTCCACGACACGCCTTCCGACGTCTCCTCGACGCCCGGTTTCCGTGATGCCGGTTTCGACAATTTCGGTCCGGCCTACGAGGACTGGATGAATGCCGAGACCCTATTGATCTGCGGTACCGACCCCTACGAGACCAAGACGATTCTTTGGACCCAATGGATCATGAAGGGCATCCAAAACGGCCAGAAGTGCATCATGATGAATCCGCGTCGCACCGCAGGAGTGGCCTATGCTGAGAAAAACGGCGGGCTTTGGCTCGACGTCAACCTTGGTACCGACCTCTTGGTGGTAAACGCCATTGCGCGGATCATTGTCGAGAACGGCTGGCAGGATTCCGAGTGGATCAAGAACTGGGTCAACAACAAGTGGGAGTCTAGCTCCGGCTTCGGCCAAGGTACCCGGAATACGCCGTGGCAGTGGCGTACCACTTGGGGCAAGTTCCAGACCAGTGGCTTCGATGACTGGAAAGAGTGGCTCTTGGCGCAGGACGAATTCATGCCCGAGCGCGCCGCCGAGGTGGCCGGCGTCGACGTAGAGAAGATCTACACGGCCGCTGAATGGATGGCGAAGCCAAATAACGGCGAGCATCCGAAGACCTCGATCATGATCGAAAAGGGGTTTTACTGGTCCAATAACACCGGCAACACTCAGGCGATCAGTGCGCTGGCGATCATCGTTGGCGCCGGCGGCAGGCCCGGTCAGGTTGTCGGTAGGGCGGGTGGCCACCAGCGCGGTGGTGTGCGCGGTGGCAAGTACCCGCGCAACAAGTCGCCGATGAAGGTGCCGGGACGCAGGCGTCGGGCGCTCGACACCGATACCTGGACCATGTCGGGTCATACGCGATTCGCACATGTCATCGGCACCACCTGGATCCAGTCAATGTGCAGTTCGCAGCAACTGGCCAAGCGGTTTGAGGAACTGACGGTGGCCAATCCGCATCAGGTGCGGTCTTACGACAAGCAGGACATCATCGACACGCTGAAACAGCGCGCCGACTCGGGCGGCATGGTGGTTGTCAACCAGGATATCTATCTGGTCGATCCGATCGGTAACCGTTACGCCGACATCATCTTCCCTGCCGCGACTTGGGGTGAGGAAACCTTCATGCGGGCCAACGGCGAAAGGCGTCTTCGGCTTTACAACAAGTTCTACGACCCGCCCGGCGAGGCCAAGCCGGATTGGTGGATCATCGCAAGTTTGGCTAAGCGCATGGGCTTTGACGGATTCGATTGGAAGAACTCCAACGATGTTGCCGAGGAATCGGCCCGCTTCTCGCGCGGTAGCCGCAAGGACTTCAACATGATCAAGGTCGCCGCTCACCGCGAAGGCAAGACCTTGCATGAGAAGCTAGGAGAGTTTGGCACCAATGGAATCCAGGGTCCGGTGTTCATGCTGGCGGATGGGTCGCTGGAGGGATCCAAGCGGCTGCATGACACCACCCGGGTGTTGGACCCCGAGGGGCCGCAGGGTGCCAACGTGTTCAACAAGAAACTGACCCATTTCAATAGTCAGACAGGCCGCTGCAACATCCAGAAGTCGCCATGGTCACTGTTCTCCGACTATTGGGAATGGATGAAGCCGAAGGGCGATGAACTTTGGTGCACGTCGGGGCGCACCAACGAACGCTGGCAGTCCGGATTCGACGATCGGCGCAGGCCCTACATCGTCCAGCGCTGGCCCGACAATTACGTCGAAATCCATCCCGACGACGCCAAGGCGCGCGGCATTGAGAGCGGCGACATGTTGATGGTCTTCTCCGACCGGGTGCCGAGCTTGAAGGAAACGACACTCGGTGTGGAGGCCGACGACTATTCGTTCAGCGGTCAGTTGAAAGCCGGCAACGTGGAACTGACACGGGCCGCCGTCACCGGCGTTGCCATGGTCACCCGCCATATTAAAAAGGGCATCATCTACATGGACTTCCTGCATACCTCGCAACCCGCGAATTCCCTGGAAGGCCGTATCGTCGATTGGATCAGCGGCAACTACAACTACAAGATGGGTGTCGCCCAGGTGAAGAAGATCGGCGAGTCACCCTACAAGAACACATTCCGTTCGATGTCGTTCGCGCCCAGGGACATCATCTAAGCGCTTTTTTGCGGGCGCGGCTGTGAACCGTTGTGTTCGGTCGAGCCCGCAATTTTCTTGAACCAAGGTCATTGTTCCCGAGTGGCGGCCGACAAAGCATGAACTTCCATTCCCAGAATTTGTCGAACCAGGATCGGGCGTCGGTTTCCCCATCGGTATCGGACGAACTATGCCGGGTCTTGAAGGGGATCCTCAGCGATGGGAACGACGTTCACCGTTGTCTGGCTGCCCGTGCCTTGGGTCGTATCGGTGCGCCGGCCGCCGTCGAGCCATTGATCGCGGCGCTGCTTGACGAGGACGAAGACGTTCGTACCGACGCCGCTGAGGCGCTTTCGGAACTCGCCGATCCTCGGGCCGCTCGACAGCTTTTGGAGAACCTGCTCGGCGACCCCTGTACGGCGGTCAAACTGGCAGCGATCGAGACGCTGGCAAAGTTGAATGACAAGCAGGCCATTCCCTGGCTCCGACGTATCGTCAACGGGCGCGACGAGGAGATAGTCTGGGACGAAGAGGAGTTTTTCGTCGACGGTTGGAACGACTGGGTCGACATTCAGATCAAGGCGGTTGAGGCGCTGTCGGTTCTCAACGCCGGCGAGGCCGTCTCCGACATCGTCGCAGCCATACGCGACGAAGACGCCCAGGACATGACCGAGGCGGCCTTCGGAGCTTTGAGGCGGATGGGAAGCCCGGGCATCGAGGCGCTTGCTGGTTTCTTGGACGAAGGTTCGACGCGCCTGCGTCGGCGTGCCGCAGCGGCACTGGCCACCGCCGATGTCGAGGAGGCGACGGTACCGCTGGCGCGCGCTTTTGCCGATCCGTCCGCCGAAGTGCGTTCAGCGGCCATGCACGCACGGGCGGCGCGGTTTCCCGCCGATGGCCGCTTGGCAACACTGCTTAGTGATCCCGACGCCGCGGTCCGTGCCGAGGCGGTGCGGCTCTACGGCTGGCGCTATCCGGATCAGCTTGCAAGCTTGGTCGACGACGCTTCGGAATCCGTGCAGGTAGCGGCCCTGACAGCGCTCGCCGGTTTGGAGGAATACTCCTCCGACGAAGCCCTGCTCACGTCGCTCCACGCGAAACTTGGCGACGGCACTGCGGAGGTCGCGGCAGCATCGGCCCGAGCCCTTGCTGCCATCGCGCCGCAGGCGACGGTGGACGCCTTGATCTCATTGCTCGCCGACGCCGATCGAACGGTCGGCGTCCGCCTCGGCGCACTTCACGGGCTTGCTATGCTCGGCGGCCAGCGACCGGTGGCGGCGCTTATCGGCGTCATTGACGATGCCGCGCGAGCGATACGCCTGGAAACCATGTCGGCGCTGGCGCGACTGGCGCGAGCCGATGCGGCTTGGCCGAACGCCGCTGGCAGAGCGCTTATTTCGGCTCTGCGGGGCGAATACGCGCCCGAGGTCGGCGACGACACAACCGACCACGGCGCAGCCGCGCCAGAGGAACCGCGCGAAGAGGACAGAGAACCCGGGCCGGCGACTGAAGCTGAAGGCGACGCCGAGTCGTTCCCGACCTCGACGCTGAGTGCAATTCTCTCCGACGTGCCAGAGGCCGCGAAACTTGTTGGGTTGCCTGAGGAAGGCATCGAGTTGACCGCGACCGACATGGAGCGCCTGGCCCTGGCAAAAGGCATCAAGGGCAAGAGGCGCATGGCGCTGGCGCCGAAGGTGGTGTTGCATGACGACATCCGTCGGTTTGCGGCCAGGGTGTTGGGCGATCTCGGCCGTGCCGAGGTTGCGCAGGAATTGGCGGTGGCGGTCAACGACGGCAACGCCGAGCTACGTCTGGCGGCGGCCGACTCGCTCGCCCGAATAGGCGCTCACCTACACCCGTACCCACCTGCCGTTACCGACGCTTTGATGGCCGCAGCAAACTCGGCTGACCGGAACCTGAAGCTTCTCGTCATCCGTGCGCTGGGGGCCGCTGACGGGGAAGCGGTGACCGCCTTGTTGACCAAGCATGTCCGTGATGAAGACAGTTTCGTGCGCACCGAAGCAGTGCGCGCGCTCGCCAGGTTGGGCGAGGTCGGGACCGAGGTCGAGGCGCTGCTCGACGATCCGGATCCGTCGGTACGCCTGAGCGCCGCGAAAGCTGTCGCCGGCGCCGGTGGTGCCGGAGCGGTCGAGCGTCTGGTCGATTTTGCCTTTTCATTCGAAGGCTATCACGGCCGAGATGCCGCCCGTCTGTTACGGGATCTGGATTCCACGCGAGCCAACGCTCTTTTCATAGATGTGCTCCGCGATCCGGAACGTAAACGGTTCTGGTCGGTTTCCATCGAAGCTTTGGAGGAACTGAACCGTTCACAAGCGATCCGGGCGGCCGAAGCCGCGGGTCAAGTATGAGCAGGATAGCGGAGGAAAATCCCATGAAATCCAAGTTGCCAATCGCCAGCGCCATACTCGGCGTTTTGGTCGCGACAGTTCTGGTGGCGCCGACGGATGCAGCGAAGCCGGCGAAATATGAGGAAGTGGATGTTACCAACGGCGGAACGGTCAAGGGCAAGGTGACATTCGAGGGTGCGCTTCCCGACGACGCGATCGAGAGAATTCTGATCACCAAGAACGCCGACGTTTGTGGCGAGGGTGAGCGCGAGGTCGTCTGGGTCGACGTCGAGGAGGGCGCGTTGCGCGGTGTCTTCGTCTTTATCGACGAGATCAAGCAGGGCAAGGAATGGCCAAAACCAGAGCTTGGTGAGTACGTCGTCAATCAGAAGGGATGCCGTTTCCGGCCCTGGGCCCAGGTGGTCAGGCCGGGCCCGATCATCATCCGCAACAGTGATGCCGGCGTGTTGCATAACATCAACGCCCGTGAGCTCATCGGCGTCGAGAAGGGCAGGGTCGTCAAGAAGACGCTCTTCAATTTTGGTCAGCCGGAACCCGGTGACATCTCCGACAAAATCAAGCCGCGCCGTTCGCCCTACATCGGTATCAACTGCGAAGCCCACAATTTCATGTTCGGCTTCATCATGGCGCCGTCTCATCCCTATGCCGTGGTCGTCGGCGATGACGGCTCGTTTTCCATCGATAACCTGCCGCCG
>JAAEOR010000527.1 GCA_024222895.1 Hyphomicrobiales bacterium | reverse complement strand
GACTTGCCGAGTCCGTGCAGATAGACCGGCACGAACGGAACATCCGGATACTCCGCCGCCAGCACCGAGGTGCCGCGGCGAAACGGCGCCAGGACTTCGGGGGCGCCGCGTGTACCCTCGGGAAAGAGGATGACGATTTCGCCGCCGTCCAATGCCTTGCGAACCGGTGCAATGGCTCTCTCGGCGCCGCCGCCCGATCGATCGATCGCGATGACGTTCAGGATCACCCGGGCCATCCAACCGATGAAGCCGGGCTTGGTGAAATGATCGGCGGCAGCGACCGGACGCACTTTGTGGAGCAGCCGCAAAGGGAACAGGCTCATCAGGGCGATCACGTCAAGATGACTGTTGTGATTGGCGACCACGACTGCCGGGCCGGACGCCGGCAGCCGCTCGCGGCCCTCGACACGGAGCCCCGTCGCGATCAGCAGGACCGGACGCGCCACCAGCGCAAAGAAAAGCATCGCGGCGATTCTTCGCGCATGAGTCATCTCAGGCACCGTACCAATAGCGCACCGCGTGCAGGAAAATCGGTGCCGAAAACACCAGGCTGTCAAGCCTATCGAGAATGCCGCCGTGACCCGGCAGCAGACCACCGGAATCCTTGATACCGAGATCGCGCTTGAGCGCCGACACGGTCACATCACCGGCGAAGCCAAGACAGCCGAGGGCGGCCCCGGCAACCACGCCTTCGGCGAGGCCAAACGGCGTTAGCCACGGCGCCAATAGAGCAGCCAGAACGGCGCTGCTCGCGACACCACCGACGAACCCTTCGACCGACTTCTTCGGACTGACCTTCGGCACGATCGCATGGCGGCCGAAGAGTTTGCCCCAGGCATATTGGGCGACGTCGTTGAACGCGGTCACAACCACAATGAAGAGCACCAGCCCGGCCCCACCGGCCGGTAATGCTACGGCCATATCCAGTTCCATCAGGAACGCAACATGGCTGAGATTATAGACCGTCAGGAACAAGCCCCACTGCAGGGTTCCGGCAGAGTGGATGAAGCCTTTGGTTTCTCCGGCAATCACCAGGCGAAACGCGATTACGGCGACGGCGTAGACCGGGATGAAGATCGAGAACATCCCATACCAGTCGTCGACGACAAACCAGTATTGGAGCGGGATGGCGATGTAAGCCAGCAGGATCGCTGTCCGATCCACCTGGCGAACCGGAATGATCGACAGGTACTCGCGAAGCGCCAGGAAGCTCACCAAGGCGAAAAGAATTGCCACTGCTGTCGCGCCAAG
>JAAEOR010000526.1 GCA_024222895.1 Hyphomicrobiales bacterium | reverse complement strand
GCCTGTCGCGCTAGCATCGAGCCTCGCTTCGATCACCTGATCGGCGCCACGTCGGAGTGGCGGAATTGGCAGACGCGCTAGCTTGAGGGGCTAGTGCCCGCAAGGGCGTGGGGGTTCAAGTCCCCCCTCCGACACCAAGAAGCCCCAGGTCACAGGCCTGGGGATTCTCCGTTTCCGAGCCCTTGTCCGCGATTTGTCATCACGGCCTTCGAGATCAGGTCCGTGGCCAGCGACGGGAACCCCGTTGATCGGCTCGACTGATGCAAGACTCGGACGGTGGCAGACCCGCTCGCCGTGGACCTAGGTGATGACCGCCGGAAGCATCTGGAGTTCATCCAGAGCGCCATCGCCAGGATGTCCACCACTGCAACGCTCGCGAAGGGCTGGTGCTTGACTGTCTCGGTGGCAGCGCTCGGCTTCGCAGTCAACAAGAACTCGGTCGGCGTCGGCCTCCTGGGCGCCCTCGCGGTGGCGCTCTTCGGCATCCTCGATGCCCGCTACCTGCGTGAGGAACGCAAGTTCCGAGCGCTCTACGACGACGCCCGACGCAACAAGATCGACGTCTATGACATGGGCACGCTGCGCTACGCCCAGCCCAGCAGCTCCAGCTTCACTTCCGCCTGTCGGTGGTCGGGCGTCCTTCGATCGTGGTCGCTGTGGGCCTTCTACGGGCCGCTGCTGGTGGCCTGCGCCGCCGCCGTCGTCGCCACTTGGGGTGACTAGAGCGACGAGCACTCAGAGCGGATGGCGTCCCAAGCAGCGTCCTTTTCCGCCTCCGAGTAGTTCGTAGATGGCGGCCAGATGCGGCCGATGGTGTCGCGGTCCCAACGGGGGACGACGTGGATGTGCAAGTGCATCACCGTCTGCGTGGCGGCCTCACCATTTGATTGGATGACATTGAGGCCATCGGGCTGCATCGCTCTCCGCACCGCCTGAGCAACCGCGAGCGTCGCCCGACCGAGCTGTGCGGCCAGGTCCGGTGTCAGTCCCCAGATGTCTGGCACGTGGAGCCTCGGCGCTACGAGCGTGTGCCCGAGGGTGGCAGGTTCGTCTGGAAAGAAGACGACCACGTGCTCATCGCGGCAGACCTCGCGAACGTCGCGATCCTCGCGTTCGACGATCGCGCAGAATGGGCATTGCACGTCAGGAGGGCTTGTAGCCACCGTTCACCCACGTGGCGAGGTTGTTCTTGATTGAGGCGTACACTGCCTTGCTGTCAGCGCCGGAAGGGTTGTGCACGGGGACGTAGTCAGATGTCTTCTTGCCGTTCGTGAGGGAGACCTTCGCGAAGGGATTCGCGCCTTGCGAGTCGGTCTTGCGATCAGAGCCCTCCAGTCCGTGGATCCGCACGCCGACCAAGCGCTTCTTGTCCCTCCACGCCTTCTTGATCTCGTACTTGACCCACGGCCGGGATGCGGTCTGCGCACCGATCAGCACGACGAGAGCGGTCTTGTACTTCATCTGCTCTTCGATCCACTTCTCGATGCCGCCTGCCTTCTTCTTCGCCTCCTCCCACTCTTGGGGCTTCAGGAGCGGCTGGCCTTCGAGCGCGCCCATGTTGATGACTTGCTGCACCCGCCAGCTATCGCGGTCGTAGTGGAAGCTGTAGAAGACGGCCATGGTTCCTCCGTTTCGCCCGCCAGTGTCGACGGCTATGCGCACGATGCTGCGCCTGCAACCAGTTGTACCTGAAGGGTGTGACAGCCATGGGCTGGACCTGGGCGAATTACGCGGGTGTAATCTGATCATATGGCGCGCCGAACGGTCTTGGGAGTGATCTGGGATCGTCAGGTCGCAGCCCGTGCGGAGGGCGGCGATACCTTCGTTCGAGGGGAGTCGGGGAACCCCAACCCGGCGCCAAGGGATCCCCGGCCGTCGCCAGCCCCGCCACCCGGCCCCCGGTCGCCGTCTACAGCTGTGCGGGCGGAAGCTGTCGAGAGCCGCGTAACCGAGGTACGGGGAGAATCCCCGACCCCACCGCCCGAGCCGCCGCAGCCCTCCGAACCGATCACGAAGGTGCGCGGGGAGGCCGCGCACCAGCCCGGACACGAGACCAAGGTCCGTGGTGAGGCCCCGGCCCCACCGTCGCCCAGCGAACCGGCTACCAGGGTACGGGGCGAGGCAGCTCATCAGCGCGACTACGGGACTCGGGTTCGCGGCGAGGGCACAAGCTAGTTCGCCGGCAAGGGACGTCGGAGGGGGCAGTGGACGCACTCGACGTCCTGATTCTCGACGAACCGGACAGCAAGCACGCTGATCTGGTTGAGCACGAGCTCGGCCTTCGCGGCGCGGTGACGAAGCGCCTCAACTGCTCGGCGTTGCGCGCGGGGGATGTCGAGGTCACTCCCGGTGCGTGGATCTTCAGCTCGGGTGAGGAACGCTGGGCGGTTGGTCCCTCGTCCACGATCTGGCTTCGGCGTGTCGGGCGCGCGGAGACCACGGACCTCGACCCTGAAGAGGCCCAGCTGGCCCGCGACGAGCTGCCACACCTGCTGATCGGTGGCCTCACCGGGGTCGGTGCGCGCTGGGTTGACTATCCGTCAGCCGTGGCTCAGGCGGAGCACAAGCTCTATCAGCTGGCTACAGCGGAGCGGATTGGCTTGCGCACCGCAGCGTCACTCGTCACCAATGACGCTGGAGCGGCTGCGGCGTTTGCTGGCGAAGCTCCGCTCATTGCCAAGCCTCTCTCTCCCGGAGAGGGCATCGCGCCGTTCGTTGACCAGGTCGGGGTTCAGGATCTAGAGCTCATCGCCCATCTGCCAACTTTCTTGCAGAAGCTCGTGGCCGCATCCGCGGATCTCCGGGTGGTTGTGATCGGGCCGCTGTCCTGGGTTTGGAGCCGAGATCGCGAAGCTGGCGTAGTTGATTGGCGCTCCGTCGATCCGCATGGGTCAGCCTTCGCGCTAGCGGATGAGCTGACCGTTGCCCGCGACGCGGTCGAACTCACGACTGCTCTCGGTCTGTCCATGAGCATCCAGGACTGGCTGATCGGACCGGACGGGCCAATCTTCCTTGAATCCAACCCGCAGGGGGCGTGGGCGTTTCTCGACGAAAGCGAATCCCTGGTTGCGGAAGCACTCGCTCGCTATCTGTTTCCCGACGCATCTGGGGTCTACAGCGATGGCAAGTGGCCGAAGCCGCTTCACCGAATCGGTTGGGATTTGCGTCGAGCGGACAACGCTCCGGCGAACGATGGTGTCGAGCCGCCACACGTGCTCCCTGCGGCCTGGCTCCCGCTCGCTGCGCGCAGGGACGACGCCTTGTCCGTCGCTCAGCGCGCCAACGATGAGGCGAAGGAGAGCGCGAAGGCGGCGGAAGAGAAGGCATCGCGCCTTGGTCAGACGGCACTTGCAGCCGTTGCTGTCGGCACAGCGATCGGTGGCTACCAGCTCGGGGTCACCCTTGATCGCGGGGGGCTAGTTGCTCTGTCGCTCATCCCAGTCGCCGCGGCGATCTGTTTCCTTGCTGTAGCCGCCTTCGAGGCCGTGGAGATCGACCGGGTCGGCTTCTACGAGCATGCGTCGGTCGCGGATCTCGCCAAGCAAGGTCCGCGCGATGCCATGACGCTCGTCCTCGTGCGGGAGGAACGAGGTCGATACCTCGCTTCATGGACCTCAAGACACAAGCACACAGCATTGATGCAGGCGCGTGCGTGGTTCTCGAGGGGGCTATTCGCACTACTCGTGGCCGGCCTTGTAGCCGGAGTCAGCTGGGGAGCGAATTTCGCAGATCGGAATGACAGGATCTCAACCGACCCGTCCCCAGGTGCATCGACTCCGACGACAACTGCTCCAGGCGCACCGAGCACAGCCTCCACAGTCACCACGGGCATCTCTTCGACCACAGTGCCCACCTCGTCATTGGCGCCAACGTCGGATGGAGAGCCCTGACGGGGCTGCTTGGCACCAGCAGGGACAGAACCTCACTGGTTCTGGAAGAAGATCCGCCCTGCCACGCGTTCGGCGGCATCGCTCTGCATCGGCGGGGTGACGTGGGTGTAGATCTCTCTCGTCACGTGGGTGCTGCTGTGGTTGAGGCGCTCGCTGACGATGTGGATGTCGATGCCTTCTTCGAGGGCGAGGGTGGCCCAGGTGTGGCGGAGGCCGTGGAGCTTGAGGTGGGGGAGGGGCAGGTCGGGCTCGGCTCGGTTGAAGGCGGTCTGCTTGCGGGTGAACTCGCGG
>JAAEOR010000525.1 GCA_024222895.1 Hyphomicrobiales bacterium | reverse complement strand
TTGAATTTCGTTGGTACACGGTTCGACGAATTGCCCAGCTCGCTCGCCGAGGCGATGGAAGCGGCCGCCGCCCGCACCCGGGATTTCGACAGGCTCACGCTCAATGTCGGACTCGGTTACGGCGGCAGGGAGGAAATCGTGCGGGCGGTCGATCTGGTCGTCCGGAATCGTCATTCTGCCAGCGCTGGCCAGGCGGTGACATCAGAGGAATTCGAGCGTTGTCTCATGGTGCCGCGCCCACTGGATCTGGTGGTAAGGACAGGGGGTGAACGGCGGCTGTCCGGCTTTATGCTCTATCAGGTCGAGTATGCCGAGCTGTTCTTCACCGATACGCTGTGGCCGGAGTTCGCGACGAGCGAACTCGATGCGTGCCTGGAGGAATATCGGCGCCGCGACCGGCGTTTCGGCAGATAGCGATCCTGAATCCGGTCAAACCTGGCAGTGCGATGTTGTCCCGCGCCAAAGGGGAGGATGCCATTCTTGTCCCGGTTCTGGGTGGCGAGCCCGATTTCCCTTGCCGACGGCGCGCGCCGGTCCGCAGCCGGAATCCTGGCGGTAAGCCAATAACGCGGCCCCGCCGCCAGGCGCGGGGCCGCATCGAATTGTCGAGCGCGTTACATGCCGAGCTGATCGCGAAGCATGTCAGCCAGGTCATTGACCGTCGTTTCGGTGTCAGCCCCTTCGGCGACCTCCACCAACGCGGCGGCAATCAGGTCCGTCACCGCAACCCCCTCGGCGCCTGGATAGGCGTACCAGGGGCCGGCATAGTTGGCGACCTGGGTATGGGCGACCAGCGCGTTCGGATTCGATTCGTAGAAAGCGCCGAGATAGGCTTCGTCTTCGATCACCTTGGCGTTGGCCGGGGCGTAGCCGGTGTTTTCCACGATGATCTTCTGGCCCTCCGGGCCGGTGACGAAGGAGATGTATTCCCAAGCGGCCTGTTGCTTGGCCTCGTCGTCAGTGAGCAGGACAATCGCCGACCCGCCGGTCGGGAAGTAGACCATCGTCTTGTCCTCGGCGACGATCGGCAGCGGCTTGACCGCCAATTCGAACGCATCACCAGCGCCCTCCTCGAAACGCGTCTGCAGGGACGAGCTTTCGAACATGATGCCGAGGGTGCCCGCCGGCAGCGCCTGGCGGGCCTCATCCTGGCCATAAGACTTCATCCCAGCTTCGTCGGTGAAGCGCTGATAGAGGTCGGCGGCAGCCAGACCGGCTTCGCTGTCGAATGTGATATCGCTTTCGTCTTCGGTCATCGGCCGCCCGCCATGGGCGCCGAGCAGCGACTGAAACCGCCAATCGTGGCGGCCGATCCAGACCCCGTCGATGTTGTCACCCAGCGCATCGATCTTGGCGGCAAGCTCGATGACGCCATCATAGGTGTCGGGGAAGTCATCCATCGAGCCGCCGGCCTGTTCGACCAGGTCGGGATTGACATACATGACCAAAGTCGAAGCCGATGTGCCGAGGGCATGCTGGGTGTCCTCGTACCTGCCGAGGGACAGGAGGGCCGGGGTAAAGCCCATCTCGGCCGCTTGGTCGCCGATGAAGCCGTCAAGCGGATGGGTCAGGCCCCGATCTTCCAGGATGCGCCAGCGGTTAAGGCCGACATAGGCGACGTCGGGCGCATTGCCGGCGACCGCCTCGCGGAGCAGGCGCTGGACCCCGTCGGCATAACCCTCGGCGGCGCCGTCGATCGTGACCTTGATGTCGGGATGCTTAGCCATGAAAGCATCCGCCAGTTTCTCCTGGGTCTCCGCCCAGATGGTCGGAATCGCATAGTGGACGCGGATTTCGGTGTCCTCGGCGTTCGCTGCGGTCGCGGCGAACACGAGGGCGGTGGCATAGATCGTCGATTTCATTCTTGAGACCTCCAGTTAGGGTGCAGTGCGGTGCGGTTGGGTCCGCCCCATTATGGTGGGTTATGGCGATCATCCCTTGAGCCCTCCGGCAGCGAGGCCCTGGGTGAACTTGCGTTGCGCGAGCAGGAAGGCGACGACGAGCGGCGCGCTGATCAACACGGCCGCCGCCATCAGCGGTCCGACATCGTCGCCGGATTCCTCGTCGCGGAAGTAGAGGATGCCGCGCGGCGGGGTGGCGAGCAGCGGATCAGTGGTGGCGATCAGGGGCCAGAACAGGTCGTTCCAATGGGCCGTCACCGAGAAGATCGCAAAGGCGGTTGCGGCGGGAAGAGCAAGCGGAAAGGCGATGCGCCAGACGATCTCGGTTTCGCTCAGCCCGTCGACCCGGGCGGCGTCGAACAGTTCCGCCGGGACTTGAGACAAGAACTGGCGAAACAGGAAGATGCCAAAGGCGGTCGGCACGAAGGGCAGGATGAGCGCCGCATAGGAATTCAAGATCCCGAGTTGTGCAAAGCCGAGAAAGATAGGTATGGCAGTGACGTGAAACGGCACGAGCAGCGCGGCCAGCGCCAGGCCGAAGATCAGCGTTCGGCCCTTGAACCGGCGTTGGGAAAGGGCGAACGCACACGGCACGGCAAAGAGGGTCTGAAACACCAGGATGCCGCCGACCACGATCACGCCGTTGAGCAGGTAGCGGGGGACGTCGGTTTCGGTCAGCGCCTTGGCGAAGTTGCCCCACTCGATGCGCGACGGCA
>JAAEOR010000524.1 GCA_024222895.1 Hyphomicrobiales bacterium | reverse complement strand
GTTCGGCACGGATGCCGGGTTCGGCACGCCGGACGTCGCCAGCCGTCAGGTCATCGACCTGACCGGCCTCACCGCGGCCGAGGGCTTCATCATCCAGGGCGACGATGGCTCCGACTGGGCAGGCTTCAGCGTTTCTTCGGCGGGCGATGTCAATGGCGACGGGTTCGACGACCTGATCGTCGGAGCGCCCTTTGGCTACGACGGCGGCAGCTCAGCCGGCGAGCCGTATGTGGTGTTCGGCGGGGCGGCGCCGGTCAATGTCGACCTGACCGGCCTGTCGGCGTCCGAGGGCTTCATCATCCAGGGCGACCATGACGGCGACCAGGCCGGCTTTAGCGTTTCGTCGGCTGGCGATGTCAACGGCGACGGCTTCGACGACCTGATCGTCGGCGCGCGCTATGGCGACGACGGCGGCGGCAGCGCCGGCGAGGCCTATGTGGTGTTCGGGTCTGGGTCCGGGTTCGGGTCCGATGTCAGCGGCCGTCAGGTCATCGACCTGACCAGCCTCGCCGCGGCCGAGGGCTTCATCATCCAGGGCGATACGGGCAGCGACTTGGCCGGCTGGAGCGTATCTTCGGCTGGTGATGTCAACGGCGACGGCTTCGACGACCTGATCGTCGGGGCGCCCTTTGGCGCCGACGGCGGCAGCGTCGCCGGCGAGGCCTATGTTGTGTTCGGGTCGGGTTCGGGGTTCGGGACGGATGTCAGCGGCCGTCAGGTCATCGACCTGACCGGCCTCACCCCGGCTCAGGGCTTCATCATCCAGGGCGATGCGGGCGCCGACTTTGCCGGCCGGAGCGTATCTTCGGCTGGTGATGTCAATGGCGAC
>JAAEOR010000523.1 GCA_024222895.1 Hyphomicrobiales bacterium | reverse complement strand
CTGGCTGGAGCGCGCGGCAAATGCCGGCGACCCGATCGCCCAGAACCGGCTGGCGCGCATGCTGGCCATCGGTGCCGGCAAGCCGGCGAGCCCGATCGACGCGGCCAAATGGCATTTCCTCGCCTCCACCGCCGGCAAGAATGACGATTGGCTTGACACGTTTGTCAATGGATTGACGAACCGGCAGAGGCAGGCAGCCGTGGCTGCCGCGCAACGATGGCCCGGCGATTGACCGACGATTGACCGCGACGGGTTGAAACCGGCCGCGAAGTGTGGTCGGAGATCGCCGGCCGCGTTCCGCGGCGCGGAGATCTAAATGGCACGGACTGCCCTTCTCAACGTAATGGTCAACGCTGCGCTGAAGGCCGGGCGCGGCCTGTCGCGGGATTTTGGCGAAGTCGAGAACCTTCAGGTGTCGCTGAAAGGGCCCGGCGACTTCGTCTCGGCGGCCGACCGGCGCGCCGAAGAGGTTCTGATTGCCGAGCTGGCCAGGGCGCGGCCTGGATATGGTGTGCTCGCCGAGGAATCAGGCACCACCGAAGGAACCGACAGCGCTCACCGCTGGATCATCGACCCACTCGACGGGACGATGAACTTCCTGCACGGAATACCGATCTTCGCCATCTCGATCGGCCTCGAGCGCGAGGGCACGATGGTGGCCGGTGTCATCTACAACCCGATCATGAATGAGCTCTATGTCGCCGAACGCGGGAGCGGCGCCTACCTCAACGACCGCCGCCTGCGCACGGCAAAGCGAAATAAGCTCGCTGACTGCGTTATCGCGACCGGAATGCCTCATCTCCATCGGCCGGGGCAAGACAGCTATCTTGAGGAGCTGCGCCGAATGATGCGCAACGTTGCCGGCGTTCGTCGAACCGGTTCTGCCGCCACGGATCTGGCATGGACGGCAGCGGGCCGGTTCGACGGCTACTGGCAGCATGGTCTCCAGCCCTGGGATATTGCGGCAGGTGTCATAATCGCCCGCGAGGCGGGCGTCCTGGTGACCGACGCCGCCGGCGGTAACACCATGCTGGAGGGCGGTTCGATCGCCGCGGGCAACGAAACCATTCACCGGCACCTTCTGGGTTTTCTGGCCCCCGATTCCTAGCCCGGATACTTCATACTCGATGTGATCTGCGCCGGCCCAGGCGCGGGACGGGCAGGAGAAGCACGAAGATCGTATCGGCGATACGGTCGAGCGCTTCGATCACCCTGTTTTGCGCTTCAGCCGGCCCGAAGGGTTGCATTTCGGAGGGTCGCTGCGGCTTCGGGCGGCTCAACCGTATGATCTCATACGCTTATCCCCACCTGACACCGTATCTGCTCCCCCCAAAGTGCAACGCAGACCGCGTGGAGCGAGAGAGAAGCGGGTTAGCCCCCGGCTGGTCAATCGGCGACTTTCAAGCCCCTCCGCCGCGTCTCCGCCGCTATTTTGCCGTTTCTCTCTGCTCGCAAATCACGCTAAGAGTTGCGAGGATCGAGAAAGGGCTCAAGAACTTGCGGTTATTTGGAAGAGGCAGCGCGCGCGAGTACGACCCGTACAAGCTCGCCACTCCGCAGATCTACCTGTGGCGGATGATCATCTTCCTGATCATCACCGGCTTCATCGCGCTCATCCTGTCGTCGCGGATATACCAGGCATTTCTAGCCAACCCGGGACTGAACGGAGTTATTATCGCGGTCCTGATCATTGGCATTCTTCTGTCGTTTCGGCAGGTGCTCCGGCTGTTCCCGGAGGTTCGCTGGGTGAACACCTTCCGCATCGCCGAGCCTGGTCTTGAGGTCGAGCGGCCGCCGGTGCTTCTGGCGCCGATGGCAACGCTGCTGGGCGACCGTATCGGTCGGATGGCGATCTCGACCCAAACCATGCGGTCGATCCTCGATTCGATCCTGATGCGCCTCGACGAGGACCGGGATCTGTCGCGTTACCTGGTCAGTCTGTTGATCTTCCTGGGCCTGCTCGGGACATTCTGGGGACTGTTGCAGACGGTGTCGGCTGTCGCCAACACCATTCAGAACCTCGATGTGTCCTCCGGCAGCACCGGCGTGATTTTCGAGGAACTGAAGGCCGGCCTGACGGATCCGCTCGGCGGGATGGGTACGGCGTTTTCGTCGTCCCTGTTTGGCCTCGCCGGCTCCCTTGTCCTCGGTTTTCTCGATCTCCAGGCGGGTCAGGCGCAGAACATGTTCTACAACGATCTGGAGGACTGGCTGTCGACCGTTACCGATCTCGACCCGGAGCTGATAGATAGCCGCGGCGCGTCGTCCGCCGAAGATATCCGCCTCGCCATCGAACGGCTGTCCCGGGTGATCCAGGAAGGCGGTGGCTCCCAGGAAGGCGGTTCGACCCAACGGGCCACGACCGCCATGGCCAATCTGGCGGAGGGTATCCAGGGTCTGGTGCAGCACATGCGCAGCGAACAGCAGGTGATCCGTGGATGGGTCGAGACCCAGGCCGAACAGCAGCGCGACATGCAGCAGCTTCTGGAAACGATCTCGCGCGCCCTGCAAAACCCGGCGGGTGAATGATGGCAGCCGCGGCTCGAACCCGACGTGCAACCCGATCCGATTACTGGCCGAGTTTTGTTGACGTCCTCACCAATCTCCTGCTGGTTTTCATCTTTCTGCTGACGATTTTCGCGCTGTCTCAGTTCCTGCTCACCCAGGAGGTTTCGAGCCGCGACGAGGTGTTGGCTCGCCTCAACAACCAGATTGCCGAATTGACCGAACTGCTCGCCCTCGAACGTGCCGGCCAGAGCGAAGTCACCGCCAATCTATCGACCCTCCAGGCAAGTCTCGATACCGCCCAGTCCGAGCGGGAGCGTCTTCGAAGCCTCCTCGACAGCCAATCCGACGTTGCGCTCAACGCCGGCGACCGGGTGGCGCAACTTACCGCCGAACTGGATGAAGAGACACAGGTGAGCCAACGGGCGCTGGCGCAGGTCGAGCTGCTCAACCAGCAGATTTCCGCGCTCCGGCGCCAGATCGCTGCTCTCGAGGACGCGCTCGGGGCTTCGGAGGAGCGTGACCGGGAAAGTCAGACCGCGATCGCCGACCTCGGGCGCCGGTTGAATGTTGCCCTGGCGCAAAGGGTCCAGGAACTGTCCCGCTATCGTTCGGACTTCTTCGGCCGACTGCGCGAGATTCTCGGCGATCGGCCCGATATCCGTATCGTCGGTGACCGCTTTGTCTTTCAATCAGAAGTCTTTTTCGGGACGGGTTCGGACGAGATCGGTGACGAAGGCCTCACGGAACTTGGCAAACTCGCCGATGCCGTCGTCGAACTCGCCCAGGAGATCCCGGAGGACATCCCATGGGTCCTTCGCATCGACGGCCACACCGACAAACGCCCGATCACCAGCACAGGCGGGCGATTCCAATCCAACTGGGATCTGTCCTCCGGCCGTGCGATCTCGGTGGTTCGCTACCTGATCGATCGGGGCATTCCACCCGATCGACTGGTCGCAGCCGGCTTCGGCGAGTTCCAGCCGATCGAGGAAGGCGACAGCGATGAAGCGCTGGCCAAGAACCGGCGGATCGAACTCAAGCTGACGGAGCGTTAGCTACGGAAATACGCCGCTGGCTACGTCGAAGCCCGAACGATCAGCGAGGGCGGAAATGTCCTGGTCTCGACTTCTGCTTCCGGATTCTCGATCAGCTGACGCACCAGATCACCGGCATGGCGGCTGACCTCCTCGATCGGATATTGGATCGTCGTCAGCGGCAGAGCGAGAACGCGCGAAATCTGTGTGTTGTTGAATCCGGCGATCGCCAGGTCGTCCGGATAGCGAAGCTGATGGTGGCGCATGGCCTCGATGGCGCCGAGGGCGAGGGTGTCATTGTGGGCGAAGACGGCCGTCGGTCTCGGATTGGCCGTGACAATCATCTCGAACGCGGCCTTTGCCGCTGCCGAAGTTGCTCGGTGGGCTGAGACGCCGGTTGGCATCTCGGTCATCCCGCGCTCTCTGCAGACCTCCGAAAACCCACGCGCACGATTCCGGAAAGTCGCCGACAGCGGCGGCCCTTCGATCTGACAGACCACCTTATGGCCGCGGTCGGCAAAGTGCCTCGCCACCATCGTCCCTCCGAGCCGATCATCACACAACGAGGACGGAAAATCGGCACCTGTGATGCTCCGAACCGCCAGCACGACCGGCACCTCCTTCGCGCTTTGAAGGAGTGCTTCCCTGTCGCCCTCCGAGGAGGTCAGTGAAATGATGGCATCGACCCCGCGCGACAGGAATGTGTGGATCATGCGCCGCGTCGCGTCGCCTTCGTCGAGTGTCTCGGCGATCAGCGGGGTCGTGCTCTGCTTGCTCGT
>JAAEOR010000522.1 GCA_024222895.1 Hyphomicrobiales bacterium | reverse complement strand
GTTGAAGAATGGTGATGTTGCCTTGGGTCAGGTTTCGTCGTTTTTCACTGAAACCGGCATCGAGACGCAAAAAGCGTTTGCCAAAGAACATGACATCTCTGCCAACGCATTGGCCAAGGTAGCGGACGCCTTTCAGCAGTGGTCCGGGCAGTCGGTCGCCTTGGTCGATTGAGCCAAAACACACGCCCATCCCGCTGGGATGAGATTACTGACAGACTCGGCCGCGAAGATCAGCATCCGGCTTGGCTGTATCAATCGAACTTGATGCGGAATAGGGTTGGCAGAGAGTCCGAGCCGGACCGGGCCCGCTGACGTCGACATCGCGGCCGGCGGTCCCTATCGCCGGGCGTTCCTTTTCAGATGAGAAGGGTGGTTTCCTGAAGTGTTGGAACTCGGTTTAGTCGGTGTCGGCGTCATGGGTCTCCGCTACGTCAAAGCGGCTTCCACCGACCCCAACGCCCATATGGCGGCGCTTTGCGACTTGAACGCCGCTGCCGCGAAGGATGTCGCCGCCTCGTACGGTGTGCCCGCGGCTTATGACAGCGTCGAGACAATGCTCGACAAAACGGAACTGGACGCCGTCATCATCGCAACGCCGGATTTTGCCCATCGCGGGCCGGCATGTCTCTGTCTGGAGGCCGGGCTTGACGTCCTTTGTGAAAAACCCCTGTCGACAAGTGTGGAAGAAGCCAGCGAAGTCGTCCGAACCGTCGAAAGAACCGGCAGGAAACTGATGGTCAATTTCGGCAACCGGCATCGGCTCTCTGTCCAGCGAATGGAACGGATGGTGCGTGCCGGTGCCCTGGGCGACATCCGATACGCTTACATGTGCCTTAATGAAAAGGCGGTGAAGACGGCCACCCTGCCCTGGGCAGACCGGACCAGCCCGCTTTGGTTTCTCCTGTCGCACGTCACTGATTTCCTGACCTGGATCATTGATCAACGCGTCGTGCGCGTATACGCGGCGAACGGAAAGATCGGTACATCCCCCGATATGGTCACCACGGCAGCTCTGCTGACGTTCGAGAATGGAGCAACCGCTACGCTGGAAAGCACGTGGAACACGCCGGAGCACTACCCGCGCGATATCGACCTTCGTCTGGCGCTCCAGGGGTCGAAAGGCGCCGTCGATCTGGACATGGGTCAGCAGGGATTGGTGCTGGCGGAGGAAACGCGCAGCGGAGCGATCCAGTGGGACATGACGGAGGATCAAACCGATCCCGATGACTGGTGGAACCGATCCTGCCACTATTTCACGAGATGCCTTGCGAATGGCATGACGCCCGCGCCCGATGCCGTCTCAGGGCTGCGGACGACCATGGTGCTCGCGGCCTTGCAGCATTCGCTCGACACGGAGCAGGCCGTAGACGTGGCCGCCCTTTTCCCCGAAGCGTCCGAGCTGGCGTATTCGGCCATGGACCGCGCTTAGTCTCGTCCCGAACGCGGTCATGCACAGCGAACCGCTCTGCCACGAGGTCGAAACGATCCACATAGTCTTCACCGAGTACTGATGGAATCGTGACTGGCGGAGCAGCACGTCGAGGCCGCATATAGTCGGCGTTGGTGCGCGCCTGAAACTCCGTCCTTCTGAATCGTGCACTGCGGGTGGCACAGGCGAACGCTTTGGTGGCCTGTGCCTCTGAGGATGAAATAGCCACGCGAAAGGCCCTTCCATGAGATCGGCAATGCGCTACCGATCCCCCATGTTCTTGATCGCGTCGTTGGTAACGCTTTCTCTGTTCTGGTCCGATGCTGTGCGCGCCGAGGACGCGAAGCCGCTGCCAAGCTACGTGATCAAGCAATTCGGCGAACCTCCCGCCATACCGGAAGGGGCGCTGTCCGAGGCGTTGCAGTCCGCCATTCAGGTGGCCTTTGTCGACAGCATGGCGCAATCGAGCTGGGGGCCAGATCAGGCGGTGGCCCTGGAAGAAATCGCCGGGTCAGAAGACCCCCGGGTTGCCTGGATGATCAGCGATCTGATGCGCTTCGCCACCGATCGCGGGCTGCAAACTGCACTCGCCGGCGCCGCCGCCAAGCTCCTGGGCATCGAGGCGCCAAATGAAAATCCGTGGGGGGTTGTAACCGATCATCTGATTGCCTGGGACATACCGGCACCACCTGATTACCTGCCGGTGAAGCGAGCCATTTTCACCAGTATCGTGCCCGGCTGGGACAAGATCTTCGTTGAAGGCGATATCGACTGGCGGCACGTTTCGTGGGGCGGCGTGCTCATCGACGATCGCCCGTTCGATACGACAGATGACGTGTGCAACTGCATTCCCGCGGCGGACAATCCCGAAGTAACCAGTGCCGAAGAGGCAACGTGGCTTGACGACGACGATGTGGTTTTCGGGATCGGCGTGAACGGTGAGTATCGAGCCTATCCGCGACAAATCATGGAAGTCCGGGAGATGGTCAACGACACGCTCGGCGGACGGCATCTTGGCATACCGTACTGCACCTTGTGCGGTTCGGCCCAGGCCTATTACACCGATCAACTGCCTGAGGGCATTGACCGGCCAGTCCTGCGCACGTCGGGACTGCTCATTCGGTCCAACAAGGTCATGTACGACGTCAATACATTTTCGGTGTTCGATACGTTTCTGGGCAACGCGGTGACGGGGCCGCTTGCGGAGAAGAACCTGCAGCTGGACCAGGCCACTGTCATCACCACCCACTGGGGTACGTGGAAGGAAGCGCACCCTGAGACAACGGTGCTGGTGGAATCGCTGGCGCTTGGTCGCGACTTCGATTTCCGCAATAACCGGGATGCCGATGGTCCGATCTTTCCGGTCGGTGATGTCGATCCCCGCTTGCCGGTTCATGAAGACGTCATTGGCGTTGTCACGGCATCCGGCAAGCCGGTGGCGTTTCAGCGAAGCAAGGCATTTGTGGCGTTGAACCAAGGCGATGAGATCGCTTATGAAAATGTCCGTCTGGAACTCGATGCCGGTGGGATAAGGGCTGTCGATGCAGATGGTTCCGATCTTGGTAGCCATCAGGCGTTCTGGTTTGCCTGGTCGCAGTTCCATCCTCAAACGGCACTCTGGGCCGGGTAAGGCGGGCTGCGGCGCGGGTTAAGAATCGCCTCTCTTTCAGTGCGCCCTTCGAGGCCGCCTGCGGCGGCACCTCAGGATGAGGAGGTGAGTGTTCCCACCACGGCCTCATGCTGAGGTGTGAGGCCGCTTGCCGGCCGAGCCTCGAAGCACGCACACAGTGGTAATTTGTTGGCAACTGGTCTATCCGGCGCTTCCAGCCGTCGAGCGTCGTACAGTCTGGAATCTCGGAAGCGATGGCTGCCCGCGTTCGTCGCATAATCCGGAGGACGGACCCAGCTGACTTGTAGGCCGACACCAACCTTCATGGCCTCCCCCGACTCGATCGGGGGATCTGTCACGGCCATCCACGAATTGTCATACGCATATCGTGGTCATTTCTGGAATCCGATCTGTGTGTTGGCGTGTGTTCCTGCGCAAGCAATTGCGCCGGACGCGGGCTCAACTGCACATCTCCGTTCACGGTCATCCCCGCGACACGCCAGGCCCTTAAAACCCCGACTCCAGCCGCGTATTGACCACCATCTCGGCCACCAGCGCGTTGTTGGGCAGCCTGAGCAACAGCGCGACGATCTCGCCCAGGGTTTCCGGGCGCAGGCGCTGGGCCTTGGGCGTGACGCCGGGGATATTGGCGATCATCTCCGTGTCGACCGCGCCGGGGCAGAGCGCCGTCACCCGCACCCCCTCCTCCCAGGCGGCGAACTTGGTCGCGTGGGTCAGCGCCAGCACCGCGTGCTTGGTCATCGCATAGCCGACCGAAACCCCGTCGCGATAGCGCTTGCCGTCGGTGGAGGCGACGTTGATCACCCGGCCGTTGCCGCCGGCTTTCAGGTGCGGCAGGGCAAGCCGGGTCAACCGATACGGCGCCTTGACGTTGATCGCCCAGAGATCGTCGAGCACCGTCTCGTCGCCTTCGGTCATCGAGATTTGCCGAAGCACGCCGGCATTGTTGATCAGCCCGTCGATCCGGCCGAAGCGCTCCGCCGTCGCGTCGACCCAAGCCCCAGCGGTCTCGGCGTCGGTAGCCTCGAAGCGATGAACGAAGACCCGCTCGGGATCGAAATCGGCGAACTGGTGCCGCGCCCGGTCGACATCGCGCGCACCCAGCGAGACGCGGAACCCATCACCATGGAGGCGGGTCGCGAACGCAGCACCGATGCCACCGGTGGCGCCGGAGATCATGATGACGCGGCCGTTCGGGGCAAGCGTGTCCGGCGATTGAGGCATGTCGGCCATGGCGATCAGAACAGCCCCTGATAGATACCGCCATCATTGACGATGTTCTGGCCGGTCATGAAGCCGGCCTGGGCCGAACACAGGAAGGCGATCAGGTCGCCGCATTCCTGCGGGTCGGCAAACCGGCCGGCGGGACAGCCGGCGATCCGGTCAGCGACGATCGCCTCATAGGTGGTATTGCCGCGCGCGGCGTGACCATGGAGGTTGATCTGCAGCGCCTCGGTGTCGAACAGGCCGGGACAGACCGAATTGATGGTGACGTTGAACGGGATCAGTTCCCGCACCATGGCAGCGATCGCTCCGGCCAGCGCCAGGCGGGCGGCGTGGCTGCCGGCAAAATTCACCTGCGGAAACTTGATGAAGCTCACCGACATGTTGACGACCCGACCGAAGCCACGGTCGCACATGCCGGGCACCGCCTGGCGGATCAGTTCGAGGCCCGAATAGAAATGCGCCTCGAACCAGCCGTCCCAATCCTCCCGCGGCATGGTGCGGAAGTCGCCGGGCACCTGGCGCACGCCGGGGTTGGTCACCATGATATCCGGTTCTCGGCAGGCTTCCAGGATGGACGACCGTCCGCCCGCATCGGTTACGTCGGCGGCAACGATGTGCACACCGTTGCCGGTCTCTGCCGCGATTTCGGCAGCGGCCGTCTCGAGGGTCTCGCGGGTGCGCGCCGCGATCCAGACTTCCGCGCCTTCGCGCGACAGGGCGAGCGCGGCGGCACGCCCCAACCCCTTGCTGCCGCCACAAACGATCGCACGCCGGCCGGTGATGCCGAGCTCCATCAGGTTCTCCTCATTGCGCCCGCCGCGCTCGGCGCGACGGCTTGTTGCGGTTCAGTAATGCGAAGGATCGGGCGGCGGTTCACGCCGCTACCCGACGATCGGCGCGAAGGAGCCGGCCAGCAGCCGCGGCGGCACCCGGAAGCGCCCGGCGACTTCGTGCCATTGCTCACGAGTGGTGGTGAGGTCGGCGCTGTCGCCGGACACCACCACCGTCGCCGGCAGGAGCTGGGCGTTGTAGCGGGCCGCCGAGGACTCGCAATAACCGCCGGCATCGAGGAAGGCGACATGGTCGCCCCGCTTCAGCGGCGGCATCTTGCGGTGCGGGCCAACCTCGTCGGAATTGCAGAGCGGGCCGACCAGATCGACGGTCTCGGTCGCTTCGGCATCGGCATTCACCACCGGGACCGCGTGATAGTACCAGTCGAGAACCGCGGCCCACGACAGATGATTGGTGGAAAGGTCGAGATTGACCCATTTCTTGCTGTCGCCGACCTTGACCGCGCCGACGGTGCCGACCGCCACGCCGGAAGGGCCGGACAGGCAGCGCCCGGGTTCCAGCCGCAGCTTGGGTAGCGGCAGGCCAAGCTTCTCGGCCTCGTCCTTGATCGCCTCGGAGGTCAGCCGGGCGTAGTCGTCCGGGGTCGGCGCCCGGTCGTCGTCGATCTGCGAGTTCGGTCCGGTGCCGTACCAGGTGCCGTAGGTCCAGCCGCCGCCGATATCGATCGTCGGCGGGGTCCAGCCGGTGTGCTCCTTGATGTGCGCCGACCAGGTGATCATCTCGCGCGCCATCACCGCAAAGGGCACCGGATCGTTGGACATGCGGCTCAGATGAAAATGCGTCTCCTTCAGCTGCATGTTCGGCATGTCCAGCGCCTGCTTGACGATCTCGACCGTCTGGGCGCGGGTCATGCCCCATTTGGTCGAGTCGCTCTGCTCCTTCATCGTCCCCGGCCCGTGCATCGGCACGCCCTCCTGCCCGGCCAGCGGATCGAGATCGAGCGCCAGCCGGATGCCGATGTCGACGTTGCATCCGAGGCGCTTGGCGATCGCGTCGATACGGTCGAGTTCGTCCATGGCGTCGATGTTGATGCAGAGCCCGTTGGCGATCGCCATTTCGAGCTCTTCGTCCTGCTTGTTCGAGCCGTTCAGCACCAGGGTTTTCGGATTGGTCCCGGCGAGCAGCGCCAGATACATCTCGTTGACGCCGAAACAATCACCGCCGGCGCCTTCCTGGTTCATGATGTGGCGAATGGCGAGACCGTTGTTCGACTTGTTGGCGAAGAGGATCTCGACATCGGGATAGTGGGCGCGGAAGGCATCGCGAAAGGTGCGATAGGTATAGCGGAGCTGGTTCTCCGAAATAATGTAGAGCGGCGTGCCGTACTCCCGGGCCAGGTCCTCGACGTCACAGCCGTCGACCCACAAATTGCCGTTCGGACCGATGCCGACGAACTGACTGAAATTGGTCTTGTAGTCGCGTGGCGTGAGCTGGGGGGCGCGACCTTCGGCCGGACTGGGTGCGTTCATGAATCGTCTCCTTCGATAGGGGCCGCGCGCTCAGGCGAGGCCGAGTTCCTTCAGACCCCGTTCGAGGCCGTCGCGAGCATCTTTGTCGAGTGGGCGAAGAGGGGGACGCGGCTTGCCGCCACCCGGAAAGCCGAGAATGTCCATCGCCGCCTTGGTCGCGGGATAGAGCGTCCGGCCGCCGCTGGTGAAGAGGTCGGTGAGGCGGCGACCGACAGCCTGCAGCTCGGCGGCGCGAGCGCCCTCTCCCGCCTTCGGCGCGTGATAAAGGTCGAGCCCGCCCGGCACCCAGACATTGGGGAAGCAGTCGATGGTGCCGTCCGCCCCGAGCTCGACCGCCGGCACGCCATAGGCCGACGACGGACCGCAGAACACGCGCATGCGATCGCGGACCGCAAGGAACGTGCCGTAATAGTTGTTCCAGTCGCCGGAGCTTTCCTTGATCGCGACGATGCGATCCAGATGGGCGAGCCGCTCGACCAGAGCTGGCGGGATCGCGTTCACCGTGTTGCGAGGGATGTTGTAGACCAGGATCGGGATACCGACAGCGCTCGAGACATCGGCGAAATGGGCGAATATCTCGTCGTCGGTCAGCTTGACAAAGTAGGGCGGCACGATCAGCGCCCCGTCACAGCCGACCGCCTCCGCATGCCGGGTCAACGCGATGGTTTCGGCCACCGTCACCGCCCCGGCGCCGACGATCGTCGTTCCCCGATCGCCTACGGCTTCCTTCGAGATTTCGGCGACGCGTTTCCGCTCGTCATGGGTGAGCGCCCAGAACTCGCCGGTGCAACCGCCGGCGACGACGCCGGAGGCGCCGGCGACAAGCAGCCGGTCGATATTGCGCTGAAACTGGTCCTCGTCGATCCGCCCGCCGTCGTCAAAGGGCGTCGTCACGGCCGGCATCGGCCCCCACCAGTCGATATCGTTTCGATCCATCGAGTCCCCCTCAGCCAGACCAGTTGCCATCGCGAACAAGCGTGTCGCGCACCTCGTCGACCGCGGCGCGCGCGCGCTTGACCATCTCTCCCAGTTCCTCATGAGAGATGGTCAGCGGCGGCGAAAACGAGATCGTGTCGGCTTGCGGAAGTGGCCGTGTGACCAGCCCATTGCGGATCGCAGCGGCGGCGACCTGCAGCCCGACCTTCAAGCCCGGATCCAACCGCGTCATCGGATCGCGCTTGGCGACGAACTCGATGGCACCGACCAGACCAATGCCGCGGACCTCGCCGACCATCGGATCATCGACGAAGGCGGCCTTCAATAGATCGTGCATCAGCCGCCCGCTGACCGCGGCACGCTCGACCAGGTTCTCGTTTTCGATGATGTCGAGATTGGCTAGCCCGGCGGCGGCAGCGGTCGGATGGGCCGTGTAGGTGTAGCCATGGCCGAACACACCGAGGTCCGAGCCGTCGTCGACCAGCGTGCGCCAGATCTTCTCCGACACCAGGCAGGCGGACAGCGGAATGTAGGCCGAGGTCACGCCCTTGGCGATCGTCACCAGGTCGGGCTCGATGTCGAGTTTCTCGCTGCCGAACATCGTACCCAGCCGGCCGAAACCCGTAATCACCTCGTCGGCGATGAGCAGGATATCGTGACGGCGCAGCACCGCCTGGATGGCCGGGAAGTACCCTTCCGGTGGAACGATGACACCGCCGGCGCCCATCACCGGCTCGGCGATCATGGCGCCGATCGTATCGGCGCCTTCGCGTTCGATCAGCGCTTCCAGGTCATCGACCAGGCTCTGCAAAAAGGCGGCATCGGATTCGCCGGGCGCAGCTTCCCACAGCCGATACGGTGCGCGGGTGCGCTTGATGAAGGGGAGCGGCAGGTCGAAGCCGGCGTGAACCGCATCGAGTCCGGTGGCGCTGCCCGATGTGATGGTGACGCCGTGATAGCCGCGGTCGCGGGCGATGATCTTCTTCTTTTTCGGCAGACCGCGGGCGTTGTTGTAGTACCAGACCAGCTTGACCTGGGTGTCGTTGGCGTCCGAGCCGGAATTGCCGAACAGCACCTTGGACATGTCGCCGGGCGCCATCTCGACCAGGCGCTCGGCAAGCAGAATCGGTGGCTCCGAGGCCATCGACGCGAAAGCGTGATAGTAGGGCAGCCGCAAAGCCTGGTCCCGCATCGCGTCGGCGATCTCGGCTCGCCCATAGCCGACATTCACACACCACAGGCCGGCCATGGAATCGAGATAACGCTTGCCCTCGCGGTCGGTCAGCCAGACCCCCTCGCCCTTCGACATGATGTGCGGACCGTTCTCCTCGTGGGCCGCCAGCGCGGTAAACGGATGAAAGAGATACTTGCGGTCGAGTGCCTCGAGATCCCGGTTTTCGTGTTTCTGCAGGTCCATCACTCCACTCCTCCGGCAACCGCGGAGACGCGCACCGCTCCGACGTCTTCGCGGTCCGCGTTGAGCCGCTCACCGGTGCCGCGATCGAAGACGTGAACGCGATCCGCCCGTAGATCGAACGAGACCGCTTCGCCAAAGCCGAGCCGAATGTCGCCGGCTATTCGAGCGGTCAGCATGGCGTCCTCGCACTCGATCATGACAATGCTTTCGTGGCCGGTCGGTTCGACCACCCGGATCTTGCCGTTCTGGTCGCCCGCGCCGATGGTGATGTCCTCCGGCCGGACACCGAGGGAGATCCCGGTGCCATCGGACGGCATGCGGGCGCAATGACCGTCCGCCAGACGGAGGCGAAGCCCCCCGGCCCGCACCTGGGTTTCCCCACCTTCGGTGACCATATCCCCCTCAATCAGGGTCATTGCCGGCGTACCGATGAACCCGGCGACGAACAGGTTCTTGGGCCGGTGGTAGATCTCCGACGGTGTCGCGACCTGTTGCAGAATGCCGCCATTCATGACCGCAATCCGCGTCGACATGGTCATCGCTTCGAGCTGGTCGTGGGTAACATAGACCATCGTGCCGCCGATGCGCTGGTGAAGCTCGATCAGTTCGGCCCGCATGTGGGCGCGCAGTTTCGCATCAAGGTTGGAGAGCGGTTCGTCAAGCAGAAACACCTGCGGCTCCCGCACCAGGGCGCGGCCGAGCGCGACCCGCTGCTGCTGGCCGCCGGACAACTGCCTTGGCTTGCGCCCCAGCAACTCCTCAAGCTGAAGCAGTTCCGCGGCCCGCTTGACTTTCGGCGGCCGCTCCGCCCTGGGCACACCGCGCTTGCGCAGCGGATAGGCGATGTTCTGGGCGACGGTCATATGGGGGTAGAGGGCGTAGGACTGGAACACCATGGCGATATCGCGCTTGGCCGGCGGCACGCCATTGACGACGCGATCGCCGATCCGGATCGTACCCGCTGTCGGTTGCTCCAGCCCGGCCAGCATGCGCAGCGCCGTGGTCTTGCCGCAGCCGGATGGCCCGAGCAGGCTCATGAACTCGCCGTCCTCAACCTTCAGGTCGAACGATTGCAGCGCGACGAAAGTGCCGAAGGATTTGCGGACATCTTCGAATGCGACCCCAGCCATCCCTCAGCCTTTCACGCCGCCGGCGCCGAAGCCGCGCGTCAGATATTTCTGCAGAAACGCGAAGATCACGATCAGCGGCAGGCTCATCATCACCGAGGCCGCCATCAGCAACGGCCACTCGATATTGAAGCTGGTGATCAGCATGTTGATCACGCCGGTGGTCAGCGGACGCACACTCTCCGAGTTCACCAGAACCAGCGCATAGAGATACTCGTTCCAGGCGAGAATGAAGGTGAAGAGTGCGGTCGAGATGATGCCGGGCAGCGCCTGCGGCAGCACCACGTCGATGAAGGCACCGATGCGGCTCGCGCCGTCGACCATCGCCGCGGAATCGAGATCCTCGGGGATACCCGCCATGAACGACCGCAGCAGCCACAGCGCGTAGGGCAGCGCAAAGGTCGTGTAGGCGATGACCAGGCTCGCCAGGGTGTTGGACAGGCCGATCGACACCATCAGCAGATAGAGCGGAATGATCAGCACCACGGACGGCAGCAGGTAGGTGAACAGGACCAGGATCGCCAGCGTCTCGCGGCCACGATAGCGGAAGCGAACGAGGCTGTAGGCGCCAAGCGTCCCGATCAGGATCACCACCACCGTGGTCGAAATGGCCAGCGCGGTCGAGTTGCGGAAATAGAGAAGGAACGGCGTCTCGGTCAGGAGGCGCCAGTAATGTTCGAAGGTAACCGTTTCCGGCCAGAAGGTCGGCGGAATCCGGAAGAGTTCGGTCTGCGGCTTGATCGACGTGATGATCATCCAGATCAGCGGAAAGACGACCGCAAGGACCACCGCCCAGGCGACCACGTTCGTGGTCAGTTTGCGGATCAGCCCGCCCCGGTTCATGTGGCTTCCCCGCTCGAACGGATGGTTCGACGCAGATAGAAGAACATGAAGACGCCCATGACGACCATCATCGCAACCGCATAGGTCGACGCCAGCCCCATCTGATTGAGGCCGAACGCCTCCTGATAGACCAGCAATGACAGCGTCTGGGTCTTGTTCAGCGGGCCGCCACCGGTGAGCAGGAAGATCAGGTCGAACTCCTTGAAGTCCCAGATGGCGCGCAAGAGAATGACCACCGCCAGCACCTCGCGAAGCTGTGGCAGCGTCACGTCGAAGAACCGGCCGATCGGCCCGGCGCCATCCATGGTGGCGGCTTCATAGAGCGGTTCGGGAATTGTCTGCAACCGGGCGAGAACGGCGATGACCACGAAGGGAAAGTATTTCCACGCCCCGACCACGATGATCGAGATCATCGCGTTGGGCATCTCGCCAAGCCAGTTCAACGGCATGTCGACAATGCCGGCGAGCAGCATCATATGGTTGAGAATGCCGTAG
>JAAEOR010000521.1 GCA_024222895.1 Hyphomicrobiales bacterium | reverse complement strand
GCCACCCATGCCGGACATGCCACCCATGCCGGACATACCGTCCATGCCGGACATGCCGCCCATGCCGGACATACCGCCCATGCCGGACATACCGCCCATGCCGGACATGCCGCCCATGCCGGACATACCACCCATGCCGGACATGCCACCCATTCCGCTCATGCCACCCATGCCCATGATTCGGGGCACGGCATAAGTCCACTGGGTGCAGACCCAACCAGGTCCACTAACAAAGCCGGCCATGCCGGACATGCCGGCCATACCGCCCATGCCGGACATACCGCCCATGCCGGACATGCCGCCCATGCCGGACATACCGCCCATGCCGGACATACCGCCCATGCCGGACATGCCGCCCATGCCGGACATGCCGCCCATGCCCATGCCGGACATGCCGTCCTGGGCGCTTACAGCAGACGCACCGGCCACCAAGCCAGCTGCGCACGCCGCGCCCATCAACAACCTCCAGATCCTCGGTCTCATATTGGTTTCTCCTGTGGACAATACAGCCAAACCATCTGGGGCCAACTGGCTGTGAGTTCTTCGACCCCCCCGACACCAGCTGCTGCAGGACGCGTTCACGTCGCCCGAGTCCTCTGCATCTGGTGAAGTCTTGCGAACCGTTTGTGGCGGCTTTGCACCGCACTGCGGCCGCGTGTTCGGTGATCTCTCGCGACAATCATTGGCCAACGTCGCTGGACCCGTACCAGCCGCGGATGTCATATCGCCCCGTCGCCCCTGGGCGGTTGAAGGGCGTGTACCAGTTACCCTGATCCTCAAGGAACCGAAGACTGGACGGATACGGCGGTTCGATCCCGGTCAGGGCAATCCGATACCACTCCGGCCCTTTCACAACGGCCACGATTTCCGGCGCATCCGCCGGCCGCCTGTCGGGCGTCAGCCCAGCGATCTCAAGTGCATAAGCCCGCCCCCCGACGCCCAACACGAGCGACGCCACCAGGCACAGAACTCCAAACGCATTCATCTCCATAGGCCTCATAAGCATCAGCCCCCTCCCCGGGAAGCGGGAAGCTGATCACAGGGCAAGCAGGTTTCATGCCACTTGCCCTTACGTTGTTTAACTATATGATAGAAAAGAAGAATTACTGAGAGTGCCGAGGTAGGGGCGGGCGCGGCTTGGCATGTCTCTCTGACATATTGGCAGGCTTGCCAGACTGTTCGCCCAAGTCTCCCGAAGATTCAATTCATTAGGGACCGTCTGCCAGTCTGGCAGAGGACTGTCACAATGGCAGGGCCGCTATGGCCGCGGCGACTTTGGTCCTGAAAACCCCATTAGGGTTAAGGCTGTGCGCTGCTCGTCCAACCACATAAAGCAGTGCGCAGCCCGCCGTTTCCGGGCCGTCGGCCGCCGTGTCTTGCTACGCGCTACTGGGCCAAGAGCGGCGGATGTCCGGCCGGTCCGGGTGCAAGCCGGGCGGGTGGTCCTGGGCGGCCCGGCTGGTCCAGGCTCACCCTGCGGTCCGGGCTCGCCCTGTGGTCCGTGGGGCCCTGCGGGGCCAGGCTCACCTTGCGGCCCCGCGCGACTCCTGCAAGGAAGCTCTGCCAGAACCGATCCATGAATCTCGCTCCTTCAATGCGAATGATGCCGAACCAGAACGCTCAACTGATGCTCTACCTGGGGAGGGCCCTGCGCTCAGCGTTTCCTGCGCGACAACCCGACGCGGGAGAAATCTCGCCCGAATCCTACCGAACTCTACTTCGCTTGCCGGCACGCACATTTCATGCCAACCTGGCGAAGTCATTGATAAAAAACAATTTTCTTTGTGGCGGGCGTGTGCGGTCGACGCGGTGGCGGCAGTTTCCTCTGACTTATCGGCAGGTCTGACGGGCAACATGCCGAGGTCATTTGAAGAATCAACGGCCTACGCGGATTGCCCGATTTGGCAGTGGACTGTCACATTGGCAGGACGCCATGGACCAGGCCGATGCCAGGGCGGCGCGGAGATCGGCCTATCTGGAAAAGCCATTACACCCGGAAATCGGGACGCGACCAGGAACAAGTCATGACGAGCAGGGTGTCCGATGCCGGTCACATGAAGAGTTGTTCGTCTTTCCGCCCTGCATAGAGACTCGCAACCTGCTCGGCGTAACCGTTGTAGAGCAGGGTCGGCACACGATCGTCAGTGCCAAGCAGCCGCTCGGTGGCTTGACTCCAACGTCTATGCGGAACCATGGGATTGACGTTGGCCCAGAAGCCGTACTCGTCGCCCTGAAGCATCTCCCAAAACGTCACAGGGCGCTCATCGGTGAAAGTGAAGCGCACTATTCCTTTGGTGCATTTAAAGCCATACTTCCATGGCACCGTTAGACGAAGCGGTGCACCATTTTGTTCGGGCAGCGGCTTGCCATACATGCCAGTCGAGATAAACGCGAGCTCATTGGTCGCCTCCTCGATGGTAAGACCTTCGATATAGGGCCAGTCATAGAAGGAAGAACGTTGACCCTTGGCGAAGTCGGGTTTGAGGAAGGACGTCATCCTGAGATATTTCGCGCCGGCACCCGGCCGCGCCATCTCGACCAGGCTGGCAAGCGGAAAGCCGCTCCACGGCACCGTGATGGCCCACGTTTCAACGCAGCGATGGCGGTATACCCGCTCTTCGAGCGGCATCCTGGCCAGAAGATCGTCTATGCTGATCGTGATCGGCTGCTCAACATCGCCATCGATCTCAATGACCCAAGGCCGGAGCGGCAACTTCTGGGCTTCACGCTGAATCGACTTGGAGGAACCGAACTCAACGTAGTTGTTGTACCCTGTGGCGATATCCTCGTCAGTCAGGGCGCGATCGACCTCGTATCTCGGGTTGCGCTTGACCGGGTAGAGGGAGGCCGAAGGGTCGCCTTCGCCCTCGACGAGCGTCTCCTTGACGGTCTCGTCCTCGCAGGCCTTGAGAAACCCCGACAGAGCAATCGCGACTGTCGCGCCGCCAGCACCCGTCAGGAACCGCCGTCTGTTCCTGACAACGCTTTCGGGTGTCACATTGGCTTCAGCGATTTCCCAACTCCGCTTCGATTTCAGCAACATTAAGACGGTCCTCGCGATGTCGGCATTAGAGAGTTACGTTTGGCTTGGCATGGAAGCGACAAGATGCATCGGCGCCAAGCCGCCGTCAGTCCTAACAGTTGTCCGCTAACACCCGGAATCACAATTGGCTGATCGGTAAGCGACCTGAGCGTGATTGCCTGACGATGGCGACCTGGGAACCAGCGGCATTGGTCAAGGCCAAGAGAGGTCCGACATCAGGAGGCCGGGAGTGGTATTCGAGCTTCGCCGGCGGCAGCCACGAATTCAGGGACGGCGGCGAACTGGTGCTGGAAGACCAGACGATGTTCCACTTCGGCGCCACGGGAATCACACCGGCGATGGCCCGCCCGCAGGTCGGGACGGGTTGGGTCGGCTTGCCGCGGGCTGCCGTCATGTACATTCTCGACAGCGTCGAGGCGAATGATGGCGCGATCCCGCATGCGGTCACGGTGAGCGACGTACCCGTCGACGCATTCTGGTCGGTCACCATCTACAATGCCGATGGCTATCTGGAAGCCAACGATCGCGGTGTGAACAGCGACAACGACTTCACAGCAGAGCCCAACGCTGATGGCTCGTTCACGCTCCATTTCGGCGGGTGCGATGACGGCCGCCTCAACTGCATCCCGATCACGCCCGGCTGGAATTACGCCATCCGCCTTTACGAGCCTCGGTCGGAGATTCTCGAGGGTCAGTGGAGTTTCTCCGTCACCGAGCCAGCCAGCTGATTGCGCGCCCTCGGACTCGGAGCGCCGGTCTGGGTTCTTGCCGACTCAGCCCGGCTCTGACCCTCAGCCGCTGCGGCCGTTGCGCTTCTTGGCGCGCGGCCGGTCGGGGATGGTGATTTCGAACCGGGCCCCGGGCTCGTCCTTGTCGACCAGGGCAAGCGACCCGCCATGGGCACGAGCGAGTTCGGCGGCGATCGCCAGTCCGAGACCGGTACCGCCGGGCCGGACGCTGCCCTGAAACGCCTTGAACAGGTGCTCCCGGGCCTTGTCCGGGACGCCGGGTCCGGTGTCGTCGACCACGATGGTCACCTCCGTGCCGCTGCGCGTCGCCGACATCCGCAGCCGCCGCACGAGGGCCGGGCTCGGGTCGCTCATCAGCGCCTGCATGGCATTGCGGTTGAGGTTGGTCAGGATCCGGAACAGCTGATCCGGGTCCGCATCGATCTCCAGG
>JAAEOR010000520.1 GCA_024222895.1 Hyphomicrobiales bacterium | reverse complement strand
TCAGGCAGTTTCGATGTTGTTACCCGTCTCTGCATTGAACACATGTGACCGTGCCTGGTCCGGCTTCATCCACACGGTGTCGCCGGGACTGAAGCGTTGCCGCTCGCGCAGAAGGACGCAGACCTGGACATCCTCGCGCATGCCGAAGAGTTCGATCTCCCTGCCGGTGAATTCGACCACATCGACCGCCAGCGGCATACCCTCGTTCTCGGCGCCCAGGTGAAGGTCTTCGGGTCGAATGCCATAGAGGACCGCGAGTCCGTCCTCACCCCGCTGCGTCTCTCGGAGCTCCATTTCAAAGCCGCCGGGAAACTCGACAAAAGATTTGCCGTCGCGCTGGCGCAAATGGCCGGGCAGCATGTTCATGGACGGTGAGCCGATGAAACCGGCAACGAATGTATTGGTTGGCTTGTCATAGACCTCGTCGGGGCTGCCGATCTGCTTGATGTAGCCATTGTGCATGACGACGATGCGGTCGGCGAGCGTCATCGCTTCGACCTGATCGTGCGTCACGTAGACCATTGTCGTCTTGAGGCGCAGGTGGAGGGCTCGAAGCTCGGTCCGCATCTGGACCCGCAGCTGCGCATCGAGATTGGAGAGCGGCTCGTCGAGCAGGAAGGCGGCCGGCTCGCGCACCAAGGCCCTGCCCATGGCGACGCGCTGGCGCTGGCCGCCGGAAAGCTGGCGGGGATAGCGGTCGAGAAAGTCGGTGAGTTCCAGCATTTCCGCCGCCCATTTGATGCGTTTCTTCTGCTCCGGCTTGGGCATCTTCTTCATCCGCAGCGAAAACGACATGTTGGCGAACACCGTCATGTGCGGATAGAGCGCGTAACTCTGGAACACCATGGCGATGTCCCTGTCCTTCTCGCGGACGTGATTGATAACCTGATCATTCAGGACGATCTCGCCCTGGGTTACCTCTTCGAGTCCGGCGATCATCCGCAACAGGGTGGTCTTGCCGCAGCCCGATGGTCCCACCAGGGCGACGAGTTCTCTGTCGGCGATCTGCAAGTCGAGGCTGTGAAGAATCTCGAGATCACCGAACCGCTTGATCAGATTTCTGACTTCAATTTGTGCCATCTGGTTCCGACAATCTCACATACTGCCGCTGTTCGGTCCGCCGATCAGCCCGTATTTCCAATACGCCGCCATTCCCTTGCGCGGCGGGATGCCGACAACCGACATCCGACCCCAGGCAATTGCCGTTCTGCTTCTGGAACGACAAGTTAGCCAGTCAGCAAAATCTACAGGCTTACGCCGCCCGTCAAGACCGCCGGTGATCGGAATGTTCGGGGCGGCCCGTGCTGCGTCATTGTCGACGCGCTTGCAGGGCGAGATTGTCGAGGCGTATCTTAGCGCTTATCCTGGCAGCCGCGGTGGGATGGTGCGCCGCAAAAGTGGGGGGACGGGGCGTGGCACTGTTCGATCGGTTTCGCCTAGACGGCAAGACAGCTCTGGTGACAGGTGCGAGCCGCGGCCTTGGTCGCTGCATGGCGCTGGCCCTTGCCGAAGCCGGTGCCGATCTCATTATAACCGGCCGCAGTGAAGAAGCCCTCGCCGAAACCGCGACGGATATTCGTTCCCATGGCAAAAGGGCCGCAACGCTCGGCGTCGACATGGGGGTGCCGGACGATTGTCGCGCGGGTCTCGAGCGTGCTCTCCGTGACTTCGGTCCGATCGACATTCTCATCAACAATATCGGCGGGCGCCGGGTTCCGGAGCCGATCCAGGAGCAATCCCTGGAGAGTTGGCAAATGGTGATCGATCTCAACCTGACGAGCTGCTTCCTTGGTACCAGCATCGTCGGCGGCGCAATGATCGAACGCGGTCAGGGCGGACGGATCATCAACATATCATCGATGAACGCATTGATTTCCAACCGTGGAATCGGGGGCCGCTCCTATGAGGCGGCAAAAGCGGCGGTTGTCCAGTTCACCCGAGCCACGGCCGCCGACTGGGCGCCGCACGCGATTACCGTTAACGCGATTTGCCCCGGGTTGTTCATGACCGATGCCAACCGGAAATGGAATGAAACCAGGCCGGAAGTGATTGAGAACCTCATGGCGGCGATTCCGATGGGCCGGCCGGGAGAGCCAGATGAGATAGGACCGCTTGCGGTTTTCCTGGCCAGTCCGGCGTCAAGTTACATCACCGGCGCCACCCATATCATCGATGGTGGTTACACGTTGTGGTGAGTCGAGGACTTGGCGGTGCGGACGAAAAAAAATTACATCGCGTCGCATGGGTATGGATCGGTTGCGACTGGACAGCCTTACTGTTACGAATTTAGGCAGCGACGGAATATCTTCCAAAGGAAGTGAACCCAAAAAGGGAGGAAACACCAGTGGTTAAGCGCAAGGAACAGGAACATCTGCTGCAACAGGCCGGGCGCCGGCAGTTGCTGCGAGGAGAAATCGATCGGCGCGAATTCGTGTCGCGCAGTCTGGTCGCCGGCCTCGGTTTGGCCGGGGTCGGTGTCGCCGCCAAATACGGAGTCGGGTCGGCCCTCGCGCAGGATCGTCCGCTCACGCCGACATTCTATGACTGGATCGAGAACCTCCATCCGGACATCGCCGAGGTCAACTCCAGGTTCCCGGGCATCAACTATCAGATCGCGCCGGTCCAGGGTTTCGGCATCGAGCGCTTCGTCGCCGAGGCGAAGAAGGGCGAAAGCACGTGGGACGTCTATGTCGGCCAGACGCCGTTCGTTGAAATGACCTCACTGGTCGAGGCCGATGTCATCGAGCCCTGGGACGATTACATCCCGGCCGATGTCCTCGACGATCTGATTCCCTCAATTCGCGACGAATGTACGATCGACGGCAAACTCTATAGCTGGCCGTTCCTGCTGGACGTGATCGGCATGGGTTGGCATGCGGGCGTTATCGAAAAGGCCGGGCTGGCGGACACTCCGCCGGAGACCTGGGACGATTACCTGGCCAACGCCAAAACGGTTGTCGACTCCGGTGCGGCGCCGTTTGGCGCAACGTTCGACGCCCATGGTTGGCGCTCGGTGGCGCCGATGGCTCACAGCATGAGCAGCGATGTCTACACGTCCGAAGGTCTGTTTGATTTCACCAGCGACGCGGCGATCGAAGCCCTGATGCTGATGAAGAAGATCATGGCCGTATCGAATCCGGACATTCTGCTGGCCGGCGCCACCGATGGCGGCGTCAATGGCACGCCCGACGAAGTTGCGTTCGCCGCGCAGCGGGTCGGCTACTACACCAAATACTTCAATGCGCCGCTGCGCATGGCCCAGTATTGGGACGAGCCGACGCAGCTCCACATGGGGCCGCTGCCGAAGTTCGCGAATGGCGAGGGCTCGACTGTGTTCTGGACAACTGGTAGCGCCTTGTTCAAGCACGGCAAGAACAAGGAGAAGGCGGCAGAGTACATCAAGTCGCTCACCTACGATCCGCAGATCTGGCAGGACTCGATCGCCGGGACCGAGACCGGCCACCCAGGTCAGTTGCCACCCTACAAGTCGATCTATGCGGAGTGGAATGCCAACACACCGGACTGGATGCTTCCCTTCGTTGCGCTGGTTCGCGAGCAACTCAATCAGGCCAGGGCGATCGACAACCACTTGTTTGGTCTGTCGCAGTTCCAGATCGGCCAGCCGCTGTGGCAGGCCTATCTGACCGACGAAATCTCTGATCCGCGTGTGGCGATGCAGAACGTCGTCGAGGCGGTGCGCGCCGAGATGGATCGCGGCTGACGGCCGTAGGCAATATCGATGGAAACGGGAGCGTCCGCTCCCGTTTCCACATCTTCCATACCAAGATGACCTCGCTCTCAGCCGCGTCCCCCGATCGGTCTTGCGCCGAATAGGAGCTCAGGGCCGGCACTCAGGGACAACGCATGCAAGCGGCGCATCCGTCAGCCAGAAAGCACATCTTTCGCGACGGTCTGAATACCTGGGCCTTTCTGCTGCCGGCGATGCTGTTTTTCGTCGGCTATCAGGTCTACCCGATCTTTCGGGTGGTGTGGATCAGCTTCACCAACTACGAATTTCTCAGCGGTGATCCGGGGACCTGGGTCGGGCTCGGCAATTACGCCGAGGCGCTGAACGACCCGCTGCTGTGGGACAGCCTGTGGCGGGCCGGCTATTTCACCATGATGTTCCTGCCGGGGACGATCATCTTCCCGCTGCTGCTCGCAATCCTGGTCGACCGGGTCAAGGCGCCGCACCTGGCCACCTTGTACCGGGTTGTCCTGCTGATCCCTGCACTTATTCCCAGCACGCTGGTGTTTGTGTTGTGGAAGTGGATGTACAACTACCAGGTCGGCCCAATCAATTACCTGCTGGTCGATATCTTCGGCCTTTTCACATACCAGAACGCGCCGCAGTGGCTCGGCGGTACGCCGCTGACGCTGCCGTCGATCGCGATCATGGAAGTGTGGTGGGGGCTGGGCTATCACGCCATCTTCTTCCTCGCCGGATTGGCCGCGATCCCCAAGGAGATGATCGAGGCGGCCCGCCTCGATGGTGCCAATGAATGGCGGGTGTTCTGGCACATCACCCTGCCGCGCCTGGCGCCGATCATGATGATTCTGGTGGTCCTGCGGTTCGGCACCTCCATGGCGGTCATCGACGAGTATCTGATTTTCGGCGGCTTCAACCGCGCCTCACCGACCTATACCTGGACGATGTTCATGTATGATCAGGCGTTCAATATCGGCCTCTGGCGGCAGGGATTTGCAGCGGCCATCGGCATGATCGGCGCCGTGGTGATGATCTTCTTCGTTGCCATCCTGCTCTACATCTTCCGGCCGAGGGGGTGACGGTATGTCCCTGCAATCCGATCACACGACCCGCTACACGCCGCAGCAGACCTGGTACCAGCGCAACCGCTCGGTCATCATTCGTCACGCGGTGATCTGGCTGTTTATGATCATCATCCTGGCGCCCCTGGCCTGGGTTCTGCTGCTGTCGATCAAGTCATTGCCGGATTCCATGCGCGGCGATCTGTGGCCCCGGGATTTCGATTACGGCCACTACGCCTACGTTTTCGAAAAGATAGAAACGCTGCCGCGCAACCTGTTCAATAGTATCTACGTAACCGCTGCGACTGTCGTGATCACGACCATTTGCGCTGTGCTCGGCGGTTATGCCCTGGTCCATCTGAAGCCCTGGGGCCGCGGTTTCGTTTTCACCATTCTCCTGTTGTCTCTGTATTTCCCGACGCGGGTGGTCGCGATCATTTCGATCTATGAACTCCAGGATTCCCTCAACCTGATCAATGTCACCAGCGGGCTTATCCTGCCGTACATCACGCTGAACCTTGCAATCTCCGTCCTGATCATGCGTGCGGTTTTTCAACTTGTGCCACATGAGGTGATCGAGTCGGCGCGACTGGACGGCGCCGGGACCTGGCGCACGCTGTGGTTCATCGGCCTGCCGCTGGTCAGAAACGGTCTGGTTGTCGTGTTGATCGTCAACTTTGTCACCGCCTGGGGCGAGTTCCTGTTGGGCACAACGCTCACCAACGATCAGGAAGTGCGGACCATGCCGGTGGTCCTTGCGGCAGCACAGGGTGGCATGGGCCAGTGGGCGTGGCCGCGCATCGCGGCGGTTTATGTCATCGTTGTCACCCCGGGCCTGATCGCCTTCATGTTTGCCCAGAAGCTGTTCTTCAAGGGACTGGCGGAAGGCGTCGTCAAAGGCTGAAGCGACTGCGCCGCCCGGCGCGGGAATGCCCTGACCGCCGCCGGCGACATTGATGAACCAGGATTGTGGACCATCCCGGCAATCGGCGTGCCCGTTCGCGGGACGCGGACCCTTGGCCGGTTTTGGCCAGTGCGTCGGCTTGCGCCCGACCAGTCGGCGTGCGAAATAGCGCGATTGCAGCAAATGTTTCTCTTCGAAGGATGTCTGTCATGAGCCTTGCCGAAGTCCATGCGGACGGCGACGCTGTTGTCGATGTCGGCGCCGAAATGGCCGCGATCGGAAAGGGGGCCCGCGCCGCAGCGCAGAGGCTCGCCAACGCGACAACCAAGGAAAAGAACGTGGCGCTCAAGGCGATGGCCAAGGCCATCCGCGCCAACGCGGAGGATATTCTCTCTGAAAACCTCCTGGATGTGGACGAGACCCGCGAGGCGGGGGCGGCCGAGTCGTTTGTTGATCGCCTGACCTTGAATCCCGAACGGATTGAAGCGATGGCGGCGGGAATTGAGGCGATTGCGGCGCTGCCGGATCCGGTCGGCAAGGTCATGGACGCCTGGGATCGACCCAATGGCCTGCGCATCGAGCGGGTTCGGCCGGCGCTGGGTGTGATTGGTATCATTTACGAAAGCCGGGCGAAGGTGACCGCCGGGACGGGCGCGTTGTGCGTGAAGGGGGGCAACGGTGCCATTCTGCGCGGTGGTTCAGACTCGTTCCGCTCCGCCGGCGCTATCCACGACTGTCTGGTCGAAGGC
>JAAEOR010000519.1 GCA_024222895.1 Hyphomicrobiales bacterium | reverse complement strand
CGGGTGCTCGCGCACCATGGCACGGATATCGCCGCGGCAGCCGGTTTGGCGTGGATCGGCTACCTGTCCACCGTGGGTGTCTATGGCGATCATGGCGGTGGCTGGATTGACGAGACCGCACCGCTGCGACCACGTCCGGGCCGGTCGCAGAACCGCGTTGACGCAGAGCAGGCGTGGCAGACTTTGGCGGCCGCGCGGACCTGCCCGCTCGGAATCCACCGGATTGCCGGCATCTACGGTCCCGGCCGCAATGCCTTCGTCAACCTTTCCAAGGGCAAGGCGCGGCGTCTGGTCAAGCCGGGACAGGTGTTCAACCGTATCCACGTGGCCGATATCGCCCGCACGCTGGCCGCCTCCCTCGAGTGCCCGGCCAGCCGGATCTACAACCTTGCCGACAATGAGCCCGCACCGCCGCAGGATGTCGTGACCTTCGCCGCCGACCTGATGGGGGTCGCGCCGCCACCGGAGGTCCCGTTCGAACAAGCCGAACTGTCGCCCATGGCCCGGTCCTTCTATGGCGAGAACAAGCGGGTCTCCAACCGGCGCATCCGCGAGGAGCTCGGGGTTGCCCTTGCCTATCCGACATATCGCCAGGGACTCACCGCGCTGTGGGAGGATGGTTGCTCGAAAGGGTCTGGATAAGCGGCGGCGCCATCAAAGCTCAGAAACAATGCCATCGACCGCGGCTTCCAGCCGCTCGAGATCCTCTGAGCGCGACAGCCGGTGGTCGCCGTCCTTGATCAGGGTCAGTACCACGTCGTCGCTGGCCAGTCGCGACACTAGTTCGCTGGCGTGTCGCCAGGGCACGTCGGTGTCGCGGATACCCTGCAATATGTGAACCGGACAGCCGGTCTCGATCAGACGGTCGCCAAACAGGTGACGGTCGCCGTCCTCGATGAGGTTGCGGGTGATCAGGTAGCCGTCATCATCGTAGTCGCTCGGAGCTCGGTAGGCACCGGTCTCCATCAGTGTCTGCCGGTCGGTTTTGCTCATCCCGGTCCACATCAGTGTCCGGGTCATGTCGACTGCGGGCGCCAGGAGCACCAGACCGGCAATCCGGCTTGCCTCAGCTCCGACCGCTGCCCGATGCGCTTCGGTCATCAGCAGGGCCAACCAACCACCCATCGACGAGCCGACGACGATCTGCGGTCCGGTCGTGCTGTCGAAAACGGCAAGCGATTCCGCCAGCCAGCGGGAGATGGTTCCTTCGTCGAAACGACCGCCGGAGTCCCCGTGGCCGGAATAGTCGAGGCGGGTCATCGCCAACCCGTGCCGTTCGGCATAGGCGTCGAGCGCTTCCGCTTTGGTCCCCCGCATGTCGGAAGCGAATCCGCCGAGCCACATCAGTCCCGGTGAGTCGCCCGAGCGACGGAGTGTGGCTATGGCGCGGGCTTCCGGACCCACGGTGAGGGTTTCGGCAATCGGGTTATCAGGCGCCATGCCGGGTCCCTGTGATCAGTTCTTCAATGGTGGCCGCTGGGCGGCGAGTTCGGTGTCATTCGCCAGCCGATTGGATCCTGGCTGGCGCCAGCTGCCGACTCTGCCTATATCGGCGAGGCCATTCAGGGAACCCT
>JAAEOR010000518.1 GCA_024222895.1 Hyphomicrobiales bacterium | reverse complement strand
CAGGCTCTCGGCAACCCGAAGCTGGCCGTGAACTTCTTCGAGAGAGTCGTGCGCACGGCCCTGCATCCCAATATGTCGGTGGAGCAGCCGCTCCACCATCTCGACCTGGCGGGACACGCTTTCGTTCGCCGGTCACTGCCCTTGCCGATGATATTGGACGAGTCGGTCACGTCCCCTGTCGCCATGATGCAGATCGCCCGCATGGCGGCCTGCGATCGCATCGTTCTGAAACCCAACCGTGTCGGGGGGCTGTGGCCGGCCCGCAAGATCATTGCCATCTGCGAAGCCGGCGGGATCGGTGTCAGCCTCGACACCATGCCGTTCACCGCCCTCGGCAACACAATGCTTTGCCATCTGGCCGCGACCATAAAGACGGCCTACCCGCTCGATGCCGAAGGCCATACGTTTTTTGAAGACAGCCCGTTTCGCGGCGGCCTCGAACTGCGCGGCGGACGCGCGCACATATCTGACACGCCAGGTTTCGGGGTCGTGATCGACGAGCAGGTCCTCACGACCATGGCCGCGGATACTCGCGACGGCTAATTCTACCGGGGCACTTTGGGTTCTGGAGCGAGTCGCATT
>JAAEOR010000517.1 GCA_024222895.1 Hyphomicrobiales bacterium | reverse complement strand
GGCGTGCAAACGTCGAGACCCGTGTAGGTCGGGTCGGCAGGTGCGTCGCCGCCCTCGGCGATCTGCTTGATGGCGTAGATGACCTTGTAGCCCATCTCGAACGGACGCTGGCCAACCTGGCCGGCGGACAGACCTTCCTTCATCAGGTCGATCTGAACCGGCAGTGTGTCGGCAACGACGAGGGCAAGAGAGCCGTCGGCGATCTTGTCCTTGTACTTCGACGCAACGGCGCGATAGGCGTCCGGCACGAACTGCGGGAAGCCGCCGGTCGGAATGAAGGCATCCAGGTCGGGATACTTGATCAGGATGTCCTCAAGCTGCTGGACCGAAAGCGGGAAATCGTCGTTCGTGTAGAGCGGGCAACCATCGACCTCGTTCCAGCCATTCTGGCCGGTAAGGCGCTCACCCGGAGGATCACCACGATCGACACCGGCAAGGGTGTCGCGAATACCCTGCATGCGCTCATTGTGGTTGGCAGCTGCGGCGCCACCCGACTGGATGCAGATCGTGCCGCCATCCGGCTTGATTTCCGCAGCGAGCTTCGCAAGGTTCACGCCGATGTCGTAGTTGTGCGTGCCGATATAGGCGGTGCGCAGGTCGGCATGCTCGGCGAGAAGATCACTGTCCCAGGTCAGGACCGGGATGCCGGCCTCTTTTGCCGCCGGCAGGACGCTGGCCATGGCGGCCGCGTTCGACGGGGCAACGCCGATGCCGTCGACGCCTTTGGCGATCAGATCGGCGACGATCTGGATCTGCTGATCACCGCCGCCATGCTCGGGCGGGCCGGTGAAAAAGCACTCGACCTTATCGGCGCCGATCTCTTCGACGGCCTTTTCACAGCCGAATTTGGCCTGATCGAAGAACGGGTTGTTGAGGTTCTTCGGCACCACGGCGATGACGAGTTTGTCCTGGGCGCTGGCGGTGCCGACGAATAGTGCGCCGGTGGCCATTGCCCCCGCAACGAGTGCGGCGCTGACGAGTAGTCGTTTCATTTTAGTTCTCCCTCCGTTTCAAGTTTCCGGCGTCGTGTTCTGTTTCATGTCACACACGCCGCTGCCCGCGGATCTTCTCCAGAAGAACCGCAAGAACGATGAAGACGCCGACGAAGGCGCCTTGCCAATTCGAATCGATACCTTGCATGAGCAGGCTGTTGCGGATGACCTCAAGCAGCGCGGCTCCGATGACCGCGCCATAGACGCCGCCCTCGCCGCCCATCAGGTTGGCGCCGCCGATCACGGTCGAGGCGATGACCCGCAATTCGTAAGCTGTGCCGAGCGCGTTGATCGCCGATCCCTGCCAGCCGACAACCAGGACGGCAGCGATCGCGGCGGTCAGGCCGGAGAGGACGTAGGCCTGTGCCTTGGCCCGGTTGACCGGTACGCCGGTCAGCCGCGCGGCGTGTTCATTGCCGCCGATTGAATAGAGATACCGTCCCCAGGTGGTGAACCGCAGGATGATGCCGACGATGATGGCAAGGATAATCAGGGCCCAGAAGATGTTGGAAAAACCAAGCATCTGTCCTCCACCGAGGATCTTGAAGTTGGCCCCGTCCGGCCCGAATTCGTAGATCATCCGGTTCTCGGAGAGCACAATTGCGATTGAGCGGGCGAACGACATCATGCCCAGCGTCACGACGAAGGGCGAGAGCCCGGCATAGGCGATCAGGAGACCATTGATCGAACCGGCAAACATGCCGGTGAGCAGCCCGCCGGCGACGGCGACGTACCAGGCCGAGCCTGACTCGAGCAGAATGCCGCACACCACACCGGTGACGCCCATGATCGAACCGACCGACAGGTCAATGCCGCCAGTGATGATCACCGCAACCATCCCCACGGCCATGATGCCGATATAGGAGAAGTTGCGGGTCATGTTGTAGAAATTGGCTTCCGAGGAGAAGATGCCAGGCTGCAGGTAGCTCATCACGCCGATGATGATGAGAAGCGCGATCGTCACCCAGAAGGGCTGGCTGGAGAGCAACCTCTCAAGGGCGGTCTGTTCCTTGATCGACACGACATCCTGAATACGGACGTCGCCGATGTCCGGGCGGGTGGTGCCGGCTTCTGTTTCAGGCGGCATGGATCGCTCCGGTAATCAGGCCAGTGATTTCCTCGGGACTGGTTTTCGAGACTGGTTTTTCGGCGACCTTGCGTCCGCGTCTCAGAACGGCGATGCGATCGGCAACGGCGAACACATCGGGCATGCGGTGGCTGATCAAGACGATTGCAATTCCCTGGTCTTTGAGCCGGCGAATGAGATCGAGAACCTCGGCGACCTGTCGAACCGAGATGGCGGCGGTCGGCTCGTCCATCAGAACGATCTTTGCCTCAGACAGCATTGTCCGCGAGATCGCGACGGCTTGCCGTTGGCCGCCGGACATGCGGCGAACCAGGTCGTGCGGCCGGGTCTCGGATTTCAGTTCGCCGAAGAGCTCGCCGGCCCTTTCGCTCATCGCTCTGGAGATCATGAACTTCAGAGGCCAGACTCGTTGGAAGATCTCGCGACCGAGGAAGATGTTCGCCGATGCCGTCAGGTTGTCGCAAAGCGCGAGGTCCTGATAGACGACCTCGATCCCCTTCCGGCGGGCGTCAATGGGCCGGTGGAAGTGGACCGGTTCGTCCTGGAGCAGGACATCGCCGCTCGAGGGCGGAAAGTTGCCGGCAATGATCTTGACCAGCGTCGACTTTCCGGCACCGTTGTCTCCCATCAGCCCGAGCACTTCGCCCGGGTCCAGGTCGATTTCAACCTCGATGAGCGCTTTGATAGCGCCAAAACTCTTGGAGATTTTCCTCAGCGAAAGGACAGGCACGTGGGCGCGTTTCCCAAACAGTCTTTTGCATTCTTCTTTTGGGTTCGCGTCGCTGCGAACCGGCGGTAGAGTAGAATGCTAGTTCTGAAATGTCTAGGCAATGAAGTGCGCGTTCCAATTGGAATCAGCTTCACACTTTGCGAGACGGCTGGCCCCGCCGTGGCTATGCTGACGGCACAGTCGACACAAAGGGGGAGAGAGAAAAGTGCCGGAATTTCCGATCGTTGATGCCCATGTGCATCTCTATGACCCGCAAGCGATTTCTTTTGCCTGGATGAAGGATGTGCCGCT
>JAAEOR010000516.1 GCA_024222895.1 Hyphomicrobiales bacterium | reverse complement strand
GGCGCGGCGAATTCACCCGGGCTTGCTTGACAGGGTCGCGGACCGGCTCTTATATGCGGGCCATCCGGGCGCTTAGCTCAGCGGGAGAGCGCTGCCTTCACACGGCAGAGGTCGCAAGTTCAATCCTTGCAGCGCCCACCATCCAAATCAAACACTTATCCCCGTTTCAGAATTGACTCCGCCTACCGATGTCCGCGTTATGTCCGCGCTAAACGGTGGTTCGGCTTGCTATGTTGTGAGTTCAAATCGTGAACACTATGGCCACCTGCTGCGTGTTCGGTGCGATTTAGCGACGACAACAAGATCGCTATGTAGTGCGCCCCTATTAACTCCCAGGTGGTCGGCCCTCCTTGTGCAATTCTACCTCGGATCCGGGCGCGACAGATGATTGCCAATCAGCTACTTCCGCCCCACAATTTCGAAGCCGAAATGGCGCTCTTGGGCGCCGTGCTGGCGAACAATCTGGCCTGTGAGCGGGTCGCCGAGTTCTTGCGGCCGGAACACTTCGCCGACGACCGCCACGGCACGATTTATGCCGCGATCGGCGACATGATCGACAACGGCCAGGTAGCCGATCCGGTCACCTTGCACGCTCGGTTCGCCACGGAGGGCAGCCTAGAGGAAATTGGCGGGTCGACGTACATCGCGCGCCTGGCGGCGGCGGCGGTCAGCATCGTCAACGTGACCGATTATGGGCGCACGGTCTTCGACCTCTATCAGCGCCGGCAATTGCTGGTTGTGGCCGACAACATCCGGGCGGCGGTCCACGACAACGCGGCCGACTACGCGCCGGCCGGCGACGTGATCCAGAAGGCCGAGCAGGACCTCCACGACTTGGCTGAGCGCGGCGCCGTCGGCGGCGCGCCGACGCTGCTCGCCACCGTCAATAAGGCGGTCCTCGACTCTGCGCAGGCGGCGCACCGCAATCCCGGCGCACTCGCCGGCCTGCCGACGGGCTTGGCCGACCTCGACGCCAAGATGGGTGGCCTCGCGCCGTCCGACCTGATCGTCGTCGCAGCGCGGCCGTCGATGGGGAAATCGGCACTCGCCGGGACGATCGCGCGCAACGCGGCGAGGGATTTAGCGGCATCGGACGGCGGCGGCGCGGTCGTGCTGTTCTCGCTCGAAATGTCGGACGTGCAATTCGGCATGCGCCTCGCCGCAGACCGCGCCGGCCTGCCCTCCGAACGGATCCGCCGTGGCGACCTCACCGCCGGCGAGTTTGACCGCTTCATTGACGCAACGCGGGCGACCGACGCGCTACCGCTCTATATCGACGACACGCCCGGTATTACGGTCGCGGCGATCCGCGGCCGGGCGCGGCAACTCAAGCGGACGCGCGGGCTCCGCCTGATCATCATCGACTACCTACAGTTAATCCAGCCCGGCCGCCGGACCGAAAACCGGGTCCAGGAGATTTCCGACATGACACGCGGGTTGAAGATCCTCGCTAAGGAACTCGAACTCCCCGTCATTGCCCTATCTCAGTTGTCGCGGGCCGTCGAGCAACGTGAAAACAGGCGACCGCAACTGTCGGACCTTCGCGAGTCCGGGGCGATCGAGCAGGACGCCGACATCGTTCTGTTCCTCTACCGCGAGGAATACTATCTCGAAAAGGCGCGCCCGGTGCGCAAGCCCGGCGAAACCGACGCCGATCTCGACGCCCGCGAGGCGAAATGGCAGACCTCGCTCAACCGAGTCAGGAACATCGCTGAAATCATCATCGGCAAGCAGCGCCACGGGCCGACCGGCATCGTGCGCGCGCTCTACAGCCCGGCGACGACGGTCTTCGACAATCTGGCCCACGGGCCGACGGCGGCGGACGGGGGCAACCCCGTGAAGGTCCTATGAGCATCGAGGCTCTCAATTGGGCCTATAGGCAGCCGGTCGCCGGCCACGCGGCCAAGTTCCTCCTGGTCACACTCTGCAACTACGCCGACGCGGACGGGTTCTGCTATCCGAGCCAGGAGCGGCTAGCAGCGATGACGGGGATGAGTGTCCGCACGGTGCGAAGCCACCTCGCCGCGCTCGAGCGGGCCGGGTTCATCAAGCGCGAAAACCGCCGCGACGAGGGCGGCAGGAACCTTTCCCACGGCTTTCTGATCCAGCAGCAAATCTCTCCGGTGGACCGGGAAAAATCGGCGGAAGCGCCGGCAGACCCGCTAAATCGAGCCAGCGGCAATAATCGCCAGCGGCAGGATTTGCCAGCGGCGAAAATTGCCGCTGGCACCTTATTGAAACCGAAAGACTCCCCCCCTATGGTCCCCCCCTCACGAGACGCCGCCCGCAAGGGTACGCGGATGCCGGACGGCTTCACCGTGCCTCGGGACTGGCAGGCCGAGGCTGTGGCGCAGGGCCTCGACGGGACGGCCGAGGCGGTGGGCTTCGTCGAGTACTACACAAACGACGACGGGCGGAACAAACGACGGGTGTCGTGGCACCGGTCGTGGCTGGCGTGGCTGCGCAAGGCGCACGAGTTCAAACGGAGGCCGTTTTGCGGCAAGGGCGCCGCGGCGGCCGATGACGAGTTTGTTGTCACTGTCGAGGAAACGCCCTACCAGCGCACGGTCCGGGCGTGGCGCGAGAACGGCTGCCACGGGCCGATGCCCTTGCCGCCGTAGCTTTGGGGTGGTGATTTGATCCACTCTTTCTCGACAATCGGTGCGGCATGGAATCTTTAGATAATCTAGCAGCACATCGAAACGGTGGTGGTTGGATATTGCCTGGGAAGGGCATGTTTTCCTCTACAACCCAAGCCGCGGTAGACCGCCCACCCATGAGGTGCAGCCGCCCATGAAAATGACAACGGGCGGGGTCAATTGTCTGGGCGCATATGAGTGTAGACCGTTTGGACAGCATATTTCTGAGCGCGTGGGAATGAGGTGGGGGGTATCGAGATCTCTGGAGACTGTCGACGCGTGGACCGTTTGCCCCTTCGCGCACGCGTCGCCGCGAAATGAAAGCTTTTTTCTGATAATGTTCGAAATTGGCATAAGGGCAGACGTGAGCGAATCAACGATATTTGTCACAGATTAACTCTGAGCGGACGCTCAGCGCTCCTGTTAATCGGCTACTTACTGAGTGCAGACTTGATGACGGAAAGGTAATTCTGGACCTGTTCCCGGTCGCTGTCCTTTTCCTTATCGGAAAGCTGTCTGAACGGCGTTTCGATCTGCCGCTCCCATCGCTCTACAAGTTCGGCGGGGATAGTGAGCGAGCCGTTCGACTGCTTGATGGCCTTGCTGTGCATATAGCGCTGCCAATGCGACCAGCGCTCGTGCTCGATTGCGGCCAACGTATCGGTCAGATCCTCAAGCGCCTGTTTGATTTGGTCCTTGTCCATACGGCGATCATATCATCTCGTCGGCCACGAGCCTGCGGTAGTGCTCGCCGAGTACCGTGAGCTCGCAAGACTTGCTCTGCATAGCCGCGTGCCACATGTGCGGAGCGCCTACGGGGCGGACCAGGTTGACCTTCACGAGACTCTGAAGGACAGCAAAGACGGCGTTCTTCTCCGGATCTGGCGGTGGAATGATCCGATCGCACCTTTGCTCCTCGCTGCGTTCCGGCTCATACGACGGATCGAGCTTGAAGTCGGAACCTTCACTAGGGAAGAGCGTCGAGAGCGACTGCAAGTTAGCCAGGGGGATCGCCGCCGCGGCCTTCCTGAGCGAGACAAAGGTCTTCACGTTGGTTTTAAACACCGGCCTTTGGCCGGCCCACGGACCTAGCGACTGGTCAATGTGAGCGTAAACGCTACCGGGAGTGACGTCGCCAACAAGGTTAGCAGCTGCCCCCATGAGCGCATCGACAAAGAGGGTGGTGAACACACCTCCAGGCGTTCCGATCTCATTCTCCATGGCGTACTGATCTGCCGTTGATGCCGTGAGTATCGTCATGCCGCTGACGATCTCAGCGGAGTCCCTCATTGTTGGCCGATCGCCGGCAATGCCGCTGTGGCAGCTGTCTAGGATGATGACTTTATTGATCGCAGGTGATCCCGAGGCGATCGTCATGACCTCATTGAGTGGAAGACCGTCGTCGCCTGTCCTGCAATCACCCGCGCAGAGAAAACCGCCAGTGTCCTCAATGTAACCATGTCCGGCGAAGTAGAAGAGCGCGATCTCGGACTGGTCAGTGAAAAGCTCGCGTACCGCCTCCTTGAGCTCCTGCCTTTCGACGACGTCACCTGGACCGGTGCCGACCACTAAACGGGGGGTCACAAAGTTCACCGTACCGTCCGCATTGCGCTCTAGCGCCTCTCCTACGTCGTAGGCGTCCTTCACGCATCCGTGGAGCGGCTTTATGTGCTCGTAGTGGTCGATGCCGATAATGAGAGCCTTGCGCATCACAGGCTATCGATCCAGTCGGTGATATTTGTCCAGGTCCAAACCATCGTGTTGATACCGGCGAGGTTGGTCCGGTCCTCCTTGTATGCCCAGATGCCGCGCAAGGGTTTCTTCTCATCCTTGGCGCAACTGATCTCCCACTTCTGGCCGCTCGAGCTGAGCGAGTTCTTGGAGACGACCACGAGCACGCCGTCCGAGCGCAGGATGCGAGTCCGGACGCGTTTCTTCCATTCCTCGTCGTAGGCTTTCTTCACGGACATGTCTATGAATTCGAACGGCGTTTCTGTGTGCAACGACTGCCCCTTAATCAAGTCGCGGATGTTCTCATCCTCAATAGCAAAGGCTACGAAAATCACTTTCTTGTTAGCCATCGGTGAAGCTCCTGAATGAATTGGTTGGCTATAGTAGCAATACGAGACTCTGGAAGGCTTACATGTTTTGACAATACATAGAATCAGCGCGGTTGTGTAGATGCAACTAAACCTCAACCGACAGCTCAGGGAGGATTTGTGAGTCCGTCCGCTCTTGGCACGTGTCTGACGTAGCTATGGACACCGCTTTCCGGCCGTATTCGGTAACAACGCCCGCGTTTCTGAAGAGGGCGTGATCGACACACACTTGTCGGCACGGCCTGGCCTAGACACACAATGCTTTCGTGTTCTTTGTTCTGCACGACACTGCTAATGGGTCCTTCTGGCGTCCCAGGAATCGCATGCGGGGCGGCAGCGCATTACGTGAATGAAACCCCGAGATTCGGAAAGCTTGTTGTTATTTTTCCGATTCTTGACCGTCGCTAAGTACGCTTGCATTTCGACTACCGAGGTTCGAGTCTCTGCAACCAGGGTATTAGGTAGCCAGCACACTTGGTGGCCGGCGTCTTGTTCAAATGCGCATTGCTTTGGAACTCTAACATCGGTCGCTGTACGCCGTGTACCCGTATTCTCCCATTCGATAGATCTTCAAAGCGCTGAAGAAAATCGCTTGGAACCCATTCTACATTGTGCCCGTATCGAGTTCACACAGGGTGACGCTACCTCCAGCATCGGTCGCAATTTCATTGCTGAGGTGGCGCATGACACCATCGACGGCGCAGTCGTTCGTGATCCCCACCGCGATAAGCGCCGCGAGGCGGTCGGCAATCTCGACCGTGTAGTGGATCGGGTCCCAGTAGTTCGAATCGCGGAGCGTGATCCGGGACGGGATCATGAAATCGAGGACCGCTGCGTTAGGGTGCCGTGCCGCGGTATCGGTCAGTCTATCTTTGCATTCCTCCATACGGGCCGCCTTTTCGGAACCGGGGCCGCCTTGTGTGAAATGGTGATAGGGGACAAAGAACAGGACCTTTTCCGTCTCCGCGGGCAGCGCCTTTAGTACCTGCTCCATCAGGGCGTGACTGGGAAAGTGCCAGGCCGCGCGGACTTCCGAGCTCGGCCGCGACGCGCCATCGGATGGCTCCCGGCGACGCGGTCCCCTTTCCCCATAGATTTTCCGCTGCGCCCATGCGAGATCGTATTCGGACGCCGGCGGCAGGAAGTTGGCGTGGCCGTCCGGACCGAACCGGCCCGCGCGAAGGCCGAAGGCGAAACGCAGTGTACGATAGGTGTCCTGCAAGGCCCGGGCGTTGAACAGGTTGACGTAGTCGTTCCACGGATTGTCGTCAAAGAGCCATTCCGGAAAGTCCCGGAAAGTGGTCTTGACCAGCGTATCGCCGACCTCGCACCAGACCCTGTCGACACCGATCAGGATCCTTCGGGCGTTGGGGTGGTTACGGGCGAAGACGGCCAGCAATTCGGCCTGCTCGTAGGCGGTCGCGCTGTCCATCGACAGGTTGACGAAACGCCCGCCCAGTGTCTCGTTCAGTTTCTCGGGGCGAAGCAAACGGACTGTCGACGTCCCCACGACGGCGCTGTCGAAATACGGCTTCCGCGCCAAGGCGGGATAGGGATAGC
>JAAEOR010000515.1 GCA_024222895.1 Hyphomicrobiales bacterium | reverse complement strand
GCCCTCGACGACATCACCGAAGCGCTGCAGGCTCGGTCGCAACCGGGTTAACTCATCCCCTGTCAGATCGGCGCGGGCCGGCTCAGCCGCTTGTGGGCATGAGTCATCATCGCCATGGCGAAAAGCGGCGTGAGCAGGTTGAGAAGCGGTACAGACAGAAACAGTGCAATGATCAGACCGCCGATGAACACGGAACCGGCGTTGTCGCGCCGCAACTGACGCGCCTTCTCGCGGCTGCGGAACCGCCTGGCAGCCGCCTCGAAATACTCGCGACCGAGCAGGTAGCCGTTGCCGGCCAGGAAGGCGATGAGGTTGACGCCGGGCACCAGAAGCAGGGCGAGCGCGACAAGGTTGACCAGGATGACCACGCCGGCAAAGAGCAGTGCGTCTGCGACCGCCTCGGTGATTGGCAGGTCGGACCCCTGCCGATCATCCGGATAATGGGTCCGCTCGACAACGGCGGCAATCTCATCGGTGAAGAGCCCCGCGACCAGCGCGGTGACCGGCGCCACGAGGAAGGCGAGACCGATGAGCACGCCGACGCCGGCGACGATACCGATCACGG
>JAAEOR010000514.1 GCA_024222895.1 Hyphomicrobiales bacterium | reverse complement strand
TACGCATAGAAGGCGCCACACGCGTGGCTAACGTGCGTTCCGCGCTTCCGGACGTACCGATCGTCGGCATCGTCAAACGCGACCTTGAAGACAGCGACGTTCGGATCACACCGCTGCCTCAAGATGTCGACAGTCTGATTGACGCCGATGCGGACATTGTCGGCATCGACGGGACCCACCGGCCACGACCGCACGCCTTTGCCGACCTGGCCAGCGTCGCTCATCGTGCTCGACGTCTTGTCATGGCGGACATCTCGTCGGCCGACGAGGCGGTGGCTGCGCTCCAATGTGGTGTTGCAATCGTCGGGACCACGCTTTCGGGCTACACCGGTGAAAGCACTCCCGAGGAACCTGACTTCGATCTGCTGGAAGCACTTCGGGACCATGATTGCCTTCTCGTCGCCGAGGGCCGGTTTCAGACACCGGAACTCTGTCGACAAGCCATTCATTGTGGTGCGGACTGTGTCACCGTCGGATCGGCACTGACGCGGCTGGAGCTGGCAACAGCGCGCTTTGTCGGCGCAATATCGGCCGCAGGACAGAACGGGCGCTGATGGCTACCGTCGCCAACAGTGAACCGGAAACCGATATCGACAAAGAGTGACCGCGCCGTGAACACCGAGCCAATCAGACTGGAGGGAACAGCGGTAGATTTTGGCGGCAGCAAGATCGCAGCGGCGCGATTTGAACATGGCCGCATAATCTCGCACAGGCAGGTGCCGACATCGGCTTCGGGCGATCTCGACGCACAGCTTGCAGCCGTCGGCGACCTTCTCGCTGAGCTCGGCTATTCGGGAACGCAACCGCTGGGAGTGGCCGTGACCGGACGGCTCGATAGCGACGGCCGGTGGTGGGCGGTCAATGCCCAGACCCTCGAGGCTATCAATGGCGTTCCATTGGCAGCCAAGCTGATCGAACGGTTTGGCAGATCAACGCGCGCGCTGAACGATGCGGATGCCGCTGCCCTGGGGGAAGCTGTCTACGGCGCCGGACGCGGCATCGGCAACGTGGGGTTCATCACGGTGTCGACCGGCGTGGGGGGCGGCTTCGTCCTGGGCGGTCGACTGGTTACATCATCCGATGGCCTGACGGGCCATGTTGGTTTCATGACGACCGGAGGTAGCGACATCCCCTGCGGTTCCGGCCGTGTCGGCACGGTCGAAGCGGTCGCGTCCGGCGGTGCGATCGGCAGGGCAGCCGTGGACGTCCTCGGACCGGGAGCAACGGCGCGTGCCGTATTCGAGCATTGGCGGGACGGCAAGGATTGGGCTGTTGAGATTGTGCAGCGATCGGCGGCTGAGATCGCTCGGCTCTGCGTCAACCTCAAAACCGCTTTGGGCCTCGATCTTGTTGTGGTCGGTGGAAGTGTTGGTCTGGCCGCGGGCTATCTGGACATCGTGCGAGACTACGTGTCGGTCGAGCCGCCCCTGTTCCGCGTCAATATCAAACCCGCCGCGCTGGGCCGCGACAGCCCATTGTTCGGCGCTCTGGAGCATACGATGCGGGAATCGCGCGACACTTGAACGGTCGCCACATTCATCAGTAAGCGGGGCGCCTCGTCAGTTCCACCAACCGGCCCCGGACCGCTTCGGCATCCTCCCGGTCTCAGCGAGATTGTCGGGCAATGGCTCGACATCGAGCAGGAATCGCTGTTCGCGTCCAAGTCGCTCGTAGAGTGCCTGGGTGAGATAGTCGCGCTGGTAGAGCTGTTGGGGAAGGTCCCTGCGGGTATAGGTGAGGTGAAGGACGCGGCGGCGATCGCCGCTCTGGTTCGTCGTTCCGGAGTGCCATAGCGCCGAATTGATAATGATGACCGATCCGGCCGGCGTTTCGACGCGGATTTCCTTCTCGTGCGGCGCGGCCAGATCCGCTGGAATGAGCGCCTGCTCTTCCGGCGTAAGGGTCGGAGCCTCCCAGTCGCCGATATTGACGAGTGGGATGTTCACCGATGGCCACAGATGGGAGCCGGGAACGACCCGGGTCGGACCATTGGTCTCGGTCATGTCGTCGAACAGGAGCAGGCCGTTGCAGACCCACCAATCGTCGGCAAACTTCTTGGGAACATCAGCGTGGATGCCCTGGTGACCACCACCCCTGGATGGTTCCCGCAGATTGGCGCCATGGAGTACTGCGCGACAATCAAGATGAGAATGAAGCGACAATCAAGTTGAGACTCGGTCCGGTGTTTGCGGTCGGCCGGGGTATCAGTGTGGTTTTCCAATGTTGGGGAATCGCTTTGTGCCCGGGCGCCATGTAACCGACCACCAAATGAGGCTCTTCATGACCTTTCGCAAATCGCACAGCACCGCCGTTTCCGCGGCGAAGGCTTCGATCAGCACGGCAACAGGCTATCGCATCGAGAAGGATCCGCGGCTGCCGTCGCAAAAGAAGCCAGCGCGTGGCCGGCGCCGGGCCGATCCGCTCGCCGGTATTTTCGAGAACGAGATCGTGCCGATGCTTGAG
>JAAEOR010000513.1 GCA_024222895.1 Hyphomicrobiales bacterium | reverse complement strand
GTTCGCCGAAGGGGGTTCGGCGCCGGTGGCGGACAGCGAAGTCGTCCAGGTGCGGCTCAGTGATCTGGAGCTGCACCGATCCCGGCAATGGGGTGGCTGCTGGTTGGCCTGTCAGCTGTGGGATCAGTTGGAGCTGGATGCGTTTTGGGCCCCGAGACTGCCGCCCAGCCGTCAGGGGACCCGTTTATTACGGTTTATTACGGTGACACTTTACTAAATCCCCTTATTATGGCGCCGAGATGCCAACGGGACCACTCAATCCCGCTTTGATGCGAGACGGAAACGAGAAAAAAGTCCTCGACATCATCCTCAGAAACGAACCGACCGGCATCAGCGCGCTGCATTCTAGCTGCCCAACTACGGAACACCGCAGTTCGATGGCAACATCAAATCCAAGACGGGCATCGGCGACTATTTTTTTGCAACGAGACTGTCGCCGGCGGCGGGGCGGTTCAAGCGTCGTCCCCGGCTCACGTCGAGGATTGTTGAGGATTCGGGTCGTGAGCGCGCAGCGTCTTCACCCGGACGCCGAGGATCAAAGTTGCGTATCAGGATTCTCCCGGCCCAAAATACGCATGATCTCAACCGTGCCTGCGGTGATCCGGTAGTAGATCGCATGCGCCCCACATGCACTGCGGCGGTAACCGGGCCGAATATCGTCTACCGCGCGGTATAGCAGTGGGTTTTCGGCCAGTTGGTCGAAGCGCTCAAACAGCGCGTCAAAATACTGATCCGCACGGGCCAATCCGAACGCGAGCACGCCATGCCGGTAGAGCCGTTTAAGATCGTCCTCAGCATCCTTGCTGAGCTTATAACGCTCCATCGCGCCTCAAGTCATCCTGGACAGCGGCCCGAATGGCGTCCTTGCCCTGTTCGCTAAAGCCGCTCCCCTCAGCTTGAGTGAGGGCGGCCCTGATCCTATCGATCTCGGCGGAGCGGAGTTGCTTTTCCCGGATCGCTTCGCGGATCAATTCGCTGTCCGTGGCGTAGTGACCCTCGGCCAGTTGTGCCTGAATCCAAGCTTCCTGCTGATCCGTCACAGTGATGCTTTTTTTGACTGTCGCCATTACCGAACTCCTACTTTATCATACTTCATCCGACCAATTCTAATATATGAAGGGATCAGGAAAGGATGGCAAGAGCCCCGCAAGCCTGAGAAATCCGGTGACGGTGGTCCGCCACGACGGCGCGTCGTTACGGTGATCGGCGCGGACGCCCCTACTGCCTCGTATGCGGCACGGCGGCAAGATCCGGCTGGCGCCAATCACCAAGCGTGGCGAAGGCGGGGGGACGACCCGTCAGGTGTGCACTGGAACGACGAACGTACGTGAACCGTTGTTGAGGTGTCGTGGTTACGGTGACGCTTTACTAAATCCCTTGTTATGGCGCGGAGATGCCAAGGGGCAAACGACCACGATCGACTACGACGTGCTCGGTCGGATGGTCGAACGGACCGACGACGCCACCGGGTCTCCGGAGACCGTCACCTGGGTCTACGACACCGCGACCGCCGGCATCGGCAAGCTCGCCAGCTCCGCCAACCTCGGCTACCAGAAGGTCATCACCTATGACGGCTTAGGCCGTCCGTCGACCACCACCGACACCATCAACGGCACCGCGTCTGACATCGCCACCACCTACGATGCGTACTCACGTCCGAAGGACCTCGTCTATCCGTCCGGGCTGACGGTCCGCAACGAATACACCAACGGCCATCTGGCGAAGGTCACCAAGCCCGATGGCACGCCCTACTGGGAGGCGCTCGAACGGGACGCCCGCGGCAACATCATCCGGTTCCGTCTCGGCAACGGGGTGGAATCCCTGCGTACCCACGATCCCAAAACCGGTCGCCTGACTGGCGCCTACGCCGACCGCGACACCGGACTCGGCACGGGTCATAGGCGTCGGCCGACAGCAGGTTGCCGCCGGCGTCGTAGCAGTACCGGGTCTTGACCACGCCATTGACGGCGACGGCCCGATCGACGGAGGAGACCGCGTGCGGTCCCGCGGCGCCGGTCGGGCAACTATTACCGTGATCCTCGTCATGATTGTAGCTGCCGACATCGGACTTGAACGCGATGTTGCCGAGGCCGTCATAGGCCACATCGCTGCCGGGGTTCGACAATCCCAATATTTAGGGATTTAGTGCAGTGTCAGAGCGCCGGGAGACCGGCAAGGAGTAGGGAGTGCAAGTCTCTCACGATGAAGGAGTAGCGACCCACATCGGCCCCGAGTCATGTGTTTGCATTCGCGAGGGTGCAGTCGAAGCGTTGACAGGGGATCGCGCAGGCCGGCCATTGAGCCGCGAAAGTTACTTAGCCCCGGGTGCCGAAGTTGTTGACAGTGCGGAAGGCAATACGGGCGGGCGCGCCATCGCGAGTGTCCGCTCGGCCCGGCGTGGTCGGAGACCCCGGCATGCGTGGACGCTCCTTGTACGGGAACCGGGAGATCTCCTGTCTGGTATTACGGTGACAGTGCACTAAACCCCCAAAAACGGCGGGGGGTCGTGGATTGTTGATTCGGCCGCCGATGTCGATACCAAGTTCCCCTTTCGCGACGTACGCGCCGTCGTTTCAAGATGCGAGAGCGGCGCGTCTTCAAGGCGCTGCCACCAACGGGGTTGTCCATCGGAGTGGGCCGAGGTTGCCAAGTCCAAACACGAGGGTCCTTCCAGGGTATGATCAGGGTATGATAGAGTCATACCGAAATGCTACAGTGGTGTCGCAGGGAGACATGTCATGTCAGAGACCGAAAAACGGACTTTCAGCTTGCCGACTGAACATGCCGCGTTCATCGATGCGAAGGTCGAGTCGGGCAGCTATGCCAGCGCCAGCGAGGTGGTCCGAGCCGGGTTGCGGGCCTTGCAGGAACGGGATGCGGCGGTTGAACGGTGGCTGAAAGAGGAAGTAGCGACGGCCTTTGATGAGGTCAGGAACGGAAGTTCCAGGACTGTCCCGGTCGGCGACGCCTTTGATGAGATCCGCGCCCGTCATGGAGCGAAACGAGGATCGTGAAGCGTCGCAGGGTCGAGATCTCCGAGCGGGCGGGAGGCGACCTGTTCGCGTTGTACGACTGGGTCGCCGAAGCCTCCGGGCCGCCGACGGCACTTGCCGATATCGAGCGACTGGAAGCCTATGCCGGGGATTCGATCTGGCTTCCGAAAGGGGCCGTCTACGTGAGGATATCCGGCCGGGCTTGCTGCGTCGTCGGTTTCGAGCGTCGTGTCGCCATCGCTTTTGTCGTTGAGGACGATAGGGTTGTCATCCTGAGGATCTTTTATGGTGGCCAAGACTGGTCGGAAGGTCTCGACGAATAGTGACGGGCTGTGTTCCCGACCCTGCCAACTACCGGGCGAAACCCGAGTGTCGCATGTTTGCGCGTGCTCCCGAACTCAGAATCCTATTCAGGTTTAGGCTTTGGACCGCGATTCAAAGGTGCGAGGCGCGGCCGGTGCGCTCATCGAGGGCGCGTCGCCAGTCGGGAAGCCGGTCGGCCGGTCGGCGACCGGCAAAAAGACGACCTGAGACTAGAGTCGCTGCAATGTGGTGCCTGGCTTCCGGTAGGATGACAAACTTCATTCCGGCTCTGTTTTTGCCCGCCTGCGCGGCCAGTCGGTGAAGCTTGTTGCGGATGGTCGCGAACCGGATTGGCCTCCCGTCTCGACATAGCGCTGCCAGCGAGCGTCATCCTCGGCGAACTTGGCGTGCCGCCGCGTTCCGGTCGCGGACGAATCCTCCGGCGCGGCAGCTCGGAGCGTTCTGCATCATTCATGCCTTCCAACAAATCGACATCCTCGTCGGTTGTCGCTTCCTGCAACATACGTTCGAGAATCCGTCTCACTGCCACTCAATAGCTCTCCGCGATCTGAACCTTGTTGTAGGCCTTGCCGTAATGCGCTTCGATCCGGCGCTGGACCACATCCCACAAGGTCGTGAGGATCAGGTAGTAGATCGCCGCGACGGTCAGCAGTTCCAGCACCAGGAATTTTTCCTGGAAAAGCATCTGGGTTCTGCGCAGCAGTTCCTCCATCGAAATCACCGAGGTGATCGACGTGGTTTTCAGCAGGCCGTTGACGCTATTGCCGAGCGGCGGAATGATAATGCGCGCTGCTTGCGGCATGACGATGTAACGCATCACCTGGGCCGGATTGAGCCCCAACGCCCTGCCGGCATTGCTCTGACCGGTGGGTACGGCCAGGATGCCGCTACGGATGATCTCGGCCAGATAGGCGGCTTCGTTGAGGATCAGGCCGATCAGGGCGGCTTCAAGCACACTGAAGCGGACTCCGATCGCCAGCGGCAGGCCGGTGTAGATGATCAGCAGCTGCACCAGCAACGGCGTGCCGCGGAACAGCCAGATATAGCCCTGCGCCAGCCACGAAAGCGGCTTGATCGGCGACATCCGCGTCATCGCGAGAACGACACCGAGGATGAGACCGCCGACCAGCGCGGCAACGGTCAACCCGATTGTGGTGAGGACGCCATAGAGCAGGAACTCGTTGAACAGATATTCCTGGAATCCGCTCAAATCGAAACGTTGCTTGTTCATGGCGCCTGCTCGCTACGGCCAAAAGGAACCGCGCCCGCCGGTGTGACGGGCGCGGCGTGTTCTTCGTGTGAAAAGGCTCTCGTGTCTCGGCACTGAGGTCGCGATTGTGATCTTCCGGCGCCCCTTGCGGTCCTTTTTCCTCTAAGGCATGCCAACATCTTTGTATGCTCCAACGATTGCCCGCGAACGGCAAGGGTATCCCCGCCGGCTTGCAGTCACGACAGCCGGGTTGGCTGTCACGTTGCGAAGTCGTGGATGGCCGTGACAAGCACGGCCATGACGACTCGTTCGAGTGTTCAGCTCAGCCGCACGATTGGGTACACGACACCAATATCAAGGTTAGCAAGGACCTTTCCCAACCTTGCAGAGTGGTTCATTGCTTAACGACCTCCTCAGGCCTCATGGCTGGGCTTGTTACGGCCATCCACGACTTGGTGCCGATTACCAGCGCTGTGCGCCTGGTCGTTCGCGTCGACCGCTCCCACGATTTCGCGACGCGGTGTGTGACCCGGATCCTTGCGCCCTTTCGAGGATGGATACTTCGTGGCCATAGCGACGATTGTGGCGCACTCGTCCGCCCGGACAGTGCGATGAGAGAAAAGGTGGAGGACCCAGATTCCCATTTCTGGATTCTCGCAGCTTTCCCTCACCGCTCTGTCCGGGCGGAAAAGTGCGAACACTTTTCCTGACAGAGCTGGTGCACCAATGAGCGGGTTTTGAGGTGACGCGGGCCAAGTGCAAATTCGGTCCGCGCCGTTCTCATCCCGACATTCAGAGTGTCACGATCGCTGTGAGGACGCTCTAACCGCCCGGACCACGGATGACGAAAGGCTCGGTGTTGGCGAGCACGCCGAACTCATCGAGCAGGGTCTTGTAGGTGCCGTCCTCCATCATCTCGTTCATGACGCCGAGCACGGCGTTGGCGAGGTCCTCGTTGGCCATGGCCAGGGCAACCGGCGTTGCGAACAGGCCGGAGATGGCGCGATCGAACTCGCCGCGGGCAGCGTATTCGGCCGCCGTCGAGTCGATGCTGACGGTTGCGTCGGTCTGGCCGGCACGGAGTGCCTGGTAAGCGGTGGCGAAGTTGTCGAAGGTGCGGATGTCGATGGCGTCGAGCCCCTTGCCCTGCAGTTCCTCGTCGAGGAGGTTGATTTTGGCCTCCTCGAAGCCGCCGATCTCGACGCCGACCGTCTTGCCGGCAAGGTCCTCGGCCTTGGCGATTCCTTCCGGATTACCGGAGGGGACCGAAATGCTGATCGCCTGGGCTTCGTAGGGGATCATCTGCATCATTCCGGCGCGTTCTTCCGTCCAGAAGATGCCGGTGTTGATCACGTCCCAGCGGCCACCCTGCAGGCCGGGAATCATCGCCGAGAACTCGATCCGGATGTACTCCGGCTCAAGGCACAGGCGCTTGGCGACTTCATTGCCGAGCGTAATGCGCATGCCCTGGAGTTCGCCATCGGAGTCGACGAACTGCATCGGCGGCAGGGTCGGGTTGGTCGACATGACCAGCGTGCCCGGCTTGATCAGCGCGTCGTCCGAGACCGCCGGTTCGCAGTCCTGCGCCGAGGCGGCAGAGGCGACGACGCAAAAAGCGGCGGCGCCAAGGATGGTGGCGGTGGCATGGGTCGTTCTGTTGGTAAGCATTCTTTCCTCCCAGTGGTCGTTGAAGTCAGGCTGTGGTGGCGGCAAGTGGCGATCCCTGCGGTGATCGGGACCGCTGAAACGCCGCAAGATCCGCGGCGAGTTCGGTGTATTCGCTATCGGGAAGCGGCAGGCGCGGCGGCCGCGGCCGGCCCATCGGCATGCCCATGATCTCGAAGCCCGCTTTGGTGGCGGAAACATAGCGGTGCCCGCCGACCCAGCGAACGATCGGCAGCATCTCGCGATAGAGGGCGAGCGCCGCGTCACGGTCCTGGCGGTCGACGGCAAGCGTGAACAGGTCGGACGAGTCGCGCGGGATCAGGTTGGAGCAGACCGCCACCCATCCGACCGCGCCGAGCCAGAACGATTCGTAGCCGAGCACGCCGGCAAAGACATCGAGGCGATCGCCGCAGAGTTCGATGATGTCGCGAACCCGGGTGACCTCCAGGGTCGACTCCTTCACCGACGCCACCGTTGAGATCTCGCTCAGACGGGCGATCAGGGTGGGCAGCATGTCGACATTGGCCGCGGCCGGATTGTTGTAGACCATCATCGGGATGGTGATGGCCTCGCCGATCTGGCGGTAATGTTCAAAAAGCTCGTCCTCGGTCGGGTTGGCGTAAAACGGCGGGATGACCATGACGCCGTCGGCGCCGAAACGCTCAGCCTCGCGGGACAGTTCAACCGCGTGGGGTGTCGCTTCCGCGCCGCTGCCGATCAGAACCGGAACCCGGCCGGCCGCCTCCTGAACGCAGATTTCCACAATTTCCTGCCGTTCTTCGCGGCTGACGGACAGGAATTCGCCGGTGCTGCCGAGCGGGATGATCCCGTGGATTCCCTCTTCGATCTGCCAATTCACCAGGCGTCGGAGCGCCGGCGCGTCGACGCCCGCCTGGTCGGCGGTGAAGGGGGTGATCAGAACGGTAAAGGTACCGCGCATACGGCGCATCGATCGGCGACTCCATCAGCTTGAGCCCGGTGATAATAACAAAAATATTTTTTGTGTATACGATAGAAATATCCGGCTAGATTGAACCCCCATGCACACTCCCTCTCGTACGCGATTGGCCTGAATGCGTCTCGATCGTCCCAATGTGAGACCGGTACCCGAGGCGGTCCAGTTCCGTTTCGACGGGCGCACGATCGCCGCGCTACCGGGCGAGTCGATTGCCGCGGCGCTGGCTGCCAACGGGATCGCGGCGCTGCGCAAGGCCGACGTTCGCGGCGACAGTGGCGAAGGCTGGCGCGGCGTCTATTGCGGCATGGGGTCGTGCTTCGACTGCCTGGTGACGGTCGACGGCCGCGCCCATCAGCGGGCGTGTCTGCGCAAGGTATCCGGCGGCGAGGACGTCCGCTCGACACCGCCGTCGGGCAGCGTCGATGATCGTCTGGCGCCGCTCGCCGCCGCCCCGGCGGGGGAGGCGCTGCCGGAGCGCGAAACCGATGTTCTGGTGATTGGTGCCGGCCCCGCCGGGCTCGGTGCGGCGCTGGCTGCGCGCCAGAGCGGCGCCGCGGTGATCGTGCTCGACGAGCGTGGCCAGAGCGGCGGCCAGTTCTACAAACCCGTGGCGCCGTCCCATCAGGTCGACGCGCCGCCGGATCGCCAGTTCCGCGACGGCGCCAGGCTCGTGGCGGCGACGCGCGATGCCGGCGCCGAGATCATCCAGGACGCGCTCGTCTGGGGCGCCTTCCGGGCCGACGAGGTTCTCGCCATGATCGGCGGCGAGTCGGTGGTGTTTCGACCGAAGCGGCTGATCCTGGCGACCGGCGCCTTCGAGCGGGCGATGCCGATACCGGGCTGGACCCTGCCCGGGGTGATGACCACCGGTGCGGCCCAGACCCTGGGGCGCGCCTATAATGTCGCGCCGGGTCAGCGGGTGGTGATTGCCGGCAATGGCCCGCTCAACTTTCAGCTTGCCGCGGAACTCTGCGACCGCGGTGTCGATGTGGTGGCCCTGGTCGAAAGCGCCGAGCGACCGTCGCTGTCCGGATTCCGCGATCTGTTCACCGCCTTCCGGGACGCGCCCGGCCTGATGCGCGATGGGGTGGGCTATGTGAGCCGGCTGCGACAATCCGGGGTGCCGATCCTCTGGTCCCATGTATCAACAGCCGCCACGGGCGCGCGCCGTGTCGAACGGGTCCGGGTCGGCCGGATCGGTGCCGCCGGAGAGGTGGAAGCAGAGAGTGCGCATGAATTGACCGCCGATGCCCTTTGCCTCGGCTATGGCTTTGTCGCCTCCAGCGAACTCGCCCAGTCGCTTGGGTGTCGCATGGCGCAAGACCCGCGCCATCTCGGTACGCCACGGATCGAGAGATCGGTGTCCGGAGAGACCAGCGTCGCCGGCGTGTTTGCAGTCGGCGACGGGGCCGAGGTCAACGGCGCGGTGATCGCGGAAGCCTCCGGAACGCTGGCCGGGCTTGCGGCCGCAAGCCAGCTCGGATTCGATCGATCACCGGCCGAACTGGAACCGCGTAGCCGGCGTAAGCTCCATCAAGCCACCCGCTTTCAGCGGGCGCTCTGGCGCCTCTTTGCGGCGCCGCCGGTGTCGTTGCGCGACACCCCAAGCGAAACGATCCTCTGCCGCTGCGAGGGGTTGACCTTCGGTGACATCCGAACCGAGATCGCCGCCGGCTGGGATACGCTCGCCACCCTGAAGCGCCGCACCCGGCTCGGCATGGGACGATGCCAGGCACGCTACTGCGCGCCGGTTGCCGCCCACCTTCTGGCCGAGGTCACCGAGCGGCCCGCGGCCGAACTGGCGACGTTCGCTCCGCGGTTGCCGGTCAAGCCCTTTCCAGCCGCTGCAGTGGCGCTCGAGAAGCCCGAATGGGGCGGCCATGCCCGAGCCGGTTCACCGAACCTTGCCCGGCCGGTTCCCTGCGAGCGCGTCGAGAGCCAGTCAGCCGATATCGTGGTCATCGGCGGCGGCGTGGTTGGCGCCTGCCTCGCCTACGATCTGGCGCGCGCCGGCCAGGACGTCCTGCTGGTCGAACGGGACGACATCAATCTGCAGGCATCCGGCAACAATGCGGGAAGCCTGCATGTGCAATTGCTGGCCTTCGACTTCGGCGCCAAGGCGGAGGCGGGCGGCAGTCCGGCGGTTGCGACCCTGCCGCTCGGCCCCTGGGCGGTGGCACTCTGGCAGGAGCTGGCCGCTGCCTGTGGCGGCGGTTTCGACCTCCGGCTGACCGGCGGCCTGATGGTCGCCGAAGACGAAGCCGGGATGACGTTTCTGCGGTCCAAGGCGGCGGTCGAACGGCAGCACGGCATCGCGGCTGAAATCCTCGGACCCAAGGAGCTGCGGGATCTGGCGCCGACCCTGTCGGAGAAACTGGTCGGTGCCGAGTTTGTCCCCCTGGAAGGCAAGATCAATCCACTGACCGCCACCTATCGTGTCTTCGAGGCGGCGAAGCGAGCCGGCGCCCGGTATTTCAGGAGCACCGACGTCGAAGCCATATCGCGCGACGGCAGCGGCTTCAGGCTGACGACCAGCCGGGGCGACATCCGGGCGGGGAGAATCGTCAACGCGGCGGGCCCCTGGGCCCGGCTGGTCGGCGAGATGGTCGGTATCGACGTGCCGGTTTACAGCGCACCCCTGCAGATGATCGTCACCGAACGGGCGCCACAGCTGGTCAGTCAGCTGGTCGCCTTTGCCGACCGCCACCTGACGATGAAGCAGCTGTCGACGGGGGGCATTGTCATCGGCGGCGCCTGGACCGCGGATTATGATTCGAACCGCCGGATGAACGTCACCCGGCGTGAGAGCATAGAAGGCAATCTGTGGCTTGCTCGTCGCGTGCTTCCCCAGCTCGACGGGCTCCACGTGCTGCGGACCTGGGCCAGCATGAACGTCAATATCGATGGCGCACCGATCATCGGTGAGGTCCCCGGCGTATCCGGCTTCTACAATGCGGTGACGTCGAACGGGTACACGCTCGCGCCGGCGATAGCCCGCCTCACCAGGGATCTCATTGTTCGCGGACGGACCGATCGGGATGTCCGCCCCTTTCTGCTCGATCGCTTTCAATAGGCAAGGCCATGATCACACTGGAAAACGTCACCAAGAATTACGGATCGTTCAGGGCCCTCAGCGATTGCTCGACCTCGGTCGCGACGGGCGAGGTCGTGGTTATTTGCGGCCCCTCCGGTTCGGGCAAATCGACGCTGATCAAATGCGTCAACGGACTGGAGCCGTTCGACAGCGGCACCATTCGCGTCGGCGACATGAGCGTCGGCGACCCGTCGACCAACCTGTCCCGCCTGCGGGCCCAGGCCGGCATGGTGTTCCAGAACTTCGAACTGTTTCCGCACCTGACCATCATGCAGAACCTGGTCCTGGCCCAGCGCAAGGTCCTGCGCCGCAGCAAGGAGGAATCGGAGGAGAAGGCGATGAGCCTGCTTCGCCGCGTCGGGCTCGAGGACCAGGTCGTCAAGTATCCGGGCAACCTCTCGGGCGGCCAGCAGCAGCGGGTTGCCATCGCCCGCGCTCTGGCGATGGATCCGGTTGTCATGCTGTTTGACGAACCGACCTCGGCGCTCGATCCGGAAATGATCAACGAAGTGCTCGATGTGATGGGCGAGCTGGCACAAGAGGGCATGACCATGCTGTGCGTGACCCACGAGATGGGCTTTGCCCGCAGGGTGGCCCAGAGAGTCATCTTCATGGATCTTGGCGAAATCATCGAGGATTGTACCAAGGACGAATTCTTCACGACGGAGCGCAGCGAGCGCGCGCGGCAGTTCCTGGCGAAGATCCTCCAGCACTGACGACACGGTTATGGCCGGATACGCCCAGACAGTCACAGGCATCGTCCCCGTCGAGGCACTTGGCGCAACGCTGATGCACGAGCACATTCTGTGCGACCTGCGGGCACCGTCGGAGGACCCGTCGACCGGCGATGCGCCCATCACCATGGCGAACCGCTTCGAGACCGACTACTTCCAGAATCGCAATCCGGCCAACATGGTCCTCGACGAAGACGACGTTGCCTTGCACGAGTTGCGCGACTTCAAGGCTGCCGGTGGGGGCACGATCGTCGAACTCACCATCGGGGGCCTGGTGCCCCAGCCGCTGCGCCTGGCAGCGCTGTCGGAATCCGCCGGCATCAGCGTCGTCATGGGTGCCGGATACTATGTCGACGCCTATCTTTCCGACACGATCCGGGCGGCGGATATCGACGAGCTGGAGCAGCAGATCGAGACTCAGTTGACAGACGGCGCCTGGGGCACCGGGGTCCGCGCCGGTGTGATCGGCGAAATCGGCTGCAGTTGGCCGCTCGCGGCGAGCGAACGGCGGATACTCGAAGCGGCGGTTCGGGTGCAGCGTTCGACCGGGGCGGCACTCACCATCCATCCGGGGCGCGACGAAGACGCGCCGGCCGAAATCGCGCGGATTGTCGCCAATGCCGGAGCCGACCCGTCCCGGACGATTTTCTGTCACATGGACCGGACCATTTTCGATCGTGGTCGATTGGTCGAGCTTCTCGACCAGGGGTTCGTGCTGGAATGGGATTTTTTCGGCATCGAAACCTCCCAGTACTGGATGGCCGGGGTCGACCTCGACCTACCGACCGACTACATGCGGCTCGATCTGATCGGCGATCTGATGGCGATGGGCTATCGCCAACAGATTGCGATATCGCAGGACATCTGCACACGAACCCGGTTGACGTCCTATGGCGGGCACGGATACGCGCACCTGCTCCGGCATGTGGCGCCACTCATGCGGCGACGGGGCTGGCGCGACAGTGATATCGACCAGCTCCTGGTCAAGACGCCGGCGCGGCTTCTGGGGTTTCACTCGGGACCGGTTCAATCATGAAAAAAGACGACGACCGATGACCCAAAGCCTGAAGCTTCGTAAGGCGCCAGCGAATGAGGGCGGGGGACTGGCCCAACGCGCCTACCATTCGGTGCGCGCGATGATCCTCTCGCGCAGTCTCAACGCCGGCGAGATCGTGTCGGAGGACCGGATCGCCAGCGAACTCTCGATCTCCCGGACGCCGGTCCGCGAGGCCCTGCTGCTGCTGCAGAGCGAGGGCCTGATCGAAAAGGAAATGAACCAGCCATTCCGGGTGCGGCTGGTCTCGAACCGCGAGTACTTCCAGACCATGCGGCTGCGGGAACTGCTGGAAGGCGAGGCGATTGCCATGGCCACCGGAAAAATCGACCCCGACATCCTGGCCGACGTCAACGCCGACATGCTGAAGCTCGAAGCCGATCCGTCCGCGTCCGCCGAAGCCCATTGGGCGGCGGACGAGAAGCTCCACGACATGATCGCCGATGCATCCGGCAACGATGTCATGGCCAGCATGATCCGCGATCTGCGCGTCACCACCCGCATCTTCGAGCTATCCGGCCTTCCTTCGCGGTTTCGTCCGGACACCGAGGAACACCTCGATATCATTGCAAAGCTGAAGGCTGGTGAGCCCGGCGCGGCACAGGTGAGCATTCGCGCCCACATCCGCAGCTTGACCAACGATGTCCTCGCCTTCATGGCCAGTCTATGAGCGCCTCTCCGTCCGAATTGGTTACGGCGGCCGCGGACCGTTTGAAGGATAAGAGCCAAGCTCTATTGAGCGAGATGATCGTTGCCGCAGGATCGGGGCCGAGCGCGCTTGACGATGTCGTCCGGGCGCAGCTCACGTCTTTCGACCTTGTCGACGGGTCGTTTGATTACGACCCACGCCAGGTCCCGATGGTCGACGAGTTTGCGGCCGAGGCAGTGGGGGCGTCTGAAACTGAACATTGTGTTGTCGGACACCTGCGGGGCGGACCTGGTCGCAGCCTGATCTTGTTTGCCCACCCCGACACCGAAGACTTCCAGCCGGCACCCGCCTGGAAAAGTGATCCGTTCACGCCAACAGTTCGCAACGGCCGGCTATTCGGCTGGGGGGTGGCAGACGATCTGGCCGGCATAGCCGTGATGGTCCAGTCGATTGCGGTGCTGCGCGAGGCCGGGTTGAGTCTGCAGGGCGATGTGGCGGTGGTGAGCGCACCCAGCAAGAAACATCGGCGCGGCATCAGCGCTGCGCTTCACCGAGGTCTGCAAGCGGACGCCGCCATCTACCTGCACCCCGCCGAGTCCGGCAAGGGCCTGGACGAGATCAAGGCTTTTGCGCCGGGACAGCTTGAGTTCATGATCACGATCGACGGCGAGCCGCCGCGTACAAATGAGCCGGCGCATACCGCCTTCGCCCATCGCGGCGTCAACCCGTTCGACAAGGCGATGGTCGTTGCCACGGCACTGAAGCGTTTGGACGTGGATCGCGGCGAGCGGATCCGCCATCCCCGGCTCGAGCGTGCGATCGGCCGCTCTGCAAATCTGATGGTCACCCATTGCGACACCGGCGGGGAAGCGGTGCTGAGCCGGATCGCGCCGGCCTGTCGGCTCGGCGGTGCCTTGACCCTTATTCCGGGCGAAGACCTCACCAAGGTCATGGGCGCAGTCGAGGCGGCGATCAAAACCGCCTGCGCCGACGACACATGGCTGGCGGCTCATCCGCCCGTAATCGCGTGGCTGTCCGGCGTCAGCGCAGCGGAGACCGAAGCGGAGTCCGAACTCTATCGCACCGTTGCCGGGATCCTCGCCGATCTCGGTGCGGATCCGGTCGTCAATCCGCTCCATACCTCCAGCGATATCCGAAACCCCATCGTCCAGAAGGGCATCCCGACGGTGGGCTTCGGACCGCTGTGCGGCGGATTGACCATGTCCGGGCTCGCCGACGAATGGGTCGATCTCGCCGACTTTCACCGTACGATCGCGGCGGCCGCCGAGATCATCGTTGCATGGTGCGGCGTCGGCGGTCGCAGCCAGGCTGTTTGATTCTTCGCTCTGTCCGGGCGGAAAAGTGCAAACACTTTTCCGGAAAACGCTCAGGCGGTCTCGAAACGGATCGGCTGGGCGCCCTTCCACAGAACCATCGTGCCGAGGTCGTGCAGGTTTTCGAGCCCTGACGTCAGCGTGATGAAGTGGTTGCCGGCGAGCTGACCCATCTTGCTCTTGAAGTGGATACCGCCATAGGCGAGCAGGATCTCGGTTTCGCTGATGCCGCCGGGATAAAGGATGAACTGGCCGGGTGCCGGGAAACTGGTGTGGTTCTCGTAGTCGACGCCAAAGTCCGTATCGCCGAGCGGAATCCAGACGCCCTCACCACTCCAGCGCACATGCACCAGTTGGCTTTCATAGGGCATGACCTTCTTGAAGGCGGCGCAGGTCTTGGGAGCGTTCTCGCTCTCGAACTTCGCGTCGAAGGTGAAGGGGCCGGCAGTCACTCGCAGTTTTTCCATGGGTCTCGTTCTTTGTTTCGTTTTCCGGAGCCGACACTAAAGCGTTTTCAGGAAAAGTGTGTGTTCTTTTCCGCTCGGGAAGGGGATTGATGCGCTCTTGGTGATGGACCAGGCGCGAGCCCTGAGACGCCTACCGAGGCCCTGTTGCCGCAGTACGGCGGGTTGCGCCTTCGAGGAAAAGGTCGCTTCCGGTCGGGAAAAGTCGCTTGAGGTCTCGTTCGAGGCGGCGACCGCGACAAGAGTCGCGCCGATGTCGCGTGCTTCCGTGAGACGGTCGCGGAACAGCACGGTGAAAATGGCGGCATCCAGCATCTGGCGGCAGCGTTTGAAGGACACGGCAATCTCACACGTCGGATCCGACTCGTCGCCCCCGACCAACGCGTAACCTTTCATTCGCTGGTGCGGCAATCGTCGATCCAAATCTCGCCGAATTTTCGGATCGAGAGACTCGACTGCGTTCGTCGCAATCGACCGGGCGACCCGCTCGGCGCAGGACCTTAAGAGCCTCGTCCTGATGGCGACGACCGATGGCAGGATGTTCGCTCTGTATGGCGACATGCCGACATTGGTCTATGGGCACGTGGCCGAGAACATCCATGGTGTGAACGAGCGCGCCGATCTTGCGTCGGTCAAGGCGACAACCCTCGCAATGGCATTGTTCATCGCCGAGTGGTGTGGCCTCAATCCGATCGAGTAATCTTCGACTTCTGAGTCACTGCGCGCGGCGTATCGACTCTTCGGGTTCTCAGCGATTTCCAGCGTTGCCCGCAGCCGCGGTGTGCCGCCAGACGCCTGTGCCGGGGAGTCCATTCAGCGTTTGTTCAGCCCACAGTTGCCAGATTGGAGGCGTTTTCACGCTACGAGCGCCGACCAACAGGAGGACCAGGATGAACTGCCTCTTTCGACTCGTCATGGCGTTCGTCATGGTTCTGGGCCTGGCTGGCGCTTCCGCTGTCGCGCAGACCAAGGATGATCTGGTCCGTTCCCTCTCCAAGCCGAAGACGCGAAGCATCATCCCGCCCGGCGCCGAGACGACGGAGCGGACGCGTGCCCTGATCGATCGTCTCCAGAACACGACCAGCCGCCAGATCACAGTGGAAGAGCGCGCCGAGATTGCCGAGATCACCAAAGAGAGCGATCTGCCGCAGATCGACCTCGAGATTTACTTCGACTACGATTCTGCGGACATTGCCCGGCAGGCCCTGCCGACGCTGGTCACGCTCGGCCAGGCGCTCTCCGACGAGGCTTTGAGCGGCTCCGTTTTTTTGATCGCCGGCCACACAGATGCGACGGGTAGCGACGCGTATAACCGGGAACTCTCCGACCGCCGCGCCGCGGGGGTCAAGGGATTCCTGATCGAGAATTTCGGCCTCGATGCGAAGGCGCTGATAGCAGTTGGTTATGGCGAGGAACAATTGAAGCTTCCCGACGCGCCCCTTGCGGGCGAGAACCGCCGGGTCCAGATCGTCAATCTTGCTGCGAACTAGCCTGACCGATCGTTCGTTGACCGTGCATCTGCGTCGGCGCCGACGGAAATGGCGTGATCCCGGTTTGTCGATGACGTTTGCCGGGGTGAGGACTGCCGTATTCTACCCGGCCGTGGCGCTGGCCGCATAGGCCCGGGGTGGCAGGCCAACCTGAGCCTTGAACGCGCGGGTGAAGTTGTTCGGGCTGGAATAGCCCAATTCGTTCGCAATTGCCGTAATGGAATGCTCGCCCGTCCGAAGCAGTTCGGTGGATTTCTGGACCCGGGCCCTGTTGGACAGGGATCGAAAACTCACACCGGTTTCGGATAGACGGCGCTGCAGGGATCGCACGCCGAGGCCGAGCGTCTTCGCCGTCTGTTCCAGGCTGATGCCGGCTTCCAGCATCTGGTGGTGCAGGATGTGGGTGACGGCCTCCGCAACGTCGGCCGGAGGCCCTCCGGACCTTTCCCGAACAACATCGCCCGCAGTCACTGTCCGTCGCGGTCGTGTCAAAGGTAGGCATGCGTTGAGGTCGGATCGATCGAGAACGAGTGCAAGGGAGGTTGAATCGTAGGTCACCGGACACTGAAAGACGTCCTCGACTTCAAAGGCTCGGGGTGGCTTCGGGAAGTCCAGCAGGATGCATGTCGGACGCCAGTGGCGCCCAAGATAGCACTTGGGAATACTCGCAATCACCGCCAATGCCGAATAGGCGATGTCGGCGTATCCGGGATGACGGCCGAGACCGAACCTGTAGGCGAAGATGGCCCGGTCGCCCCGGATCGCGAACCCCGCCCGATCCTCCGCGGAATGCAGATGCATGACCTCGACTGCTCGGGTCAGGGCGCCGGCGAGGCTTGGGGCGGACAACACATATGCGCCCCACACGCCATAGTCGGCCACCGTCAGGTAGGGCGCCCAGAGCAGACCGATCTTCTCCTCGCCCAATTGCCGCCCCGCAAGCCGAATGAACGACGCCAGGGATTGCTCGGAAATATAGCCGTCGCGTTCATCCACAAACCGGTACGGTAATCCGGTTTCTTTCATCGAACGCATCAAGGCTTTCTCGCCGAGTTCGTTCAGGACGAACTGGGGCATTGCCCCAAGCGCCTTGGCCGTGATCATCGGTACAACGGTTGGCATGATGGCATTGAGTCTGTCGTCAAATGATAGGTATTGCAACTGGATTTGTGAGAGTAAGCCGGAGGATTACAAGAAGGTTGCTCAGACAATGCGCTCAAAACCAAAGTCCGTTTTGAATCTCAAGGTGTCTTCGGCTTCACTTGCCGCCGTCGCCGTCGCCTTGCTCGCCTCCCCAAGCCACGCCGACCTGACCGACGTCAACCGTGATCTGATCGTTCAGCGCGCCTGCGAAGCAGCAATCTGGGGGATACCGGCTGTCGCCGCTTATGACATCGAACTCGCTATCCAGCGTGATGCGGGTGCGGCACCCGGTGTCGTCGCATACATGTCTGCGCCAATGGATTCGCGACACGGATTCCTCACGGCAAACGATGTGACTCCCTACACCTTCACCGGTCTTACGACCAAAGACGGGCCGATCGTGATCGATGTGCCGCCAGCTGGCGACAAGGCGGCGTTCTTCGGTACGATCGTGAACGCCTGGCAGGTGCCGATCGCCGACGTCGGCACCACCGGTGAGGACGAAGGCGCGGGCGGCAAATACCTGATCCTGCCACCCGGCTATGACGGCGAGGTGCCCGGGGAGGGCTATTACGTCCACCAGTCCGACACCGATGGCGTTCATTTCGCCTTCCGTCCGGTTGCCAAGAACGGCGGCACCCATGCCGACCAGGCGGCCTATGCGCAGACCCTGCAATGGTACCCGTATGCGCAGGCCGACAATCCTCCGCCCACCGAGTTCATCGACGTGAAGGAAAACCCGGTCAACACGCTGCCTGTCTATGACATGACCTACTTCACCGACCTCAACACCGTGGTTCAGCGCGAACCCGTCCTGGAGCGCGACAAGGTGATGATGAGCCTGTTGACCTCGCTTGGGATTGAGCGGGGCAAACCCTTCGAACCGGATGAGGAAATGCAGACAGCGCTTCTGGAGGGGCTGGAGTGTGCGTATGACGCGATGCAGGAGCACTTCATCACCAGGTCGGTCGTTCCCATCTGGGAAGACCGCCAATGGGGCGTCTGGAAGTTCGCCGAAGGTCAGCCGGAAGCCGGATTTCCATACGAGACCGAAGACAGGGTACTGACTGATGACCGCGCCGGAGGCTCGTATTTCTGGATCACCTATCTGCCCAAGAAACTCGGCGGCAGCACCTTCTACCTGACCGGCCTGCGGGATAACGATGGCAACATGCTTAACGGTCAGGACACTTATAAGCTGACTGTGCCGGCAGACACGCCCGCCAAGGATTTCTGGTCGGTCATCGTCTACAGCATGAAGACCAAGGGATTTGTCGAAGGGGCCCCGGTTGTCGGCCGGGCGACGCCGAATGTCGCGGACATGGTGCAGAACGAAGACGGCTCCGTGGATGTATATTTTGCGCCGAAACCACCCGAAGGCATGGAAGAGAACTGGATCATGACCGGCGAGGACTTCTTCCTGCTGTTCCGCCTGTACGGTCCCGATGAGCCACTCTTCGACAAATCCTGGACGCTCGGCGACATCGAGAAGGTTGAGTGACTGGCGAACGAATCCTTCGACCACATCGTCCGGACTTGTGGCGTGAGCCAAGCCGTCCTTGACGGCGTCATTCGGCCGCAAACCCGAGCCGGTCCGTTGATGGCGTTTGGCAAACCTAAACCTGACTTTGGAGTGAACTTCATGTGGAAAACAACAGTTGCCGCCGCGGCCATGCTGGCATTGGTTGGGCCCGTCGCGGCTCAGGAATACGCCGCCGATGTTCCCGAAAACGTGCTGACGCCGGACGTGGTCGAAACCGAAACGCTGGGTACTCTGGAGTTCTTCGACGGAATGCCATCGCCTGGAACGGTGGAAAAGACTTTCGACAATCTCGACCTGATCCGCGCCACGACGGCGTTTCTGGACGGGACAAAAATCGCCTCTCTGCGCGGAATGTTCCAGGGCTACGAACTGGCAGGCGCACAGCCGAACGAGGTCGTCATCACCGAAACCCTGATGGACGCAAAGTCGATCTGGCTGACGCCGAACACGACGACCATCTATATCGGCTCCAATGTCGACATCGCGGACGGCCCGATGGTGATCAACGTACCGCCGGGATTGCTGGGCCTCATTGACGACGCGGCCTTTGACTATGTCGCTGACATAGGCGCTCTTGGTGCTGACAAGGGCGAAGGCGGCAAATACCTGCTTCTGCACAATGACGACGAGGCCGAAGTGCCCGAGGGCTATTTCGAGCTCCGCACAAAGGCAAATGAACACTGGCTGCTACTGCGCGCCAATCCGGCGGAGGATGGTAGCACCGAGGAAGTCGTTGCCGGAATCAAGGCCGCGCTGAACATCTACCCGATGAGCGAGGCCGACAGCCCGCCAGAGGAGAAATTCGTCGATGTCTCGGGCGTGCAGTACAACACCGTGCATGCCAACAATGCCGAGTTCTTTGAAGAAATCCACGTAGCGCTGGACAACAATCCGGTCGGCGCCTTTGCGCCCGAGATCGTCGGGACCTTTGCCTCCCTTGGAATCAAGAAGGGGGAACCCTTTGAGCCCGATGAGCGGATGCGGAAGATCCTGACCGAGGGGGCCGCCATCGGCAACGCCACGGCTCGGGCGATCACCTATGCCTCGCGCGATCCCGGGGTGTACTTCTATGAGGACCGACAGTGGAATTCGCCGTTCCAGCGTCAAAGTTATGAGTTCCTGGTAGACGGCGCGCGCATCCTGGATGACCGGACCTATTTCTTCTATATGGCAACCGGCATCACTCCGGCCATGACCGCGCCTCCGGTTGGCAGCGGCTCGGTCTACGCGATGACCGCGCGCGATCTGGACAGCGCGTATCTGGACGGTTCGAAAACCTACAGGGTGGACATGCCCGCACCGATCCCGGCCAAGAATTTCTGGTCATTCATGGTCTATAGCGGGCAAACGCGCTCGATCCTCGAGACGGATCAGAAATCGGGTGGCATCGATTCCAAGAGCCCTGACATCGTGGCGAACGAGGATGGCGGCTACACCGTCTGGTTCGGCCCCGAGGCGCCCGAGGGCAAGGAGGGCAATTGGGTCCAGACCATGCCCGGCAAGAGCTTCAACGTGATGCTCCGCCTCTATGGCCCGCTGGAGCCTTGGTTCGAAAAGAGCTGGAAGCCGGGCGATTTGGAGTTGGTCAAGTAACACAGCACGAGAAGCCTGTCCCGCCAACGCGGCGGGGCGGGCCTGACAAAGGCGATGGCGGCAAGTTTTCGATCCGAATGGCTGTCTCGATTACGATGCGCAGGCATTCCTTGCCGCCTATGCGACCCGTGTAACCCCGGCGGACACACCGGGATTGTCGCTGTTGCCAACGCTAGACGACGGCCTCATCCCGGTGCTCCTGGTCGGAGACCTGGGCCGTATCGAGAACCTTCTGGATCTTGGCCGCGCGGCGGAACGAAGGCTCCTGGGTCTTGCCGGCGCGAACGGCGCTGACAAATCGCTGATAGTTGGTTTCCACCGGATCGTAAGTGACATCACGCCAATTCGCGACGTTGATGTCCGCCCCGACACAGGCGCGCAAGCTCGACGTGCCGGTGTCGTAGATCACCTCGATCGAGCCCTGGTCGCCGTAGATGCGCAACCGGAGCTGATCGAGTTGGCCGGCGGCCGTACGACTCGCTTGAATCGTGCCGATAGCACCGTTTTCAAAGTCGACATTCATGGTGAAGGCGTCGTTGGCGTCGAGGACATAGTCGCCAATTCTGTCACCCGGTGCCTTGTGGAAGGTCTTGAGGCGGCCGAACACATGCGCAACATCGAGCCCGCAACCATAGGAGGCAAAGTCGACGATATGGATGCCGATGTCACCGAGGGCGCCATTGGAGCCATGGTCCTTGGACAGACGCCAGAGCCATTTGCTCTCCGACTTCCAGTCGCCCCAGGCGTTACCCACCAGCCAGCTCTGAAGGTGGGAGGCCTCCATATGCCGAACCGTACCGATCTCGCCGGCGAGCACCATCTGGCGTCCTTTCTGCAGGGCTGGCGAGTTGCGGTAGGTAAGGTTGACCATGCCGATAAGGCCGGCACTTTCGATCGCATCGGTCATTTCATCCGCCTTGCCGGCATCGGTCGCCAGGGGCTTTTCGCAAAAGACGTGCTTGCCGGCTGCCACCGCGACCATCGTGGTTGGGTAGTGAATCCGGTCGGGCGTGACATTGGCCACTGCGTCGAAGTCACCCCAGGCCAGGGCGTCCTCGATCGACGCAAACTCCCGGTCGATCTTGTGCTCGGCACAGAAAGCCGCCAGCCGCTCCGGAACCACGTCGACACCGCCAACCACACTGACGCCGTCGATGGCGGAAAAGTTCTTTGCATGCTGGTTGGCCATGCCGCCTGTGCCGAGGATCAGAATGCGCATCGGGTGGTCCTTTGAATGACTGGAGAAGACAGCAACCGGTAATCGGCGGGGAGCAGTCGGTATGGCTGCCCATGAAGAGGGGAAGCGGGTCTGACCAACGCCCGGTCGTTGCCGAGCGCCCCGGACTCTGGCCCCAGAGAATGGAATGGCCAATCCTGGGCGTCAATATCGATCCTGTTGGCGCTGACGCCGACGGTGCAATATGGCACGCTGAAGCCGACCAGTGTGCGAGGGATATTCCACGTCGGCGATTTGATTCCCGCGGAGTGTTGATGAGTGCGGAGTGTTGATGAGTGTTGAACGGTATGCGGAATTTGGCATCGGCAGTCTTGGCGGCTTTTATCTGGCTGACCGGTACACCGGCCGACGCAATGTGCCGCACCGATGCGGTTCAGGTAACGACGATTGCGCGCGATGATGCGGTCCGCGAGATCCGCAAGGACCACCGCTACACCCAAGGCCTGATCGTCTCAGACGACGTGATTTTCGAAAGCACCGGGCAATGGGGTCGGTCGGGTTTATACGCCATCGACCGAGAGACCGGGCGGTCGACGGAACTCGCCGGGATGGACGACAAATTGTTCGGCGAAGGCCTGGCGCGCCTCGGTGGTCGCCTTTTTCAACTCACCTGGCGATCGGGGATGGCCTTTGCCTATGACATAGCGGCGTCGCAAGGGGATAGCCTGCCGGCGCCGAAGGTCTTTCGCTACAGCGGCGAGGGATGGGGCCTGACCAACATGCAGGAACGGCTTGTCCTCAGCGATGGTACCGATACGCTGAGGATCATTGACCCGGAAGACTTTTCCGTCGACGACAGGATCGAGGTCAGCCTGGGCGAGCGCCGGGTCGACCGGCTGAACGAACTTGAAATGGTCGAGGGGCTGATCCTGGCCAACCTTTATGGCGAGGCGCTGATCATCGCCATCGATCCGGCGACCGGCTGCGTAGCGGCAGTCATCGACGCGAGGCCATTGGTTGCCGACATGCAGGAGGCGTTGCGCCAAATCGAGGATCCGGTCTGTGGCGGTGGATGCAACCCGCTCGATTTTGTCCTGAATGGTATCGCCTACGATCCCGACACGTCGGAGCTTTTTCTCACCGGCAAGAACTGGCCGTTGATCCTTGTCTTCGGCAATCCGCTCGCCCTGCCATAGCACCGACGGTCGTCGGTGAAGCCTGCGTCCGAGCACCGGGTCAGTCGTCCAACTGGACGAGCCGTGAGTCGAGCAGCTGTCCGGCGCGGTAGAGGATCGGATACGCAATGGAGGTGATCTGGGAATTGATGTCCTTGAGCGCGGTGAGCGTTTCCAGATGGAGATTGCTGCTCTCGATGCTGGCTTCGGACCCCGTCTGAAGGCGCGTGAGATGATGCTTCCGGCTGTGTCGCTCCCGTTTGGAGAGTTCGGACCGTTCTTCGATCAACCGGCGAGCGGTTTCCAGGTCCTCCGACAGGAGCACGTTCAGGGCAAGTCCCATATTGACCATGATATGATCATGAATGTTTACCAGTTCCTCCCAGCCCTCTTTGGAAAACTTGATTGACTGCTTCTTCTTTTTTCGGGCCAGAGGCACCATCCGCTTGGCAATGACGTCGGCGGCAGCTTCCAGCTTGATTGCATATTCCACAAGCGACCCGATCTCCTCCCTGAGGGTCTGGTCAGCGTCCGCTTCCTTCAGCTCGATCACAAACCGCCGGATTCCCGACAGCGTTTGATTGACCACCTTGTCGCGCTTGCCGAGCGCGTCGATGGCGGCCGACGAGCCCTGTTCGTAAAGATACATGATTGGCCGGACTTGCTCCTCGACCAGGTGCCCCATGCGCAGAACCTCGCGTTTGAGATTGATCGCCGCCTGCTGCGGGTCCCGGGTCAATCCGAAGTCAAGCACTGAGGTGCTGCCCAAGGCGTTTGGTGCCTCCTCGACACCGTCAGGAACAAGCGCGCGCAAGCCTTTTGCGATCGGGCGGCCGAACGGCACGAACACGAGAAGCAGGCCATTGAAGGCCAGGTGGGCAATAAGCAGGTAGGTCGCGGATTGGGCTGGCTCCAGTCGTTCCACCGGGTAGAAGAATTGCAGGACGAGTAGCGCGATCAACGCCATACTGCCCCGTAGCAGCAGGTTGGCGAGCAGGATGCGAAAACTTTCACGCCCCTTGTCGCGAGCAAGCCACATCGGAATGAGTGCACTGCCCAGGTTTGCGCCGAGAACAAGTGCCAGTCCGGCGAAAAAGGGAATCGTACCTATGGATACAAGCGCGACGCACATCAGGATGACGGCAACGCTTGAGTGCATGACGAATGCAAGCGCCGAGCCGAGCAGGAATGCGCTGATGGGATCGGATTCGAGATAGCCGACGATAGAAGGTAGTAAACTACCGTCCTGGATCGGCCCTACAGCTTCGCGCAACAGTCGGAGCGACAACAAGACCAGGCCGAGTCCGAGCAGGATCCGGCCAGCCTGTCGCGCATTGTTGGACTGTGTCTTGAGAAACAGAAGGCCGCCAGACGCAACAAGTAGTGGCATCAGCCATGCGATCGGCAGCGACAGCAACTGCACGACAATGGCCGACCCGAAATCGGCGCCGAGCACGGCAGCGAGGCCGGTAGCGGTTCCAATCGCTCCGGCTGCTGCAAACTCGCTGACAATCACGGCAACCGCCGCGGAACTTTGCATCAGGACCGCGAGCACCGCTCCCACGAACGCAATGTATGGGGGGAATGCACTGCCAGTAACCAACCTTCTGAACGATGCGCCAAACGCCCGGTCGATTCCCGTCTGGACGAGTCGCACCGCGTACAGCAACAGCACGGTGGCGGCGGCGATGGACAGGAGGAAAGGGAGAACCGCCATGATAGCTCTACGCTATCGCCACACCTTCTGGCTCTGCCGCGCTGTGGCGCGGTGGAGTCCACGTCATGCCATGGTCCAGAAGACGCCGCTGAACCCGGCCGGGATAGTCCGTAATGATCCCGTCAACCTTAAGATCAATCATCCGCTCGATGTCGGCGAACTCGTTCACGGTCCAGACGTTGACAAGCAGTCCGTTGTTTCTCGCTGCGGCAAGGTCTTCTGCCGTGAGATCGTGGTGAAAGGGCCCCCAGACCTGGCCGCCATCGGAGGCAATGAGGTCGGGCAGGCTGTTCCCATGGGCTGCCAGACTGAGCCCGTCCATCCATGGGGAATCTTCATAGACGTTGACCGGCCTTGGCGGGTTTGGCTTTGGCGTGTAGGTCAGATAGGACCTCGGAATCTCAGGCATCTGACGGGCGCATTCATGGAGAATCCGCCAATCAAAGGACTGGAGAACGACGCGGGATCCGACCTCGGCTTCGTCGATGACGCTGAGGATTCGCTCAACGTAAACCGGGAGCGATGGCGTATTCTCCGGGTGCATCGGATGTGACTTGATCTCGACGTTGAGCCAGGTGTCCTGATAGCCGTTCGCGCTGATCATCCGGCAAAGATCGCCAAGGAGAGGCACCCGCAATCCGGGCATGAACGCTTGGTCGGGATAGCGATTGGCATATTCAGAACCCGGCTGAAGTCCGCCGACGTCAAACCGGGAGAGTTCCAGGTCCGTCAACTCGGAAATCAACGGTCCTTCGGCCTGGAGCCAAGAACCGTCTTCGGATCGGGTGGAATAGGGCGAAAGCCGGGGATTGTGGGTGATGACCGGCGTTCCCTCGCATGTGGCAAAGATATCGAGTTCAACAATCCGGACGCCGATACCGAACGTGAATCGAAAACCCTCGAGCGTGTTCTCCGGCAGAATACCGCGCGCGCCGCGGTGGCCATGGATATGGATGTGTCGCGGTCCGCACTTCAGCTCCTCGAATTCGGGCGGCGTGCGCATCAGATGATCCTGCTCCCGTCGGCCCCGTCGAACAGATGAATGTTGTCCGAGGATACCGACAACCGAATCGGCCTCTTGTCCGCGGGCACCTTATGAACGCCTGGAATGCTGGCCGTGAACGGGGACTGCATGTCTTTCAAACGACCATGCAGCAGCGTGTTGGCACCGAGCGGCTCGGCGAGACTGACGTCGAACTCAAGCAGACCATCCTGGTCGGGAACCACATGCTCGGGACGGATCCCCACCTTGGCCTTGCCATTGTGATTGGTGTCCGCAGACAGTTTTACCCCGTTTGTGAGTGTGACAGTTCCCGAAGAAACAGAGCAGTCGAGAACGTTCATCGACGGGCTGCCGATGAACTGCGCCGCGAAAAGCGTTTGCGGCCGCTCATACACCTCCAGCGGTGTTCCGATCTGCTCGGCGAAGCCGTCATTCATGACGATCATGCGGTCGGCCATCGTCATCGCTTCAACCTGATCATGGGTAACATAGAGTGCGGTGATCCCAAGATTGGTCTGCAGTTCCTTGATTTCGAGGCGCATCTGCACCCGCAGTTTGGCGTCCAGATTCGACAACGGTTCGTCGAACAGGAAGGTGGACGGCTCGCGCACGATCGCTCGACCCATGGCAACCCGCTGGCGCTGACCGCCTGAAAGCTGCCTGGGCTTTCGGTCGAGGAAGGGAGTGAGCTGCAGAAGTTTGGCGGCCTCGGCAACCTTGCGCTCGATCTCGTCCCTGGGCGTTTTGGCGATCTTCAGGCCATAAGCCATGTTCTGGCGGACGGACATGTGCGGATAAAGCGCATAGTTCTGGAAGACCATGGCGATATCGCGATCCATGGGTTCCTTTTCATTGACCCGCTCGCCGGCAATCGCGATCTCACCTTCACTGACGGATTCAAGGCCGGCGACCATGCGCAGCAGAGTGGACTTTCCACATCCGGACGGTCCCACAATGACAATGAACTCGCCGTCGGCGATGTCGACGCTGACACCGTGGATGACCTCTGCGTTGCCGAAGCGCTTTTTGACGTTCCTGAGTTCTACCGTTGCCATTCCTGCTACTTCTCGCTGTCAACGAGGCCGCGAACAAAGAACTTCTGCATCGAGATCACAATGATGACGGGAGGGATCATGGCGAGAATGGAGGTTGCCATGATGACCGGCCAGTCGGCCGTGTCGTCCCCCGACGGGAACATCTGCTTGATCCCCATGACGATGGTGTTCATTTCGGGATCGGTAGTGATCAGCAACGGCCAGAGGTACTGGTTCCAGCCATAGATAAACAAAATGACGAAGAGCGCGGCAATGTTGGTTCGGCTCATCGGCAAAACGATATCGACGAAGAAGCGCATGGGACGCGCGCCATCGACACGGGCGGCTTCCGCCAGTTCGTCGGGGATCGTCATGAAGAACTGACGAAACAGGAATGTCGCCGTTGCCGATGCGATCAGCGGAAAGATCAAACCGGAATAGCTGTTCAGGAGGCCGAATCCGGCCACCACCTCATAGGTAGGCACGATGCGTACCTCGACCGGCAGCATCAGTGTGATGAAGATCAGCCAGAAGAAGGTGTTTCGGCCGGGGAAGCGAAAATAGACGATTGCGAAAGCGGAGATCAGCGAGATGGCGATCTTCCCCACGGCAATACCAACCGCCATGACCATGGAATTCAAAAGCATGGTCGCCACCGGAACGTTGATGCCTGAGAACAGCGCTCGCTTGTAGTTTTCGAAGAAATGTCCGCCAGGGAGAACCGGCATCGGTGGAGAGACGATATCGGCCTGGGTGACCGTGGAGGCGACGAAGGCCAGCCAGATCGGGAAGAAGATAACCAGCACACCCAGGACCATCAGCACGTGGGTAACCCACAATGCGCCGCCACGCCTCTCCACCATTCCGGGCGCTGGCTCTGCCGCTACTGGGGCCACTTTGACGGAATCGCTCATCAGTAGTGCACCCGCTTTTCGATATATTTGAACTGGAGCACCGTGAGCGCGCCGACCAGGCCGAGCAGGATGACGGATTGGGCTGCGGAGGAGCCCAGATCCTGACCGACAAATCCGTCGGCATAAACCTTGTAGACCAGGATCGTCGTCGACTGCTGCGGACCGCCGCTGGTGATTGTGTGGATCACACCGAAGGTTTCGAAGAACGAATAGACGATGTTGACGACGAGCAGGAAGAACGTCGTCGGCGAAAGAAGCGGTAGCACGATGGTGAAAAATCGTCGCCAGAAGTGGGCGCCATCGATGGCCGCGGCCTCGATGACCGATCGTGGCACTGCCTGCAGTGCTGCAAGAAAGAAAAGGAAATTGTAGCTGATACGGCCCCAGGCCGAGGCGACGACCACCAGGCCCATGGCCTCGCCGCCGTTGAGCAGATAGTTCCAGTCGTAACCGAGCTGTCCCAGGTACCATGCTACAACCCCCACGCGGGTGTTGAACATGAAGAGCCACAGTACACCGGCGACCGCGGGGGCCACTGCATAAGGCCAGATCAACAATGTGCGATAGGTTCCGGCTCCCTTGATCAGCCGATCGGCAAGGACCGCAAGAAAGAGCGCCGGCACCATCGAGACAACGGTCACCAGGGTCGAGAAGATGGCGGTTGTCAGGAAGGACGCGCGGTAGAACTTGTCCGAGAAGAGAAACTCAAAATTCCCCAAGCCGACAAACTGACTCGATAGACCAAACGGGTCGGGAATGAACAGGGATTGCCAGACAGCCTGTCCGGCCGGATAGAAAAAGAACACCGCAGAGATCAGCATCTGCGGAAAGATCAGCAGCAGCGGAAGCAACCACCCTTTGAAGGTGACACGCTTTTCCATCGTGGTGTCTTCGCGCCGGGTAGACGGCGGCGGGCCGGTGCCCGCCGCTGTCCAGCAACCATCCTGTCGGGAGGTTACTTGTTGGCTTGCTCGAACCGCCGCAGCAACGGATTGCCGCGCTCGACCGCACTGTCCATCGCCTCCTGGGCGGTCTTGTCACCGGCCCAGACCGCTTCGAGTTCCTCATCGATAATACCGCGGATCTGGTCGAAGGAGCCGAGCCGCAGGCCCTTGGAATTCGCGGTCGGCGGATTTGCTGTCATCTGGATCACAGCAATATCCGTACCCGGGTTCGCCTCGTAGAAACCATCCATCCTGGTTTTGTCTCCGGCAGCGGTCGTGATCGGCAGGTAGCCGGTGTCCTGGTGCCATTTCGCCTGGATGTCGGTCGAGGAAAGGAACTTCAGGAACTCCGCAACACCCTTGTATTCTTCGTCGTCTTGACCCGCCATCACCCAGAGCGAGGCGCCGCCGATGATGGTGTTCTGCGGTGCGCCCTCAACGCCGTCCCAGTAGGGAAGGGGGCGGACGTCGAAATCAAACTCGGCTTCTGCCTTGATGCCCGCATAACCGGCGGAGCTCTCGGTGAAGAGTGCGCATTCGCCCGCGCGGAAGTTCGCACCGCCCTCGTTGCGGCGGCCGTTGTATATGAACTTGCCGTCTTTCGCCCAATCGCCCATTGCCTGAATGTGCTGCACCTGGACGGGACCGTTGAGGGCGAGTTCGGTGTCGAGGCCAGCGAATCCGTTGTCCTTCGTGGCAAAGGGGACATTGTGATAGGCGGAGAGATTCTCCAGATGGATCCAGCTCTGCCATGCCGTGGTCAGCGGGCAGGAACTTCCCGCTTCCTTGAGCTTGTCGAGGACTTCGCCAACCTTTTGCCAGGTTGAGAGATCCGTATCGGGGTCGATGCCCGCCTCTTCCAGGGCATTCCGGTTCACCCACAGAACGGGTGTCGAGGAATTGAAGGGCAGGGACAGCATGTCGCCGTCGGTCGTAGTGTAGTACCCCTTC
>JAAEOR010000512.1 GCA_024222895.1 Hyphomicrobiales bacterium | reverse complement strand
TCAAAACGCCTCGGCGAGAATAGCCCGGTATTCCGGGACAGTAGCGACGCGCGGGTTGGTGGCGTGGCAGTGATCGCGGGTCGCCGCTTCTGCCACTTCATCGAGTTGATCCTCGCTAACGCCGAGGGCGGCCAGGCCTGACGGGATACCGATCCGCGTGTTGAGCGCGGCGATCACCTGATCGGGTTCGCCGCCGAGAATGTCCGACAGTGTCGTCCATTTTTCGCCGATTGCTGGCTGGTTGAACCGCAGCACCGGCGGCGCCAGGATAGCGTTCAGCGTTCCGTGATGGAGGTTGAGGCCCTTCAGTGCCCCCATCGGGTGGGTGAGGGAATGAATGGCACCGAGCCCTTTCTGAAAGGCCATGGCGCCCTCCATTGAGGCCATCATCATTGCCCAGCGGGCGTCACGGTCGCCGCCATCGGCAACGGCCCGGGGCAGAGCGGGGAAGCCACGCCGCAAGCCGTCCAGGGCGATCGCCTCTGCCGGCGGGTTGATCGCCGCCGCCATAAAGGTTTCGAGGCAGTGCGACAACGCATCCATTCCGGTCGCGGCAGTGAGACCGGGGCCGAGGCCGAGCGTGAGTTCGGGATCGCAGATCGACAGGCTCGGCAGCATGTGCGGGGAAAGGACACCGAGCTTGCGGCCGTCGGCCATAGTGAGGACTGCAGCCCGGCCGACCTCGGAACCGGTGCCGGCGGTCGTGGGAATGGCCACGAGCGGGCAGATTCCGCCATTGATTTTCGCCACGCCGCCTTCGATCGCAGCGTATTGGGCGAGTGGCGGTGGGTGGCCGGTGAGCAGGCGCACGCCTTTAGCTAAATCGATTGAAGAGCCGCCGCCGAAAGCGACGATACCGTCGCATTGGTTCGCCTGATAACCCTCGAAAGCGGCCAGCACGGCGTCTTCGGTCGGGTTGGACGGGGTGTCATCGAACAGCGTGGGCGCTGGGTTAAACAACGGCAGAAGCGCATCGGTCAGACCCGCCTCGACCAGCCCCCGGTCGGTGACAACAAGGGGCGTGGTGATCCCCAGTTCGGCCGCAAAGACCGGTGCGCGGGACACGGCGCCGAAGTCGAATTCAACGCGGGTGAGGTAGTTGATGGTGGCCATGGAGGGACTTTCGGTTCTTGTCGGCGGCGTTGAGCGTTGTAGCCGCGGTGGCGGTCATGCCGCAAATCGACTCTTGTCGCAATGCCGGCGGAACAACGCGATTTCGCATAGGGCTTGAAAGCGTCGCGGAAATTCAGCACTCATAGTGGTATGATGACTGGTTCGGAAGCGCCCATTCGCCGCCGCAAGCTTTCCGATGATGTTCAGGATCGTTTGCTGGCGCTGATCCATGGTCCAGACTACTCGCCGGGCGATGGACTACCCTCGGAGCGCGAGCTCATGCGCATGTATGAGGTCGGCCGGCCGGCCATCCGCGAGGCAATGCAGAACCTGCAGCGCATGGGACTGATCGAAATCAAGCACGGCGAGCGGCCGCGTGTAGCCGAGCCGTCGATCGGCCGGATGGTCGATCAGATGGGCGAGTCGATGCGCCATCTGCTGACCCACTCGCCTGCCGATCTCGAGCACCTCAAGGAGGCCCGCGCGACCTTCGAACGTGAGATGGCCCGCATTGCCGCGCGCAAGCACGCGCCAACCGACATTGCGCGCCTCACCCGGATCATCGACGATCAGGAGTCGGTTTCGGCCGATTCGGCTCGGTTTCTGGAATATGACGGCCAATTCCATCGAGAGATCGCTTCGATCTCCGGGAATCCGATCTTCTCGTCCCTAAGCCAGGCGCTGTTCGGCTGGCTGGCTGCCTTCCATATCGATCTCGTTCGCGTTCCGGGCATGGAAAAACTGACGATTGAGGAGCATCGCGGCATCGTCGCGGCGGTCGGCGCTCGCGATCCCGAGCGCGCCGGCAAGGCAATGGCAGACCATCTCACGCGCGCCAACGCGCTGTACCATCGCAACGCACGGTGAGCCGGGCGCAATCAGACCGGACGTTGACAACGTGGCCAACCGGGCGTTGGGTAGTCGTTTATGCCGCCAAGGGGTCGGCCGGTGGTCCGATATTGATCCCCCTGAGTAACTGGTATAATCATCAGTCAAAGAGTAGCTGTCGGGGAGGGTAGCGTGTCTGGTGATCGGATGGCCGAAGTGATCTTCGGAACCGCAGCCCACAGTCCCGCGGCACGATCTGTCGCCCTTGGTGACCTCACCTTCGCGCTGGATGCAGACGGCCTGCGAGGGGTGGCCTGGCAAGGCGTGGAGGTTGTGCGGGGCATTTTCTGGCCCATCCGCGACCCGAACTGGGTGACCCTGATCCCCGATATCGTTGACGAAACCTCGGAGCCGACGGAGCACGCGCTTTCCTACCGGCTCGTCTTCACGGTCGGTGACGGCGCCCTCCACTGCACCCTCGATATACATGGCTCGTCGCAGGGTACGGTCACTGCGGAACTGGCGATGACGGCCAAGGCCGACTTCGCAACCAACCGAGCCGGTTTCACTGTCCTTCATCCCATCCGAGGCGTCGCCGGCGTGCCTTTGACCGTTCACCATTCCGACGGAAGCATCGAGGCGACCCGGTTTCCCGAGTACATCTCGCCCGGCCAGCCGGCGCTCGACATCGTTGGTCTCGCCTATGCGGTCGATGGGGTGACGGTCGACATCGGATTCACCGGCGATGTGTTCGAAATGGAAGACCAGCGCAACTGGTCGGACGCGTCATACAAGACCTACTGCCATCCGCTGGTCCTGCCGTTCACTTATACGATCAAAGCGGGCGAGACGCTACGCCAGTCGGTGGTCGTCAATGTTTCGGGCGAACCGAAGGCGGGAGCCGCGGCCAGCGGCGGCGCGGACATCGCGCTGGGCGCCGCGGCCGGGGTCTTCCCCGATATCGGGCTTGCACTGGAGTCCGGATGGCTCAGCCAGACGGATGCCATGACGGTCGTTAGCCGGACCGGTATCCGCCTGCTTCAGGTCCGCACCGGACCCCGCCACGACCCGGCATTCCTTTCCGCGGCCGCGGCCCTGGCACGCGACCTCGACGCCGAGATTGAGGCCGAGATCGTGGTGCCGGAAGAGGGCGATACCAGCGCGGCTTTGGCGGCGGCTCGATCGGCGCTGGCCACGGCGGGCCTTGTGCCAAAGCGGGTGATGGTATTGCCCGAGCGGTATCTTGCCAGTTACCAGCCGTCGGGGCCATGGCCGGAAGGTGACGATCCGAATTCGATGGCGCGCGCAGCGCGTGCCGTGCTCACGGATGTAGAAATCGGCGGCGGTGTGCTCACCAACTTTACTGAGTTCAATCGTTGCCGCCCCGACACAGATGTCTGCGATTACATCACCCATGGCACCACGGCGATCGTCCACGCGGCCGACGATCGTTCGGTCATCGAGACGCTGGAAGCGTTGCCGCAGATCCATGCCAGCGCCGAGGCGCTCGGCGGGGGCAAGCCCTACCGGCTCGGGCTGGTGTCGATCGGCATGCGCTCGAACCCATATGGTGCCGCGGTCGCGCCCAATCCCGACCAGATCCGCCAGTCGATGGCGATGGACGAGCCGCGTCAGCGCGGCCTTTTCGCCGCCGCCTGGGCGGTCGGCGCGCTCGCCGCGACGGAAGGCTCCGCCGTTCGATCTCTGTCGCTTGGCGCGCCCGGCGGGCCGTTCGCGCTGGTCAGTTCGCCCCAGGCAGTGCCACGCCCGATATACGACCAGGCTTCGGATGCGATCGTCTATCCACTCTTTCATGTCGCGCGAGCGGCGGCAGGATTGTCCGGTCAGGAGCGATTGACAGTGGCCGGCCTGCCGGCCGAAGTCCATGGCTTCGCGGGGCGCGACGGCGGTGCCGTCCGTCTCGTTCTCGCCAATCTCGGGGCGAGCGATGTCGCGCTGCGGCTGCCCGATGCCCATGCGCAATACCGGGTGTTGAATGGCGATACGTTCGATGGCGCCATTCGCGATGCGGATTGGCTCGACGGATCCCCCGCGGTGATCGGCCAGGAGGTAGTGCTCGCTCCGTTTGCGGTTGCGTTTGTCGATTTGGATGGGGCGCGTGGATGAGCGCGGCGACGCCATCCGAATCGGACCGGATCGAAGCCGACTACGTGATCGAGACGGCCTTCGATCCCGAAGTCGCGGCGGACGCGATGGCCGGCGAGCAGTCCTCGGGAACGTTCGTGCCGCTGCCGGGCGAAACGCCGGAGCTGAAGGCGCGCTCGGCGGCGCGGGTCGAGGCACTGGATCGGCTCGACGATGTCATGACCCCGTCGCTCCCCGGGGCAGCACGCCCGACCGATACCATCGCAACCGCGCGCGTGACACTCTCCTGGCCGATCGACAATCTCGGGCCGTCGCTGCCCAATCTGGTCGCCACCGTTGCCGGTAATCTGTTCGAATTGAAACAGTTTTCGGGTCTGCGGATCACTGACATCCGGCTGCCAGACGCCTTTGCAGACGCTTATGGCGGACCCCGGTTCGGGGTTGCCGGAACCCGGCGGCTTGCCGGAGTGACCGCTCGGCCGCTGATCGGTACGATCATCAAGCCGAGTGTCGGACTGGGGCCCGAAGAGACGGCGGATTTGACCCGAACGCTGGTTGCGGCGGGAATCGATTTCATCAAGGACGATGAGTTGCAATCCGACGGTCCTGCCTGTCCGTTCGACGAACGTGCCCGGGCGGTGATGCGGGTGATCGACGAGGACGCGGAACGGACCGGCAGGAAGGTGATGTTCGCCTTCAACATCACCGGCGATCTCGACCAGATGCGCCGCCGTCACGATCTGGTTGCCGAGATCGGTGGCAGCTGTGTCATGGCAAGCCTCAACTCGGTCGGCCTGGTTGGAATGATCGAACTCGGCCGACACACCGCGCTGCCGATTCATGCTCACCGTAATGGCTGGGGTTACCTGTCCCGACACCCGTCGCTTGGCTGGTCGTATGTGGCGTGGCAGAAAATCTGGCGCCTGGCCGGCGCCGACCATATGCATGTCAACGGTCTCAGCAACAAGTTCTGCGAACCTGACGATAGTGTGGTGCAGTCAGCCCGCACTTGTCTGGAGCCGATGTTCGTCAAAAAGCCGATGACCGTGATGCCGGTGTTTTCCTCCGGCCAATCGGCGAAGCAGATCTTCGACACCTATGAGGCCCTCGGCTCCGCGGATCTGATTTATGCAGCCGGCGGCGGGATCATGGGGCACCCGGATGGGTCGGACGCCGGAGTGGCAAGCTTGAAGCAGGGATGGGACGCGGCGTTGTCGGGCGTCTCACTTCACGACCATGCCGTCACGCGGCCGGAACTTGCCCGGGCACTTGAGGTCTACGCGACATGATTGCAACCGACCCGGGGCTGCCCGACGGACCGTTGGTCGCCTGGTATGGCGACGACTTCACCGGCGCTGCCGCGGTCATGGAAGTGATGACGTTCGCGGGGCTGCCGGCGGTCCTGTTCTTCGGTATTCCGACGGCTGCACAACTGGCCAGGTTCGACGGCTATCGCGGCTTCGGAATCGCCGGCGTCGCCCGGTCGAAGCCTCCGGCCTGGATGGACGAACACCTGCCCGAGATCTACCAGACGCTGGCCAGTCTAGGTGCACCAATCAACCACTACAAAGTGTGCTCCACCTTCGACTCCTCGCCCACAGTGGGGTCGGTCGGGCGGGCCGTCGAACTGGGTGCGGCGATCCTTGGCGGCGATTGGTATCCGTTGCTGATCGCCGCGCCGGCCATTGGCCGCTACCAGGCATTCGGCAATCTGTTCGCCGTTGCCGATGGGGTCGTCTACCGGATCGATCGTCACCCGACCATGAGCCGCCATCCGGTCACGCCAATGGACGAAGCGGATGTGCGCCTCCATCTGGCGCGGCAGACGGATTTGGCCGTCGGGTTGGTCGATCTGGTTGCGCTAAACGGTGACGGAGGCTTGGCCGCCCTCAAGGCGGCGCAAGGCGAAGGCGCGCGGATCGTCGCCCTCGATGCTGTCGACGACGCGACGCTGACATCCGCCGGACGGCTGATCTGGACAAACCGGGGTGAACGACTGTTCGTCCTCGGATCACAGGGGGTCGAATACGCCCTCGTTGCCCATTGGCGGGATGTGGGTCTGATCCCCATGGCTGCCGATCCGCCGGTTGCCGAACCGGTCGATGCATTGCCTATCGTGTCCGGGTCGTGCTCGCCAGTCACCTCCAGCCAGATCGCCTGGGCGACAACACACGGATTCGAGCCGTTGCGGATCGACCCGTCGCGGGCGGTTGACGCAGAGGCTTGGGCAGCGGAGGTCGAACGGGCTACCGCTTTGGCGCTGGAGGTTCTCGGTCGTGGCGCCAGTCCGATCGTGTTCGCTGCCGACGGTCCCGATGATCCGGTGACGCCGGTCTATCGGGATGCGGTGGAACGCTCCGGTGAGAGTCTCGACGCGGTCAACCAGCGGGTCGGCACCGGACTTGGGGCGGTGCTCGGCGCCATCATGCGTAAGGGGTGCTTGCGCCGCGCGGTGATCGCTGGTGGCGACACGTCCAGTTACGGCGCTTCGACTCTGGGAATTTTTGCCTTGACGGCAATGGCGCCGGCCGCGGCCGGCGCCGCGCTTTGCCTTGCGCATACCGACGATCCAGACCTTGGCGCGTTCGAGATTGCGCTGAAAGGTGGCCAGATGGGCGGGCCCGACTATTTTGCCCGGGTCAGAGATGGCGGCCCGCCAGTCCACTGAGGAGGAAGAGGGACATGAGAATCGCGCTACTGGGGGCCGGGGGCAAGATGGGTGTCAGGCTTGCCACCAATCTCCAAGGCACGCCGTTCGACGTTGATCACGTCGAGATTTCGGAAGAAGGCCGAAAACGCTTGAAAGACTCGGTGGGCGCTGATTGCGTCGAGATTGGCCAGGCTGTTTCCGGCGCCGATACGGTGGTTCTCGCAGTGCCGGATCGGGCCATCGGCAAGGTCGCCCACGATATCATCGACAAGGTGCGGCCGGGCACTGCGCTGGTCGTCCTTGATGCGGCTGCACCGCATGCCGGCAAGATGCCGGAGCGGGACGACGTCACCTATTTCGTTACCCATCCCTGCCACCCCTCGATTTTCGGCTTTCAGACCGATCCCAAGGCGCAGCGCGATTTTTTCGGTGGCGTACATGCCACCCAGCACATCGTCTGCGCTCTCATGCAGGGCCCCGAGGAGGATTACGCCCGTTGTGAAGAAGTCGCCCGGGCAATCTACGCGCCGGTCGATCGGGCTCATCGCTGTACGGTCGAGGGTATCGCCATTCTCGAACCCGCCCTGTCGGAGACCGTCGGCGCCACTTTGTGCCTGGCGCTGCGCGATGCCGTTGAAGAGGCGGTTCGGCGCGGCGTGTCGCGCGAGGCCGCCATGGACTTCATGCTGGGCCATATCAACATCGAGCTTGCCATCGCCTTCGAGATATTCCCGGAGGGGAAATTTTCCGACGGAGCTTTGCTCGCCATCGAGCAGGCAAAGCCGGTAATCTTCAAGGAGGGATGGCTGGACCGCGTCTTCGATCCTCAAGCGATCAAGACGTCGGTGGAGGAAATCTGCGACCCGCCACGGGCTGTCTAGGGTCGCCAAACATGGAGAGAAGGAGGAACGACATGAAACGACTGACATTGACGAGGAAGGCGCTTGCCTGTGCCGCGGCCGGGGCCCTGGTCGCCTCGTTCGGCGTGGCCGGCGCCTACGCCCAGAGCGCCGCGGAGGTGGCGGTCGAGGCTGCCAAGAAATACGCTGGCGAAACACTGAACGTCACATGGGAAGCGGGTTTGCAAGCGCTTGATCCGCTCAACTTCTCCGGTCCCAAGTGGGAGGAACTGACCGGGGTCAAGATCAACGTCGTCGAAATCCCGATCAGCGAGCTCTTCACCAAGACCGAGGCAGAGCATCGGGCTCGAACCGGCGCTTTCGACGTCCTGAATGTTGTTCCGGCGTGGATGCCGGACCTGGTGGCTGCCGGCGCGCTTGAGCCCCTCGACGCTTTTGTCGACGAGTTCGGCTACCGCGATGAACTTGATGACATCGCTCCGACCTACCGGGACAACCAGATGACGGTCGGCGGTAAGATCTATGGTCTGCCGGATGATGGCGACGTCTTTCTGCTTTACTACCGCACCGATCTATTTGGTGACGAGGCACACCAGACGGCGTTCAAGGAGAAGTACGGATACGATCTGGCGCCACCTGAGGATTGGGAACAGTTTTACGACATATCCCAGTATTTCTCGGAAGCTCTGGGCCCGGACGGACACGGCTCCGCACTGATTCACTCACCGGGTCTGGTGCACTATCTGTACCTGATGCGGTTCCGGACCGAGGGTGGCCGTTTGTTTGACGATGACATGAACGCCCAGATCAATGGTGAGATTGGAGCGGCTGTTCTCGCGGACATGGTCCGGCAGCTCGAAAACATGCCGAAGGGTGCCGCGGGTTGGGGGCCGATTGAGGTTCTGAACGCCTGGCTGGCAGGTGACCTCGCCATGCAGATCTGGTGGCCACCGCCCGGGCGCTGGTCCGCGGGCTATGGCGCCGAGGTCGAGGCCCTTTCATGGCTGCCGAAGTCAACCATTGCTGGCAAAGTCGGCTATGCTCTCCCGCCGGGCGGCTATCCTGAGCTTGCGGCAGGGTTTGCCCTGTCGGTTGCCGCCGGCAGTGAGAAAAAAGAGCTCGCTTATCTCTTTGCTCAATGGCTGAACTCGAAAGAAATCTCAATTCAGCGTGTGACATTGCCGTTCGCCCTGCGCGACCCATTCCGCACGTCGCACTTCGAGTCGGAAGAGTACAAAGCTCTCTGGCCCGCAGCCGGCGACTACCTCGACGCGCTGCAGCAGGGAGCCGAGACGGGCCTTCTCGATTTGTCGATCATCGACACATTTGCCTACGAGGAGTCCCTTACCCGGGCCATTGTTTCCGCGCTGGCCGGCGGTGATCCTCAAGCGGCGCTCGATGAGGCAGCCGAGGAATGGAACGAGCTGACCCAGGAGATCGGTGTCGACGATCAACGGGCGGCTTATGAAGACTGGGCATCCAAGCCCGGCGCCTACCCGCAATAGCCCCGGGTCAGAAGACCGAGCGGGGGACGGTCACCGCCGTCCCCCGTCCCCCGTCCCCAATACTACCGGTGGTGAATGCCGTGATGACGGCCGTTGGCGAGACCCCGATTCCGTTCCAGGCTCCGTCGCCGGTTGCACGATTCCTGGATCGGAGGTTCGGCTGGTTACTGGTCGGGCCTTCAATCCTTGTTCTGCTACTGATCGGTCTGTTCCCGATCATATACTCGCTGCTGGTCAGTTTTCAGAAGGTCAATCGTCGGGTTACCGACACGAGCTTTCAGGGTCTGTACAACTACGAGCGACTCGTCAGCGACGATCGGTTTTGGGAGTCGGTTCTCAACACCGGCATCATGACGGCGATTGCCCTCCCGCTGGAATTGATTTTCGGATTGCTGCTTGCCCGTCTCTTCCTCCGGAGTTTTCCCGGGCGTCAGATTCTCATTGCTATGATCGTAACGCCCGCCGTCATCGCGCCGTTCATCGCCGGCGCAATGTGGCGGCTGATGTTCGACAACATCTTCGGACCCATCAATGAGATCATCAGATGGATCATTGGTGGCTCGTTCGACCTGCTTTGGCTCGTTAACGACAACCCCATAATCGTCTATTCGGCGATCCTGATCACGGAGATATGGCAGTGGACTCCTTTCATGTTTCTGATCCTGCTCGCCGCGTGGTCGAATGTCGACAAGTCGCAGCTCGAAGCCGCCGAGATCGACGGCGCGTCCGGATGGCGTGTCTTTCGCAAGATTGTGTTTCCGGCGATACGTCCGGTAGTGTTTGTCGCCCTGACGATCCGCGGCCTGGACCTTGTCCGGCTGTTCGACATCGTGTTTGCGTTGACCCGCGGCGGCCCCGGCAACATGACTGAGACGATATCAATCTATGCCTACATCAAGGGCTTCGAGCGGTTCGATATATCACTGACCGCCGCTTTCGCCTTTCTGGTCATTGTGACGCTCTCCATCCTTGTCATGATCGTGCTGCGGCGCGTGGGAGTGACGCAGTGACCGACTACAGCGAACGCGCCCCGATCGCAGCCACCGCCGGCCGAATGACGGTCGCTGTCATTGTGACGGTGATTTTCCTTTTTCCCGTCTATTGGCTGTTCGTCATGTCGATCAAGACTCCGGAGGAAGTGTTCGCATCGCCACCGGTGTGGTGGCCGGAAACGGTGAGTTTCGAGAATTTCGCGGTACTGTTTCGCGACGGCGACGTCCGGGCGATCTGGAACAGCCTTGTCATAGCGGGGGTGAGCACGGTCATTGCCATGTTTCTCGGAACAATTTCCGCCTACAGCCTGGCGCGCTACAGAACGGGCGGCGACCACCTCGCCATCTGGATCATCTCCCAGCGCATGATCCCGCCGATCACGATCGTGTTTCCGATTTTCCTCGCTTTTGCTCTGATCGGGCTGAACGACACTTATTTGGGGATGATCGCCCTATACACCGCCTTCAACCTTCCATACGTGATCTGGATGATGCGGGGCTATGTCGAGGATGTCCCGCTGGAGCTTGAGGAGAGCGCGCTGGTTGACGGGCTCAACCGGTGGCAGACCTTGCTGAAGGTGGTGTTCCCGATGATGCGCACCGGCTTGTTTGCTACGGCCGTCTTCACGTTCATTTTCGCCTGGAACGAGTTCATCTTCGCGCTCATCCTGACTCGAACCGAGGTCATTACCTTTCCGGTTCAGGTCTCTCACTTCTTTGGTCCGCAGCAGATATTCTGGGCCAAGATCGGAGCAATGTCCGTGTTGGGAACGCTCCCGGTCTTCTTCGCCGTGGCGATGGCACAGAAACTCCTCGTCCGCGGTATGTCGATGGGGGCAGTCAAGGGTTAGGAATGAGCGATCTCGTAATTTCCCAGGCGCACAAACGTTACGGCGACGTGCATGCGGTTCGTGGCGTCGACCTGAACATCCCCGAAGGCGAGTTCTGCGTGCTCGTCGGGCCATCCGGCTGTGGGAAATCGACATTGTTGCGAATGATCGCAGGTCTCGAAACAATCGGTGCGGGCGACATTTCGATCGGCGGTGCACGGGTCAATGACTTTCGGCCGCGCGACCGAAACATCGCAATGGTTTTTCAGAACTACGCCCTGTACCCCTATCTGACGGTCTTTGAGAATATCGCGTTTCCGTTGCGGGCGCGTAAAGTCGAAACGTCGGAGATTCCAGATCGGGTCGCATCGGCCGCCAGTCTCCTTGGGATCGAGGCCCTTCTGGAAAGGTATCCGAGGCAGCTGTCCGGCGGGCAACGCCAGCGCGCGGCTATTGGCCGCGCGATCGTGCGCAATGCCGGCCTCTTCCTGCTTGACGAACCGCTGTCGAACCTTGACGCTCAGTTGCGTGATGAAATGCGCGTCGAACTCAAGCGCCTGCACCAGGGGCTAGGCAAGACATTCATCTACGTGACGCATGATCAGATCGAGGCTATGACGCTGGCTGACCGTATCGTGCTGCTGCGCGACGGCCAGATCGAGCAGCAAGGCAGCCCGCTCGAAGTGTTCGAGAGACCACGAACCCGCTTCGTTGCGGGTTTCCTGGGTTCGCCCAAGATGAACTTTCTTTCCGCCCGTCTGGCCGGGTCGGAGGGAATCGCCTCGGTGCGTTTCAGCGATGGCACCGAGCTTCAGTTTCCGCCCGACCGATCGGCGCAGTTCAACGAGACGGGACTGGAGGAGCGACCGATCATATTCGGCGTCCGCCCCGAGCACATCGCGCCTCAGCGCCACGAGGAGCGGCGCCGGGAGGGCCAGTACCCGTTAAAAGCGAAAGTCGACCTCGTGCAGCCGACGGGGACGAGAACCTACATTCAGTTCCGGCTGGGCGACGAACGGGTAACCGCGGAACTGCAGGCTCATGATGTTGAACAGCCCGGGGCGCATGTCGATCTGCTGGTGGACATGAATCGTACGATCTTGATCGATCCCCAAACGGAACGAGTGCTCTAGCTGTGAACATCCATAAGAATGCCCGTCTGACGCCAGCGGTCAGACGGTCGTATTGTCGACCGGGATCAGGCGCGCGACACTCTTTGACGTGAAGACCGGTAACGCGTTCCAGCCGGCCAGACCAGCAACTGACAAGCAGGGGTATCAACATGACGACGTTTAGCGAGCAGACACGATCGAAGGATCTGAAACTTGGGACCTATATCGGCGAGATAGCGACACCGGGGATAGGGCGCCTCCTGCGCGGTGCCGGCTGCTCGTTTGCTTTCGTTGACATGGAGCATAGCGGTTTCACCTTTGAGACCGCCAAGGCGGTATTGCGCTCGCTGCATGATGCTGGAATCGCGACTGTGTTGCGCCCGCCGTCACAGGCGGTTCACCATCTCGCCCGCGCCTGCGACGTTGGCGCCCAGGGAATCGTTCCACCGATGCTGTCGAATGCGGATCAGGCCGCCGCCTGCGTCGATGCAATCAAATACTGGCCCGACGGCCATCGCGGTTGCGCGTTCGGTATCGCCCATGACGACTATCTCGCTGGTGCTGTGACCGATACGATGGCGGCCGCCAACGCCAAGACCAGCTTTGTTGCCCTGATCGAGAGCGCCGAGGGGATCGAGAATTGTGAGGCGATCGCCGCTCATGAAGGTGTTGATTGTGTGTGGATCGGTCATTTCGACATGAGCGCGTCGCTCGGCATTCCCGGAGCCTTTGACGATCCGATTTTCGTCGATGCGATCGCCCGAATCATGGCGGCGGCAAATCGAAACGGCAAGAGCGTCGGTCGTCTGGTCGGTTCCGCCGAGGACGCCGCGGCGTTCCACGCCGCAGGCTGCGACTTCATCTGCTATCTTGGCGACGTCTGGCTGCTTCAGAAGGCGCTCAGAGACGGGTTTGCCGAGATCCGCGCCGCCGTGGCTGAATAGCGGGAGGGGTACGACAGGATGGACAAGTTCAAAGTGGCGCTCAGCGCCGACTTCCGCAAGCCGGACGGTACGCCGGCTTTCCCGATGTTCGACCTTTCGCCGCTCGACGATGATCCGCGTATCGACTGGTCGTACATTCCGATCACCGACGGCCGGATTGTGGCGGAGGATGTCCAGGGCTTCGACGCGCTGATCCTGCTTGCGACGCGTTTCGATGCGCAGAGCTTTCCCGACGACGGCCGGTTGGCGCTGATCGCGCGGTTCGGAGTTGGCTACGACTCGGTCGACGTCGACGCCTGCACCGCCAACGAGGTGGCGCTGGCAATCACACCGAGCGGCGTGCGCCGGCCGGTTGCAGTGGCGATCATGACCTTCGTGCTGGCCCTCGCCGGCCGGATGATGATCAAGGACAAGCTGACGCGCGGCGGTCCCGATGGCTGGGCGCAGCGCGGCCGCCACATGGGGCAGGGGCTTGTCGGCCTGACGCTCGGTTCGATCGGCATGGGCAACATCGGCGCCGAGCTGTTCCAGCTGGCGGCGCCGTTCGGCCTGAGGGGGATCGCCCATGATCCTTATGTCAGTGCCGCCGACGCGGAGGACGCCGGCGTTGAACTGGTCAGCCTGGAGGAGGTCTTCCGGCGGTCCGATTTTCTCTGTGTCAATTGTCCGTTGACCGAAGCCACTTCCGGATTGGTCAACGCCGAGCGGCTGGCGCTGATGAAGCCGACTGCATTTGTCATCAACACCGCCCGCGGTCCGATCGTCGATCAAGCGGCCCTGGTGGATGCGCTTCGCGAAAAACGTATCGCCGGCGCCGGCATCGACGTTTTCACGACTGAGCCACCATCGGCCGAGGAGCCGTTGCTGAAATTGGACAATGTCATTCTGGCCCCGCATGCGCTCTGCTGGACCGATCAATGCTTCGCCGACATCGGCGCCGCCGACATACGTGCCGTCCTGGAGGTAATGATCGGCGGTGTGCCCGAGGGCATCGTCAACCGTCCGATCACCGACAGTCCGGGCTGGCGGGCCAAGCTCGATGTTTATCGGGCGGCGTTCGGCAATCCTTGAACGGCCAAGACGCCTTTCGGCACTTTTTCGCGTGGCGCCGTGAGACCCTGGCAGACGCCACATGACCACCAAGCCGATCGACCGCGTCGTGACGAACATCACCCTGTCTCGGCCGCCTTGGGACCGTATTGCCCGAGCGGTCGATCCGGCAGTGATCATCCAGATCGGTTCCGGCGACTCGGCAGCTTTGCGAGCCGAGCTCGACAAGGCCGACATAGCGATCCTTGCCCAGGTAGCCTCCCCTCAGGCGGGTGCTGCAGGAGGGTAGCAAACGTCGGAGTTCGGACCGCTACGACAGGGCCCCCTTGTAGGGGGAGGCGACCACCAGGCAGCAGTTGCCCGGCTTGACGCGGCCCGGCTGGCGGCGGCCGTAGAGGATGCCGTCGGCGTGGTAGTGCACTGTTTCCGGTTCCTGCATCGGGTTCCAGGTGCAGTGGATACGGCCCGCCGCCTCACCGGCGTGGACCTCGCGGCCGTGTTCGTGAAAAGGTTCGAACACGCCGTCCATTGACGCATAGACAAACGCGGCCGAGCCGGGGAGCTCGAAGAGGGGCGTATCGCCTGTGGGCGGCGTTTCGCCGGGCAGGACGCCGAGATGGGCGAGCACGTTGTGGACGCCGCGCCGGCAGATCGTCACCACTTCGGGGGAGACGGTTCCGCCTCCGCCCATCTCTGTACCCACGGTCGTCAGCCCGGCTCGGCAGGCACTCGCCGTCGCGGTGCGCGGCTCTCCGAGGTTGCTGATGACCACGGCCATCGGCGCCCCGAAGGCCCTGACCGCGGCGACGTTGCGCCGGTGCAAGGCCGGATCCGCCGCCGGCTCGATGACGGCGCTGGTGGTCAGATCCAGCGACGAACCGCCGGAGTGAAGATCGAGAAAGGCGTCGCCGCGGGGGAAGATTTCCCGGGTCATGAATGCCGTGATCTGCTGGGTGATCGTACCACCGGGGTCCCCCGGAAAAGCGCGATTGAAGTTAAGTCCGTCGACCGGCGAAGTCCGCCGACCGGCAACCACGGCGTGGACGTTGTTGGCGGGCATCAGGATCAGGCGGCCCTGAATCCGACCCGGGTCGAGATCGCGCATCAGTTCGCCGATGACGATCGGACCCTCATATTCATCGCCGTGATTGCCGCCTTCAAGAATGACTGTGGGCCCATCGCCGTTGGCGATCACACCGATCGGTATCCGTGTCACCCCCCAGGCATCGTCGTCGGGAGAATGTGGAATCATCACAAAGCCGGTCTGCTTGCCGGGTCCATCCAGATCGATCGTCGTGAACGCTGTGCTTTGCCCTTTTTGCTCGGTGTCCATCAGCGGTATTCCTTCCATTCGGTCGGCCGACAAAAAGACCGGGGGCACACGGCGATCGCTCGTCCGGCTTGCTTGATCAGCCTGCCGGTCCGTCACGACGTTCGGCGATCAGGATATGGTCGGCAGCCAGAACCACCTCATCCCTCTGATTGATGACCTCGCAGCGTTCGACCACCCGACCGGCATCCGGCCGCTTCGGATCGTCATCAAGGGCTGTAATCGTCACGCGCGTGCGGATCGTGTCGCCGATAAGAACAGGGCGGATGAACCGAAGCCGATCATACCCATAGGAGAATGCGACCGGGTTGATGATGCTCGCGGTCTGGCCAATGCCGATGGCAAAGACCATCGTGCCATGAGCCACCCGCTGCCCGAATGGAGATGTTTTGCCGAACTCGGCATCCATGTGGTGTGGAAAAAAATCGCCGGTATGACCGGCATGGACGACAATGTCCGTCTCGGTGATCGTTCGGCCAGTCGATATTCGCTCATGGCCGAGCTGGTAGTCTTCGAAATAGAGCGTTTGCTCGATCATGATTTCGGTTTCGCTGGTCCGCTTTGATTTCAGTCTTTTTTGTTAATGAGAACGTTCTTCATATGCACGAGATTTCGGTTGGCTTCGTCAAGCCAAAAGTGCTTATCAAGCGTAGAGGTAGTGCGTATATGAATGCAACAGTTCACTGGAAGGGTTATCATTGGAAAACGTCGACGCAGAACGGTATCGCGCGCCAGCTCTGGACAAAGGGCTCGATATCATCGAGTTGCTGGCCGCTGTCGACGGAGGGCTGACGCAGGCTGAAATCGCCAAGCGACTCGGCCGGAGCCACAACGAATTATATCGCATGCTCAACACGCTGGTACGCCGCGGCTATGTCGCGCGCCTGGCCGGCGATCGGTTTTCTCTGACTCTCAAGCTTTTCGGACTGGCACAGCTTCACGTCCCGGTCCGTCACCTTGTCTCTTACGCTACGCCTCTCATGCGCGAACTGGCGAACGAATCCCATCAGGCCAACCAACTGGTCGTCTTCGATCGTGGTGAGGTCGTGGTCATCGCCCAGCAGGAAGCCCCGCAATATTGGGGCATTTCAATTCGCGTGGGTGCACATGTCAGCTTGTTCGACACCGGATCCGGCCATGTGCTTCTTGCTTTTCGACCGCAGGACGAACGCATGCGGATGATCGCCGAGCACGCCGGAAGTTCCGAGCAGCCGGAGGTGACGCCGGAATTCGTTGCTCAACTCGACCAGGTGCGCGAACGTGGATACGAAATGATGCCGAGCGTCCAGACCGCGGGGGTCTTCAATCTCTCCGCTCCGGTCCTTGGACCAGATCGCAGGGCCATTGCCGCCTTGACCATTCCCTATATCCACCTGGTGAATGCTCCTGCGGCACCCGACATCGCGGCAACCCTGAAGCTCGTTCGGGCGAGGGCGAGCGCGTTGTCTCGACTGATTGGCTCGGACATCGCAACACAGGGCTAAC
>JAAEOR010000511.1 GCA_024222895.1 Hyphomicrobiales bacterium | reverse complement strand
GCACCGGCGATCCGGCCGTTCTGGGAGATCACCCACAACAGCATGTGGCGGGTCCGGGCGCGACCAATGATGGTATCGGGCGTGATGCCGCCGCGGACCCGTTTTGGGATCCGCTCGAAGAACGGCCGCAGGTACGGCCACACCTCCTCCTCTTCACCGAAGGGGATGAGGCGGAGTTTGATCATCGTGTGCAGCGCCTTATACCAAGGGTCTTTGTTACCATCTGAGCCGACGTTGGTGTTGCGGTCACCCCGGCGGTTCTCGGAGGTCAAGATTGGCTGGGACGCCGACGAGCCGGCAAGTTGGACAGGAAAGCGACGCTGGATGATCGCCAACGACCGTAGCTTCGCCTTTGTTCACGTCCCGAAGACGGCGGGAACCGCGATCGAAACTGCCCTCGCCTCTTACGGTGCTCCGGTCTCGGGGATCGAGGAGTGGCACAATCCGGCAACGCGCCCATGGCACAAACACGCAACGGCGAGCGTGATGCGCGATGGCCTTGGCGACAGGGCGTTCGGCAAGGCCTTCAAGTTTGGATTCGTCAGGCACCCGGTCGATTGGGTCTTCTCAAACTACTTCGCTCGGACCGTCCATATTCCCTTTAGGGAAGCCGTTCTCGCCGATATGCCTGACATGGAGAGTTTCCTGCGCCTTATCGACATTCACAACAGCCTGCGGGACAAGCCTTTTTCGGAATGGCTACCGATGTGGATCGAGTACGCCCGACCATCGCAAAGGACGATGCTTTGCGATGACGGCGGCCGGATCCTGGTCGATTTCGTCGGCCGCTACGAGAACCTGCAGGATGACTTCGCCGTGATCTGCCGCCAAATAGGCTGCCCGGTCACCCCCCTGCCCCGCGTCAATCGGTCGGAACAACGCAGCGACTGGCGCACCATGCCGGCGCGAGAGCGCCGGATCGTCGAGGAAGCCTTTGCCGACGACTTCCGCCTGTTCGGCTACCGGATGGCCGAGGCGTAGCGGTCACTATGTCGGGGGCCGTGCCGGAGAGGGCTGAACGTTGAGCGACGGATTGGTTTTTGTCTACGTTGCGACCGGCGAAAAATATGTCGAAGAAGCGCGGCGTTCCGCCGACAGTTGCCGGGAGCAAATGCCGTCCAGTCGTATCGCGCTCTTTACGCCGGATGATTGCGATGCCCGCGGGTTCGATGAAGTCGTCCCCTTCGGTTCCGAATTCAAGGACGATCCTTTTGAACTGAAGATTGCGGGTATCGCGTCCGCATGTGAGACAGTGGGTCCGTGTGCGGTGTTCCTGGACTCCGACACATACGTCATCGGCGATGTTACCGACCTGGGCGAGATCCTTGATCGATTCGACTTGGCCGCGGCCCATGCACCGATTCGTCTTCAGTCGAACGAGCGCCCGCAGATGAGTGTCTTCCTTTCTGGAGCGCCGCGGTCCTTTCCTGAGTTCAACACGGGCGTGATTGCCTTTCGGTGCTCTGCAGCCGTCCAACAGCTGTTTTTGACCTGGCTTGAATTGTACAGAGAGCAACTGGCAAAATTCTCACCGCTTCGAACCCATGACCAACCAAGTTTCCGAGAGGTCACTTACAAGAGCGACCTTCAGATTGCCACGCTGCCGCTTGAGTACAATTGCGTCTTTTGGCGCCCTATGGGGTTGTGCGGCGCGGTGAAAATTCTTCACGGGCGGGGCAACTATCCCGTGCTCGCCGAACATCTCAACGAGACGCTGACATTCCGCGCCGTCACGATCGAGCGATATCTGCCGAACCTGGTCATCGTCAAATGATCGTTGGAAAGGTTGGTCTGGCCTGGACGATTGACCCTTGCGCGATGAATG
>JAAEOR010000510.1 GCA_024222895.1 Hyphomicrobiales bacterium | reverse complement strand
GTCGCAGGATCCGCACCGCCTTCGTGGCGCCGGCAGGGAGCAGGTTGATCTCGGCCGACTATAGCCAGATCGAGTTGCGGCTGCTTGCCCACATTGCCGACATTCCGGAATTGAAGCAGGCTTTTGCCGAGGGTCACGACATCCACGCGATGACTGCCAGCGAGATGTTCGGGGTGGCGATCGAAGGCATGCCGCGCGAAGTTCGCAATCGCGCCAAGGCGATCAATTTCGGGATCATTTATGGCATCTCCGCCTTTGGCCTTTCGAACCAGCTGGCGATCCCGCGCGACGAGGCGGCGGCCTACATCAAGCGCTATTTCGAGCGGTTTCCAGGCATTCGTGGATACATGGATGCGATGAAGGCGCAGGTCCGCGAACACGGCTATGTCGAGACCTTGTTCGGGCGTAGGGTCCACTTTCCCCAGATCAAGTCGGGCAAGCCGGCCGAGCGCGCCTTTGTCGAACGCGCCTCGATCAACGCGCCGATCCAGGGGTCGGCTGCCGACATCATCCGGCGCGCCATGATCCGTATGGAGCCGGCCCTGGCCGAGGCGGGATTGTCGGCCCGGATGCTCCTCCAGGTTCACGACGAACTGGTCTTCGAGGCGGCAGAGGACGAAGCGGAGGCTGCCTTGCCGGTCATCCGCGATGTGATGGCGGGAGCCGCCGAGCCGGCGGCCTGGTTGAGCGTGCCGCTCCAGGTCGATGCGGCCGCTGCGGCCAACTGGGACGAGGCCCATTAGGTCAGCTCCGACACGGACCACCACCTGGTCGAGTCGGACCTGAAGAAGGAGACGGGGATGCAGACGCGGCGCACATTTCTGGCGGCCTCGGCAGCGGGTGTGATGACATCGGCGCTCTCCAGCCACCGCGCATTCGGGGAAACCGACCCCTCTGTCGAAGTGGCTGCGATCCTGCCGTTTTCCGGCAATCTGGAGATCTTCGGCACCCAGGCGCGGGTCGGACTCGACCTGGCCCAATCGGAAATCAATCAGACCGGCGGCATCATCGGGCGCCAACTCCACCTTCGCTATGCGGACAATCGCTCCGACCCGGGCCGTGGTGCGGCGCTGGTTGGCGAGGTCGCTGGCGACGGGAATCCGCTTGCCATTGTCGGGCCGATCTCGTCAGCGGTACGGGACGCCATGATGCCGGAGGTCGTCAGCCGCCAGATCCCGCTTCTCTACGCCACCAATTACGAGGGTGGCGTCTGCAATCGTTATTTCTTCTGCTTCAACACGGTGCCCAATCAGGAGACGGGCAGGATGCTGCCCTATCTGAGCGCCAATTTCGGCAATCGCTATTTCATGCTTGGCTCGGACTATGTCTGGCCGCGCAAGATGTTTGAAACGGCCCAGGCCATCATCGCCAAACTGGGTGGCGAAACCGTTGGCATCCGGTTCGAGCCTCTTGGGACCAGCGCGTTTACCGACGCAGTCAGGCAAATCAGGGCCTCGGGCGCAAAGGTTCTGCTCCTTGCGGTGCCTGGGGCCGACGGTATCGCCTTCATGCGGCAAGCCAAAACCGCCGGGCTATTCGACGACGTGGCCGTCAATTTTCTCGGGTTCGAGGTCACCTATCTCGACCAGATGGGACCGGTGACCGGGCAGGGCCTGTTCGTCGTCACGCCGCTTGTCGCTTCGGCCGACATCCCGGCTGTGCAGGACTTCGTCACGCGCATTCATCGCAGCGCCGGCAAGGGCATTGTCCCGTCCGAATACGCATTGACCCACTACAATGCGCTGCACGCTCTGAAACTGGGTGTCAAAAGGGCGGGAGAAATCAGCCGCGAGGCAGCCATCGAGGGCATGGCCGGGCTGACGTTCCCGTCGCCAACCGGCCCGGTCTCGATCGATCCAACCAACCATCACGTCACGTTGAACATGTTTCTGGGCAAGGCATTGGGTGCCGATTTCACCGCGCTGGAGTCCCTGGGGCCGATATCGCCCCTGCCGGAATGCACGGCTTGACCGGCATTGTTCGCACTCCATGGAGCATGAGAAATGCGGGTTTAACTCGTGCCTTTGCCTGCGAATCAATCTTTACGTGTGAGGCGCGGGCCTGGTTGCTCGGCTGGCAAGATTGCTGATTGACCTGTGGCGATCAGGCGGCTAGTCACTCTGGGATGTTGCCAAACAGTGTGAAATCATTGGCGTTTTCGGGCGCGGGGTCAAATCATTGTCGCCGAGACAACGGGGCTTTGCCGGGTTAGTATTGTCGGAATCAGTCTTGCCGCAGCGCAATCTACGGGTAATGGTGGTGCGGCAGAGGATGGTCCGCGGGGAGGCGATATGGATTATCTGTCCCTGATGCCACAGCGCTTTACCGGCGGCATGAAGCGCATGGCTTGGTGGCGTTTTGATCAAACGGCCGGTCCGCTTGGTCGATTGGGAAGCTTGGAAGTGCGTCTGGCGCGCTCGAGCGACGAGGTGAAACAAGCTCAGCGCCTGCGATATCGGGTTTTCTACGAAGAGATGTCGGCGGTCGCCAATGCCCGCTCCGCCTTCTTCGGCCGCGATGCCGATCCCTATGACAAGATCTGCGATCATCTGCTGGTCTTCGACAATAACGTCGTTGGCGAACCGGAAATCGTCGGTACCTACCGCCTGCTGCGCCAGGAAGTCGCGGAGAAGCGCAAGGGCTTCTATTCGGCCGGAGAATTTCAGGTGGGCGGCCTGACCAGCCGTCACACGGCCCGCTCGTTTCTCGAACTCGGACGCTCCTGTGTCCTCAAGCCCTATCGGACCAAGCGCACCGTCGAGCTGCTCTGGCATGGGATCTGGAGCTACCTGCGCCAGCACAATCACGACGTGATGATCGGCTGCGCGTCGCTGGAGGGTACCGATCCGAAACGATTGGCGCCGGCCCTTGGGTATCTGCGCAACTATGCGCCGACGCCCGAAGAATGGCGGGTCCGCGCGCTCCCCGGCCGCGGCGTTCCGATCGACGAGATGTCGGGCGAGCCGGTCAGCGACATCAGGGTGCTGCGCGAACTGCCGCCGCTGATCAAGGGCTATCTCCGCATCGGCGCCTATATCTGCGAAGACGCGGTGGTCGACTGGCAGTTCGGCACCACCGACGTGCTGATCGTCCTGCCGGTCGAGCGGATCAACGCGCGCTACATCAACTATTATGGTCCGGACGGGTCGCGCCACGCGGCTTGAGGCCGTGCAGTAGCGCGCTCCGCTCCCTCACTAGAGCATTCCGCTCTTTGTCAGAATGGCAGGGGCGATTGAGGTGCGCCGCTTTTCGCGCGACGATGCAACAGCAATCCTCCCCCTCTTTTTGCGGGGGAGGTGGCATGCACCAAAGTCGGGTTTACCCGACTTTGGCACTATGAGTAACGAACTCGGCAACAGCCGAGTTCGAGTGCATGGCGGGGCACTTGCACCAGGGCGACGGCGATCACCATCAAGGCGGAGCGCATCACAGAGAAACAGCCACCAGCAAGAAAACGAAGGCCTGAAACTGTCCGGACCGCACGCCCGGCGATTG
>JAAEOR010000509.1 GCA_024222895.1 Hyphomicrobiales bacterium | reverse complement strand
CTTGACAGGTTACGGCCCGACTGGTCGAACGAGGCCAGAACGACCAAGGGTCCCGGGCCGCAGATGTCAGTCGCCGTTGAAACACTGGTTTCCATACTCGACCTCGAACCGCTGGAGCACAACCTGTTCCGCGGTCGCAGTCCGCAGGTTGGCTGGCAGCGCGTCTTCGGCGGGCAAGTGATTGGCCAGGCCCTCGTCGCCGCTGGCCGCACCGTCAGGGACCGCGCCGCCCATTCACTCCACTGTTACTTCATGCGACCCGGCGATCCCGCCGTGCCGATCATCTACGAGGTCGACCGCATCCGCGATGGCAAGAGTTTTACGACGCGCCGGGTGGTGGCAATCCAGCACGGCGAAGCCATCTTCTCGATGGCGGCTTCGTTTCAGATCGATGAAGGCGGCCTCGATCATCAGATCGCCATGCCCGAGGTGCCCAAGCCGGAAGAGCTGCCCAGCGAAAGTGAGCTCAAGGCGCTGTTTCTCAAGGACGCGCCGGAACCCGTGCGCCGCTACTGGAAGCACGAGCGGCCGATCGAGATTCGCCCGGTCGATCTGCGCCACTATTTGAGCCGCAAGCCGCTAGACCCGATCCAGAACGTCTGGATTCGCGCCGCCGACAAATTGCCCGACGACCCGGATATCCATCGTTGCGTTCTTGCCTACGCCTCGGACATGACCTTGCTCGACACAGCCCTGTTCGCCCATGGCCGTTTGCTCTTCGACCGGGACATGCAGGTGGCAAGCCTCGACCATTCCCTGTGGATCCACAGATCGTTTCGCGCTGACGAGTGGATGCTCTACGCCGAAGACAGCCCGTCGGCATCGGGAGCGCGCGGCTTTACACGCGGCAGCCTCTTCAGCCGCGACGGGGTGCTGATCGCCTCCGTTGCCCAGGAAGGCCTGATTCGCCGCAGGCCCGCCGCCGACTAGCTTTTGCCGCAACGGTTGACGGCCATGGTCACGGCGTTCCGGTCGGCGCTCGCACCACGATAAACACCCGATCTTTCGGTCGTCGGCCACAAACTGGCACGGACCTTGATTGTACGGATGGCAGCTGCGTCGCCGGCCCGGCCGGCGGCTCGGAAAGGACAGTGATCGCGCCATTGCATCAAGCACTGGCCGGTCGGAAACGGGAACCACGCCAATGAAAATCGTGATGGCTGTCATCAAGCCGTTCAAGCTCGACGAAGTACGCGACGCTCTTACCGAGATCGGGGTCCAGGGCCTCACGGTCACCGAGGTCAAGGGTTATGGCCGGCAAAAGGGGCATACCGAGATATACCGGGGCACGGAATATGCGGTGAGCTTTCTACCCAAACTCAAGATCGAGGTGGCCGTAGCCAGCGATCAGGTCGACAAGACCATTGAGGCAATTTCGAGCGCAGCCAAGACCGGCCAGATTGGCGACGGCAAGATCTTTGTGTTTGGCATTGACCGGGCGGTGCGGATTCGCACAGGCGAGACGGACGCCGAAGCGCTGTAGAGCGCTTCGTGGGTTGAGACCATAAGGTTCCGCTCTCCAAGAGGAGACCTGTGCCGCGATGTCGGTAGCGCATACCCTCTCCCGGCGTGGGCTACGAGAATCACATGTCTCTGACCCGGGTTCCATCAGTGTCGTGTTACCCGCTTCACCGGTCCTGACACGCCCAGAAGAACAGGCACATGCCTCTGAGAGTTGGCGCTACGCCGCAACGGCGATCCTCCCCCAGAATTCCGGGGGAGGGGGACCATGCGCAGCATGGTGGAGGGGGCACTTGCACCAGGCCGACGGCGATCACCATCAAGGCGGAGTGCATCACAGAGAAACAGTCACCAGCAAGAAAACCAAGGTCTGAAACGGTTCGGACCGCACCCACGGCGATTGCCCGTGGTTTCACGGTCGGCGTCCCAACGCCCCCTCCGCCAGCCATTCGGCTGCCACCTCCCCCGCAAAGCGCGGGGGAGGATCGCCGTTGCACCGTTGTGCGCAGGCCCCTGAAAGGCCCGCTTATCCAAGAAGGCTCGGAGACGTGTGCATGCGTTAGACAAAAAGTGGGGGAGGATGGGCGCATCCTTCCGACTTTCCGCAACACGATAAAAAAGGCGCGGCCAGCCGGCTGGACAGGAAGCCGACCGGACGCGAAAACCGTCAGCCTGCGCGCAGGACGACACCGGATTGCCTCCAGGATGAGCACACTGCCCTGGCCGTTGCCCGTTCTTTTGGCAGATTGACCGTCGCCGAGACGTCACGCCTCCATCCAGCACCGCAAATGCCGCCATATTCGCCCGCCCGCCCATTTGGCATGCCGATTGAATTGGTCTTGCCCTCAAGAGCTTAAGAACGGCGCACATGCGCCCAAGACGGAGGCAACGCGATGGACGAGCAAATGGTAGGTGGCGATCTCTTCTTCATCCTGATGGGTGCGATTCTGGTTTTCGCCATGCATGGCGGCTTCGCGTTTCTCGAAGTCGGGACCGTGAGACACAAGAATCAGGTCAATGCGCTGGTCAAGATCCTGGTCGACTTTGCGATTTCAACCACAGCCTATTTCCTGATCGGCTACCTGATTGCCTATGGCGTCAGCTTCTTCTCCGATGCCAATACATTGGTAAGCGGTGAGGGATTCGGGCCCCAGGGTCTGTTGCTGGTTAAATTCTTCTTTCTGGCGACCTTCGCCGCCGCGGTGCCGGCCATCGTCTCCGGCGGCATCGCCGAGCGGATGAAATTCCTGCCCCAGTGCCTGGCAACCGGTTTGCTGGTGGCGCTGATCTACCCCTTGTTCGAGGCCTTTGCCTGGGGTGGCGCCTATGGCGGCCAGGCGTGGTTCGAAGCGGCCTTCGGGGCCGGGTTCCACGATTTCGCCGGTTCGATCGTCGTCCATGCCGTGGGCGGCTGGATCGCGCTGGCCGCGGTGCTCCGTCTTGGCCCGAGGCTCGGGCGTTACGACCGTGGCAGCGCCGGGACCGGCTTTCCGCCCTCCAGCATCCCGTGGCTGGCCCTCGGCTCATGGCTGCTGTGCACCGGCTGGTTCGGGTTCAATGTCATGTCCGCCCAGTCCCTTGAAGGGGTATCCGGTCTTGTTGCGATGAACTCGCTGATGGCGATGGCCGGCGGTATCCTCGCGGCAGTGATCATTGGCCGCGCCGATCCGGGATTCGTCCACAACGGAGCCCTCGCAGGCCTGGTGGCGGTCTGTGCCGGTTCGGACATCATGCACCCGGCGGGAAGCTTTGTGGTTGGCGCAATTGCCGGTGTGGTGTTCGTGAAGGGGTTCGAGATCTGCCAGGCGCGGCTCAAGGTCGACGATGTCCTGGGTGTCTGGCCGCTGCATGGCCTGTGTGGATTGTGGGGTGGCCTGGCCGCTGGCATCTTCGGGCTTGAGGCCCTTGGCGGCCTTGGCGGGGTGAGTTTCATGGCCCAGCTCGTCGGGTCGGCGATTGGCGTCGCCTGGGCGTTCGTCGGTGGACTTGCCGTTTACACCCTGATTGGCGCCATCGTCGGTCTGCGGCTTTCGCCGGACGACGAGCGCAGGGGCGCCGACCTGTCGATCCACAAGGTTGGGGCCAATCCAGAGTCCGATATCATCGGCTAGCGGGCTGGATGTG
>JAAEOR010000508.1 GCA_024222895.1 Hyphomicrobiales bacterium | reverse complement strand
GACCGCCGAGCTTGTGTCCCGAGAGCGTCAGAACGTCGACGCCGAGCGCATCGATGTCGACAGCCATTCGCCCCGCCGCCTGAACCGCATCGGTATGCACGATGGCTCCCGCCTGATGCGCCAACGCCGCTAATTCAGCCACCGGTTGAACGACCCCGGTTTCGTTGTTCGCGAGCATGATCGAAACCATTGGTCGCGTGGCGGTCGTCGCCAGGTCCTCCAGCATCTGAACGAAACCATCAGTCTTGATGAGCCCGCTGGCGTCTACCGGAATGGCCATGATGCGATCGGCCGGGAATCGCCCGCCGGCCAGCACGGAGACATGCTCCGTTGCACCGACCAGCAGCTGATCGGCTGTGTGGCCATCGCGGTCAAAGCGCCAATCCGGCGAAAGCACCGTGGCGTTCGCCTCCGTGCCGCCGCTGGTGAAGGTCACGAGGCTCGGATCCGCACCGACCAGGGCAGCGACTTGTCGTCGCGCTGCCTCGATCCGATACCGCGCTGCCCGGCCCTCGGCATGGACCGATGAGGCATTGCCGACCGCGGCAAGCGCTTCGATTACGGCTAACCGCGCTTCTTCGCGCAGTGGAGCGGTCGCGTTGTAGTCAAGGTAGAGCCGGTTCATCATCCACTCAGCATAATGTCAACGGCCGCACAGGCAGCAATGCCGGCTGCGTTATCTTGATTCACCGCTTGCGGCTTCAACCAGGTCGGCTATTGCCAACTGGTCCGCTTCGCCGTCGGCGCGAAGCCCGGTAATGACGCCCTCCTTGTCCGCTTCAGGTCGATTCTGACTCACCTTCCACTTACCGGCGATTCCGGCAATCTCCAGTTCCAGGCCGACGACGCCACGAACCATTGCATCGATGAACGGCGGGGGCGCGTCGGATACGGCCCAGGGTTTGGGGCGACGGGCCTCGTGATCGCGAGTCAGCGCCTCAACCTGAGCACGCAGCCACGCTCGGTCTTCGATCACCCGAAGCTGACCACGGACCTGCACAACGGCATAATTCCATGTTGGAACGACCTTGCCGGTCTCCGCTTTGGTCGCGTACCAGGACGGACTGATATAGGTATCCGGTCCGCGAAACACGACGAGCGCGTCCACGGAATCGTCAAGGTTGCGCCACTGGCGATTGGCCCTCGCAAGGTGGCCTTTCAGGACACCCTTGGTGCCGCATGTCGGATCGAGCACGAAGGGGATCTGATTGGCCTCGAGCCCCGCGGCGCCCATTGTTACAAGTAGTCCAAGCGGATGGGAGCGGATCAGCGCATGCTGGGCGCCAAGGTCGTCCTGTTTGTGATGGTTTGGCTGATACATCGCCCGGAGCCGGTCACCTCGTGGCGCCCGCTACTAGCACGAAACGAAACGACACAATACTGGCGCCGAGCGAGCCCGACTTAGGTGGGCCAGGCGCGTGACGGACCCGATTCAAACAAGATCTTCAAAAGCCCCAGTGACCCTCCATAACCAATTCGCACATTGGGGCGCCGCCACAACCGGTGTCAATCCGAACCGGCCGCCCGAGCAATCACGGCGGCCTGCACTTGCAGCTTGAATCCCCGAACCCTGTCATCACGATTCGCTTGAAATCGCCCCGTCCGATTGTGATATGACAACCTCCCGCTTCAAGCGCGGTCCGAGACATCGGCCGCGAACCGACCCGTTCCCACCGAGACCCTCGGCCGGGGGTGGGCCGCCGCCCGCCGGGCGACGCCGTCATAGAGCAGAGAGAAGTCAACGCCACCATGCCCGAAGTGATTTTCACCGGCCCGGCCGGGCGCCTTGAAGGCCGCTTTCAGCCGGCCAAGGAGAAGAACGGCCCGATAGCCATTATTCTCCACCCGCATCCCCAGTTCGGCGGGACAATGAACAATCAGGTCGCCTACCAGTTGTTCTACATGTTCCTGAAACGGGGTTACGCCGTTCTCCGGTTCAACTTTCGCGGCGTCGGGCGCAGCCAGGGCGAATTCGACCATGGTGTCGGAGAGTTGTCCGATGCGGCCGCGGCCCTTGACTGGATCCAATCCATCCATACCGAAGCGCGAGGCTGCTGGGTCGCCGGATTCTCGTTCGGTGCCTGGATCGGAATGCAGCTCCTCATGCGGCGACCGGAAGTCGAGGGCTTCATATCGATCGCACCGCCCGCAAACCTCCACGACTTCACCTTCCTTGCCCCCTGTCCATCCTCCGGCCTCATCATCCATGGCGACGCCGACCGCGTGGTCCCGCAGAAGGATGTCCAGGCGCTGGTCGACAAGTTGAAGACCCAGAAGGGCATTGTCATCGATCAGCAGATCGTTCCTGGTGCCAACCATTTCTTTGAAGATCACGTTGATGAGCTGGTTCAGCGTTGCGCCGACTATGTCGACATGCGCCAGGCAATGCTCGACGCTGCCCTGGCTTCCGATGTGCCGAAGGTCGCTAGGCGATGATCGTCGCTCGGGCGGCGACACCGTCCATCGGTGCCACCATCGCGTCGCCGACACCGGCGGCGTCGATGGCCGCAGCGAACCCTCGCGGGGACCGGCTCGCGTGGCTTCGCGCAACGCGGGCTTTTACCAAGGGTATTATTTCGGGTAGGCGATGATGCCGCCTGGCATCGGACGCGCAACGCCGGTCGTTTCCGGCAGGCTCAGCGGGAGTCCGCGCTGGCTGCGCGCCGCCAAATAAGCGAACGCCTGGGCCTCGACGAAATCACCCCTCCAGCCCAGATCGCCGGCTCGTTTCACGGTAACGCCGCTGGTAGCGGCGAGCATCTCGACAAGAACCGCGTTGCGGGCGCCGCCTCCCGACACGACGATCACGTCGGCGCCGCCGGCGTCCGCGATGGCGCCGGCAATGGTATTCGCGGTGAAGGCCGCAAGTGTGGCCGCGCCATCTTCGTCTGAAAGGAGTCGCACGGGGTCGGCCGAGAAGGAGTCGCGATCCGCCGACTTTGGGAGGGGCTCCATGAACCAGGCCTCATCCATCAGCGCCGACAGCGCCAGCTCGTCGACGCAACCTTGTTTTGCGAACCTTCCACCCTCGTCCATGACCGCACCTGTGCGGGCCAGAACGAAATCGTCGATCATTGCATTGCCGGGCCCCGTGTCGCCGGCGCTCAAACGCCCATCGACTCCGATCCGCGTGATATTCGCAACTCCGCCAACGTTGACGAAGACAACGTTCCCTGCAAGCCGAGCCCTGACCGCGAGTGCTCGATGGTAGACCGGCACAAGCGGCGCCCCCTCCCCGCCTGCCGCGACGTCCGCGGCTCGAAAGTCGTGGACCACCGGCTGACCAATTCGACCCGCCAGCGCATCAGCGTCACCGATCTGGATGGTCAAACGCCGCTCTGGCGCGTGGAAGACCGTCTGGCCATGAAAGCCGACAAGACCAACCAGGTGACCTGTCGCGCGGGCCATCAGATCTTCGGCTGCCTCGGCGTGGGCGTCAGTCACGACCCGCTCGGCATCGGCCAGGGCTTCGGGTCTGGCATCGCGGCCGGTCAGCGTCCGTGCGACGGCCAGAGCATTCCGCAGAATCTCACGCTCACCGTCGCCATATGGACGGAACAATGTCGGACCAAACGCCCCGATCTCCTTTCCATCCGTTTCGAGGATCGCGGCATCGACCCCATCCATGGAGGTGCCGCTCATCATGCCAAGTACGGTCTGCATTGCTCTGCCGCCTTGTTACGGAATCAGCGAGGGTGAAATCCCGGCCAGCCCTTGTTATACGCATCGCGCATTTTCCGGCGCCGTGTACCGATGCGCCAAAACTCTATCGAGGGAAACGATCCCGTGTTCAAGTCCGATCTCATGCGCGTATTCGAGCAGCGCGGTTTCGTTCACCAGTGCTCCGATCCGCAGGGCCTCGACGCGCTGGCCGTCAAAGGGCCGGTTACCGGCTACATTGGTTTCGACTGCACAGCGCCAAGTCTCCATGTCGGCAGTCTGTTGCAGATCATGAAGTTGCGTTGGCTGCAGAAAACCGGGCATCGGCCAATCGCCCTGATGGGCTCCGGCACCACCCGCGTCGGCGATCCGACCGGCAAGGACAAGAGCCGCAAGGTGCTGTCGGAGACCGACATCGAGGACAACAAGAACGGCATTCGCCAGGTTTTCGACCGATTCCTGAGTTTTGGCAGCGGTCCGGCCGACGCCCGGATGGTCGACAATGCCGACTGGCTGCTCAAGCTCAACTACATCGACTTCCTGCGCGACGTTGGCCGGCATGTCTCGGTCAACCAGATGATCCAGCGTGACTCGGTCAAACTTCGACTGGAGCGGGAACAACACCTGTCGTTCCTGGAGTTCAACTACATGATGCTCCAGGCCTACGACTTCGTCGAACTCCATCGCCGGTTTGGCTGCCAGTTGCAGCTCGGTGGCTCCGACCAGTGGGGAAACATCGTTGCCGGCATCGATCTGGGGCGTAAGATGGATGGGGTCGAACTGTTTGCGTTCACCTCACCGCTGGTGACCCTGGCATCCGGCGCAAAGATGGGCAAAACCGCCTCAGGTGCGGTCTGGCTCAATGCCGACACCGTATCGCCCTACCAATATTGGCAGTTCTGGCGCAACACTGAGGACGCCGACGTCGAGCGATTCCTCAAGCTGTTCACCGAGCTGCCGCTCGACGAGATTGCTCGCCTTGCATCTCTCGGCGGCGCCGAAATCAATGAGGCGAAGAAGGTGCTTGCCAACGAGGCCACGGCCCTCCTCCACGGTCGCGCCGGGTCCGAGGTGGCGGCGGACGCCGCCCGGCGAACATTCGAGGAAGGCGCGACAGCGGGTGCACTCCCGACCATAACGGTCGACGCAAACGAACTTGATGCAGGCATTGGCCTGCTGGCACTCTTCGTGAAAGCCGGATTGATGTCGTCAAATGGAGAGGCAAGACGCGCGATCCGCGGCGGCGGTCTGCGTGTCAATGACGATGTGGTCACCGATGAGACCACGAAGATAACCGCCGAACTACTCCGCGACGGTGTGATCAAGCTGTCCCATGGTCGCAAAAAGCACGTGCTGGTCCGACAGGGATAGCCGGCGACAAGCCCGTCGTCAGCGGAACTCGAAAATCTTGCGGAAGATACCCGGCGCGACGGCCGACAAGGGATTGATAAACACCCGAGGTTGCTCAACCGGTCCTTCGACCCGAAAAGTCACTCCTATCAGCCCCCCCTCGCCATTTCCGCCACCCAACACGCGCCCGATCACCGGAACACGACTGAAGACGCTGTTGACGGCATAGACCGGCAGATATGTCCCGTTGATCCCCACTTGTGAACGCTTGAGGTCAACGCGCCCTGAAAATGTCGCGCCGACCGCCTGACCACGAAGAACAGCATCATCAATGACAATCGCGTCGGTGCTCAGCCCAAACTGAGCCACCATATGATCGAAATGCAGCCGCGACGGGTCGATCGCCGGCGGAACCGAACCTGACGCTATCACTTGCCCGACTGCCGGCTCGTCGAGGATGACGAAATTGTCGAGGGTAAGTCGGCCTGCCAGCGGCCCGACACTGCCCTGGCGATCGGCAATGAGGTCAAGCCCGCCGCCGCCCACCCGCGAATACACGTCAAGGAACCGCAGAACCTGCCCGGCGTCTTGCGCTGCGGCTCGCAAGCTGGCTCCGGAAGGTGTCTCGCGGTACGCGACACTGATCGGCAATGTGGCCAGCGTCGCGTCAATCGTGACTTCGGTCGGTACGCCGCCAACCGAAAGGAAGCGCCCTCGCAGGTCCTCGAGGATGCCTTCGTTGAACCCGGTCACCCGATCTATTTGCGCTGTTATGGACAGGTCGGGCGACGTGCCGCCCATATCGGTACCCATCGCGTCGGTGATCAGCCCGCGAGCATCGAAGCTCCCACCGTTGACCGCGATGGCATACCCGGTCTCGGTCGCCGTCAGCCGAAAGCTGAGCGAGTCCCCCGGCCTGAGAGCGAAATCCTCAATATCAGCGGCAACCAATCCATCCTCGCCGGTAATATGTGCGGTTCCGGAGAGCCCGAATCCATCGCCCGCCATGACTATGTTCTCGAGCATGTGACCGTTCTCGACGGGTAGGAGATCGAAGGACAGTGTGGCCGGGACCCCCATTCCCTTTGTCCAACCCAGTCCGGGAATGGTCAATCGCACCGGCTTAAGGTCGAGGTCGTAGTGCTGACCCTCGCCATCGGCGAGACCGCTGATCTGTGCGCCGACAGTGCCTTCCAGGACATCCTCCAGGTCGAGACCGAGCTTTCTGCGGGCCGCCTCGTCGAGGGCTAAGCGGGCGAGCTGCTGCCCCGGGCCCACCACATCGCCATCACCGCCAAGGCGTTGTCGCATCGAGACGTCAGCCCGGACCCCGTCGATCACCGCAGTCCCGCTCGCAACAACGGCTTCTCTTGTCACCGAAATCGTCACATCAGCGTCGCTGAATACCCGACCCTCGACCGGCTTGGCGCTGCCAAGCCCGTTACCAGTGACGACCACCTTCCAATCCATTGCATCAGCGAGTTCATGCACCTCCTTTTCCAGCGGCAGTCGGAGCGAAATCGCGGCTGAAGCCACACCGGTCAGATCGCGTGGATCCATGCCGCGGCGCGACAACACCCTGAGCGGTTCGGAATTGGCTACAGCACCCAACGCCTGGGCTGAACCGGATAGCCGCACTTCGACCGCACCGACGGGCATCGGATCAAACACGTCGTCGATAGCAAACGCTCCGGCTTCGACGGCGACGATTCCGCTCGACCGCACGTCGACCCGGGCCGACTCGATATCAACACCAAGCGTCGCCCCCGCCAGGACGACATTCGCGGAGACTTCGGAAACGGGCGGCAACCTGCCGATGGTCTGGAAGACGACGTCTTCCAGGCGCAAATTCAGACGGAGCGCGTCGCCCGGCATTGGTAATCGTGGCTCCCCCCCAAGCAAGCCGGCGGGAACCGATGCTTCGAACTCGCCTGAAACGATCCGGCCATCAGTGATATTGGCCATCACCCACCGTCGAGCGCCCGGCGCAATGAAAGGAACCCACAGTTGCTTGAACGTGGCAATCGGCATTGGTGAAACCGACGCTGCCAGAGCAAGCGACGGCGTCGACCCACTAAAGCCAATCGTACCTCGAAGCGCTAACGATCCCTGCTCGGTCTGGATCGAGAGGTCACCGATTTCGAGCAGTTCCTCGGCGAGATCGACTGAGCCGACCAGCGCCAAACGGTCCACCTGTACGGGTAGCGCCTCATTGTCTCGCGCCGACAGCACGGCGTCACGCGACTCCAGCGCGAAGGAAAAGCGAGGTTCGCCGGTCTCGTCGGCCGGACGGATCCAACCCGACATCGTTCCTGTCGTCCTACCGACGTGAACCGACGAAGGCTCAATCACCATCTGGCGTTCCTCCAGGTCCCAGCGGACCCCGAGGGTCGCCTCGTCAAGGAGTACCGGCTCGTTGCTCTCCCCGATACTGACAAAGCCAGCCCCAACGTCCAGCCGCAGGGCCGCCGAGTTGAGAGCGCCCTCGTCGGTGAAGCCGAACGCAGCGTCGCCAAATAGTGGTAGATCGCTACTCGGATCGCCCGAGAGTTCCACAAAAAGATCCGCAAGCGCGACCTGAGAGAAACCAGCGGTTACGCGGTGGCCGATGTTGGTGTCCTTCATTCGCGCCAGCGACGCGGTCCAGCGACCGGCCTTACCGGCGGTCGAAATATCGACCGTGAACGCGTGCGACTCTGGAGCGACCGCGATATGGATGTCGGTGGCGGCGAACTGCTTCTGACGTTGGCTCGCCCGGTCCCAAACACGTATCGTCGCGCCGGTAATTGCGGCATCGCTCAGGCCGATCGCTATTGCCTGCTCCTCAGAAACGCTGAGTAGGCGGTCCGTCGAATGAAGCAAATCGGCCAGAGCTGGAAAGCCACCATCCGGCCGGGGCCGACTCTCGGCCTCGACGACCGGCATGTCGGATGCGTCGGGATCCGGAGACTGCAAATCGCCAAGGTGGACGTCACCATTCGTTGTTCGGACGAGAGAAATCTGTGGAGAGAGGACCGCTATGGAACGAATAGTCACGTTGCCGACCAGGAGTCCGAACGGATCGACGACAATTTGCGTCGCCGGGACGGTGGCAACCACTGTGCCGAATGCGTCCACTACAGCAATGTGACCGATCTCGACGATGAAACCGAGTTCACCGTCAATGCGGACGGCCGCCCGCTCGACCGCAACGGCGTGGCCGGGCCCCAACCTCTCTTCCAACTCCCTGGCCAGGCGGTCGCGCAGAAAGCCGACGTCGGTTGGACCGGAGAGGAGAACTGCACCGGCGACAACGACCGCGAACAGGACCGCGATCATCAATGCGGTGACCACCAGCCGCAGCGGACGCGAAAGCCGTCTCACGGCACCGGCCTGTCCGGTCGACGGCCTTCTCGGGCGTACTGCATCCAGGCCCGGCAAGACATTGCATAGGCGGCGATAGGCCCGGTCAAGCCGCGTGACCAGCAGTCGTAGCCCTCCCGCCCTTTGCGGTCTCCTTGCACAGAATGTGATTCAGCCCTTGCGATCGAAGCGGACCGCGACAATGTTGAGAGGGCAGGATCACGACCACGGGGTAACAATTATGGCTATCGCAGAAGGTGACACCGCACCGGACTTCGCAATGGAGTCGGATGGTGGCGGAACCGTGAAACTCGCCGACTTCAAGGGAAAATCGATCATTCTCTATTTCTACCCTGCCGATGATACGCCCGGTTGCACCGCCGAGGCCATTGATTTCACCGCTACGCTCGCCGAATTCGATGCAGTCGGAGCCGTCGTGATTGGCGTGTCGCCGGACAGCGTCGAGTCGCATGACAAGTTCAAGGCAAAGCACGGCCTCAACGTGATTCTCGCCTCCGATCCCGACCGGACGGTGATAGAGGCCTATGGAGCCTGGGGCGAGAAAATGAACTACGGTAAAAAGTCGATCGGCTTGATCCGCACAACGGTGCTCATCGGCCCGCATGGGCGCATTGTGCGTGTATGGCCGAAAGTCCGGGTGAAGGGTCATGTGGACAAGGTCCTGGAAGCCGCAAGGGGCATGTAAACCCTCATTAATTAGACAAAGGAAATATTAACCCTAAACCCCTCTATTCCACCGGTGTTTTCTTTGTATCCGGTGAGCGCGCATGTCGACCCAGGGGGCAGGTTTTCTTCGTCTTTTTTCATTCGGAACGTCACGGCCCTCGCGTCAGCGGCGATGCCAGATCTACATCGACCGGGGCCATCGCGTCAGTACCTTCCGGCTACGTCCGTGGGCAATGGCGGCCATCGGGATCACTGGTTTCGTCCTGAGTGTCTGTTACTTCGCCGCAACCGGCTACCTCGTTTTTCGCGACGACATTCTCGCTGCGTCACTTGCCCGGCAAGTCCGTATCCAACAAGCTTATGAAGACCGCATCGCCGGGATGCGATCCGATATCGACCGCCTGACCAGCCGCCAGCTTCTCAATCAGGAGGCCTTCGAGTCGGAGCTTGACCGCCTTCTTGGCCGCCAGGTCGATCTCGACGCCCGTCAGAGTGTGATCGCCGGGCTCAGCCAGGCCGCACAGGGCGCGGGCCTCCTACCCGGCGCGGCCACGCCGTTGCCACGGCCACGACCAACGCTGGAGACCGATCCGGTGACCACCGGGAGCATCACCCCGACGACCCCAATCAAATCGGCAGCGGCCTTGCGTGGCCCACGGAAGGACGACATCGTGGTGGAAATCGACGCCACCGAACAGGTCGCCGATGTCGAAATCTCGCTCGACGCCCTTGCCCGCAACCAGGTGGCCTATGTCGCCAAAATGGCGGCCGATGTCGCGGAACGAAACGAGAGAATCGCAACAATCCTCGAGGGTATCGGCCAAGAACCCGCCCTTGCCGCCGACAACGACAATCCGGTCGGCGGCCCGTTCGAGCCACTCGATGTGAATGTCGATCCGGAGACGTTCCGGGTCAACGTCGCGGCAATTGCCGTTCAGATCGATCAGTTCGCCCAGTTGCGCGACCGGGCTAACAAGCTGCCGCTTGCGAAGCCGATCGAGTCAGCTCGCCGGACCAGCCGCTACGGCGTTCGCCTGGATCCATTCTCGCGTCGGCCAGCGATGCACTCCGGTATCGACTTCAAGGCGTCGCGTGGACATCCCGTCCGGGCCGCGGCGTCGGGCACCGTGGTGAAGGCAGGCCACGCCGGCGGCTATGGCTACATGATCGAGATTGACCATGGCCGCGGCATCAAGACCCGCTACGCGCATCTCAGCAAGATGCTGGTCAAGCGCGGCGCCCACATTTCCGAAGGCGCGGTGGTCGGTCACGTTGGCAGTACAGGTCGTTCCACCGGCCCTCATCTCCACTATGAGATTCGAATCGGCAAAAAGGCGGTTGACCCCGCCAACTATCTGAAGGCCGGTGTCGCGCTTGCGGATGTCCTTTGATTTGTTCAGCGACAAGGAAACAGTGACCAGTGGAGCGAATTTGACATTTGAGTCCCGTTTGCGTCCAGGCTCGCGTTCAAATGTCAAATTCAAAAAGCTCCACTGGATCAGATAGTTGCCAGTGGTCCTTATGACTCCGACATTTGCTCGGGCGGGGGCTGCAGGAGGGTAGCAAATGTCGGGGTCGGACCACCAGGTGAAACCGAACTACCGGCCGCGTCCTATTCCAGCTCTTCAACGGAATCGCCGGACTCGCCCCCCACGCGTTGGGCAAGTGCCGCTTCCATGAACGGGTCAAGCGCGCCGTCCAGCACATCCTTCGGGTTCGTGCTTTCCACGCCCGTCCGCAAATCCTTGACCAGTTGATAGGGCTGCAGCACATACGAGCGGATCTGATGCCCCCAGCCGATATCGGTCTTTGATGCGGCACTGGCGTTGGCTTCTTCTTCTCGCCGCTCCAACTCGGCTTCGTAGAGGCGAGCCCGCAGCATCGACCAGGCGGTCGCGCGATTCTTGTGTTGGGAACGCTCGCTCTGGCATTGAACGACAATACCGGTCGGCTCATGGGTCAGTCGCACCGCCGAGTCGGTGGTATTGATGTGCTGGCCGCCGGCGCCGGAGGCCCGATAGGTGTCAACCCGCACGTCGGACTCGTCGACCTCGATATCAATCGAATCGTCGACCACCGGATAGACCCAGGCGCTGGCAAACGACGTGTGACGGCGCGCGTTGCTGTCAAACGGTGAAATACGCACCAGTCGGTGGACGCCGGACTCCGTCTTCAGCCATCCGTAAGCATTGACGCCCTTGATTTGCAGGGTCGCCGACTTGATCCCGGCTTCTTCGCCCGAGTGATACTCAAGCACCTCGGTCTTGAAGCCCTTGCGTTCTGCCCAGCGCTGATGCATTCGCATGAGCATCTCAGCCCAGTCTTGGCTTTCCGTACCACCTGCCCCGGCGTGTATCTCGAGATAGCAGTCGTTACCGTCGGCTTCGCCGGACAGCATGGTCTCGACTTCACGCCGCTCAACTTCAGCAAACAGCGTGCGAAGAGCGGACTCGGCCTCGCTCAAGACGCTTTGATCATCCTCACCTTCGGCCATCGCGATCAACTCAACCTGATCGGCCATCTCCTGCTCAATCCGCTTGACGGTATCGACCTGATCCGCGAGTTGCTGCCGCTGCCGCATGACCTTTTGCGCGCGATCCGGCGAGTTCCACAGCTCAGGATCTTCAGCCGCAGCATTCAATTCGGCAAGACGGGACTCGGCTGTACCCCAGTCAAAGATGCCTCCTCAGCAGGCCAAGCCCCTGCTCCAGCCCGTCGACGACATGTTGCGTTTCCGCGCGCATTCATTCCTCCGGCAAACACCAGATTTCCACAGCTGCATTTAGCCGCCCGGAACTGCGGAAACAACATTGCAGACGCGGGAAGCGTGCTACTCCGGCTTGACCGGCTCCAACGTTTCCGGATCAAGAACCGGCGACCGCACCGGCTTGGCGTTTCGCATGCGCTCAGCGGTCCAGTAGTCCTTCGCCTTCTCACCGCCCCCCGGATTGGCGAGCACGTCGGCTTCTGGCGGTTTGCGTTCGTCAGCAACGGCCGTAAGCGGGGGCAAAAGGAAGGAGCCGGAAAGACCGACACAAAGAGCCACCAACATCAGACAACGTGGCATGGCCAAGTCTCCTGTTGCATCGTGCCCCTCACGCTTGCGCTCGGTAGCGGATACCTGACCGCTGCTGAGTGACTCTCAAATAGGAAACCCGGCAGCCACCTTCCAGCCCACGGCACTGAGAGCTTCAGACTACAGCCGTCAGCCGAACACCCAAGTAACCCAGCCATCACGGCAGCCGCCGAGGCGACCACCATGATGTTTTGAGATCGAAGCGACTACTAGCAGCCGCTCTCACCGTGATCCCACAGATCTTTGAAGTCCGCCGTCAGGTACGGGCCGTAGTCTACGCCGGGCTCTCCGTCCAGTCCAAAGGACTCAACGCTGATGATGTAGTTGGCCTCCGGAGACTCTCCGTCGGAGTAGCGGGCAATCCAGGCACCGCCGCTCGAGCCGCCCTGGTCGGCAGGGTTGCCGTGCTGCATCTGGACGACCCCCTCGATGAACTGGATTGGGCCCGTCTCAACCTGCATAACCTCACCATTGGCCACACCACCGGGGTAGCCAATCTTCACCGCGCTGTCGTAGTCACCACTCCAATTCCAATGAGTGCCAAAGAAACCGGTTCGCGAGGGTTCGTCCACGCGTATCACGGCGTAGTCATGCAGGTATTTCTCAAATCCCTCGGCAAGCCACGCTTTCTTCGTGGCCGCGCATTCATAATCATAGAGCTGCGAAAACTCACCGTCCTTGTACTGAAGCGCAAAAAGGAAATCTGTGTTCCACTGACCTGTTTCGGAGTCGCGCACACAGTGCGCTGCAGTCAAGAGAATCCGCGGCGAAATAAACTGCGCCGAACAGACGTAGTCCTCACCTCCTGAGCGGAAAAACAGCTTGCCAGCCCAATAGAGCGGCCGATCATAGACGTTTCCAGACGCACGCTGGCCTTCTTTCACGAGATCCTTCGCTTCGTTGATCCCCGGCACACCCTGCCGCCCGGCTCGCGCCCCTTGGCGACCGGCGGCGCGAACGGCCTCCGGATCCACATTGGGCCGCTGGACCCGCTGCGCTCGTTCCATCTGCTCGGGCGTCCAGCCAGACGCCCGATCCCTGCCCGCGGGGGCACGAACGCTTTCGTTACCATCGGACTGTGCCCAAGCTGGCGCGCCTGCCAGTGCCACTACAATCGCTGTTGAGACTATCGAGAACCGGTTCACAT
>JAAEOR010000507.1 GCA_024222895.1 Hyphomicrobiales bacterium | reverse complement strand
CGGGTTCGGCTGGAACGGCACGGTGAAAGTCGGGCGCAAGGCGGAATGGCCGACCTGGACGCCGCCGCCCGAGATGATCGCCCGCGAGCGCAAGCGAGGCCGCGTTCTCCCGGCCCAGATGAAAGGCGGTATACGCAACCCGCTCGGTGCGCGTGCGCTCTACCTCTATCAAGGCGGGCACGACACGATCTACCGCATCCACGGCACATCGGAGCCCTGGACGATCGGTCTCAACGTTTCCTCCGGTTGCATCCGCCTGCTCAACAAGGACGTGATCGACCTGTACAAACGCACCAAGGTCGGGGCCAAGGTCGTCGTTCTTTAGCGGCGACTCCCTCCTGGTTAACGAATCTCGGCGTCGATTCGACCGATCCGGCCTGACGGTCGGTGCTTTTTCCGCTGGACGAGCGGACGCTCGTTGCTGTAGCCCGGGCGTGCTTCAGATAGAATCCCCAATCTTGTGTCTCATTTGCCGAACCAGTTGGTGACGGACCGGAGTGTCGCGACGGACCAGTCGGTTCCCGCCCCGCAAAACGGGGCGGCGCTTCCCCATGCCGATATCCGCACCATCATGATGGGCGTGGTTCTGGCGATGTTTCTGGGCGCGCTCGATCAAACCATCGTCGCCACCGCGCTGCCGACCATCGGCCGCGAACTCGGCCAGCTCCAGGTTCTGTCGTGGGTTGTCACAGCCTACCTGCTCACCGCGACGGCGGTTACGCCGCTTTATGGAAAGCTGAGCGACATCTTCGGCCGGCGAATGATGCTGCTCGTGGCGATTTCATTGTTTCTCGTCGGCTCGATCGCCTGCGCCCTCGCCCCTTCGCTGCTGGCCCTCATCGCCGCCCGCGCCTTCCAGGGACTGGGCGGCGGCGCGTTGATTTCCCTTGGCCAGACGATCATCGGCGACGTGGTGCCGCCCCGCGAGCGGGGGCGGTACATGGCGTATTTCGCCGCCGTCTTTGCCGCATCGTCGGTGGCCGGACCGACGCTGGGCGGCATCATTTCCGACTTTCTCCATTGGTCGTTCATCTTCTGGATCAACCTGCCGCTCGGCGCCGCCGCCTATCTGATGACCAGTCGCGTGTTGAAACGATTGCCCCGTCACGACCAACGCCATCGCATCGACGTCCTTGGCGCCGTACTCATGCTGACGGCCACCCTGGCGCTGCTCCTGGCGCTGGCCTGGGGCGGCAACAGGTACCCTTGGGGTTCGGCCCCGGTCATCGGAATGTTTCTGGCCTCTCTCGTCCTCTGGGCGTTGTTCGGGCTGCGGCTGGCCAAGGCCGGGGAGCCGTTTATTCCCGTCAGCGTCCTCGCCAATCCTGTGGTCCGCAACGGCACCGGTGCGCTCTTCTTCGCAACCGGTGCGCTGATCGGACTAACGGTGATGATGCCGTTGTACTTCGAGACGGTACTCGGCCTGGAGGCCGCCGGCTCCGGTTTTGCGCTGGTTCCCTTGCTTGGCGGCGCCGTTACCGGCGCTACCCTTTCGGGCCGCATCATGATGCGTTACGCCCACTACACCCGCATGCCGATTGCGGGCCTGGCACTCGCGACGGCGATCACCGCTGTTTTTGCCGGCGTCCACGAGTCCTTGTCGCTGACCCAGGTCGAGATCTTCGCTGGTCTGATCGGTTTCGGCATCGGTACGGTTTTTCCGGTTGCCACCACTTCCGTCCAGAACGCGGTACCGCTACGCCAACTCGGTATCGCCACCGGCGTTCTCAACTTCTTCCGCTCGCTTGGCAGTGCCGTTCTGGTGCCGGTCTTCAGCGCGGTGTTCATTGCTACCGCAGTACGCGGCAGTCACCTGGTCTCAGTACAGACCGCGATCGTCGAGGGGACCCGCGACGGGGTCGATTTCTCCCATGTTTTCACCGGCGTCTTTGTCGCTGCCGCCATCACCATTGCCATCGGCTTTGTCTTCATGACCGCGATGAAGGTGCTGCCACTCCGCAGCCAGTTGGATATTGATGAGCAGGTAGGTCGATAGAGGGCACGCATCCGGCCAATTCTTTCAGCGGCGGCTACGCCGGCGGAATTGGAGAAGGTCGCACTAGCACTAGGGCCTGTACTCGGAATCTTTTCCGCCGCATCTGAAACCCGTCACGGCAACAGCAATCGGCCGCCGCTCAGCTCTCCGTCCATCAACTGTCCGTCGGTTCAGATAACGCCCTCAATCGCCGCGATCTTCTCGTCGCTCAGATAGCCGTAGCGGTTGATATGGACGCGGCCGCATGCGGCCCGGTGGACGGCACGGAAGCGCCTCACGACATCGCCGACGGGACCGTAGCT
>JAAEOR010000506.1 GCA_024222895.1 Hyphomicrobiales bacterium | reverse complement strand
TATCGTCGATGACTGCGATCTTTATGCAGACGGTTTCGATCCGGTCATGGGACGAGAGGAGCGGATCAATTATCACGACGAAGCGCTGTGCCAGGCGCCGGTGCAATCCTATGTCGACCGTTTATGCGCCGCGGACGCACTGGTGCTGGTTCATCCGATCTGGAATTTCGGATATCCGGCCATCCTCAAGGGATTTCTGGACCGTGTCATGCTTCCAGGAGTCGCGTTCCGCCTGATCGATGGCAATGTCAAACCCTATCTGTCCAATATCCGCAAGCTCGGTGCCGTCGTCACCTATGGCAGTACCCGCCTGCGGGCAACGCTGCTCGGCGATCCGCCGCGCCGGCTGACCAAACGGGCGCTGCGCGCCGTCATGCATCCGATGGCGCGGACGGTCTATCTGCCGCTCTACAACATGAACAAGAACAGCGAATCGACCCGCACGGCCTTCATTGAAAAAGTTGCGGCAAGGATGCGCGGCTTCTGACGGCAGCCTTTCCGGTCGGCTGTCATCGGACCGACACGTTATTCGCCCAACCAGCGATGAAAGATGGTGCCCGCAGCGGCGAAATTGCTCTAGGATCGCGCCCTTGAGAACAGGGGGATATCCGGCAACATGGCCAATCAGTATGACTTCACGGACCGCATCGCGGTCGTCACGGGCGGCGCCCAGGGGATCGGCCGGGCGGTGGTCGAGCGCTTGCTCGCTGGTGGCGCCCGTGTGGCGATCTGGGACCGCGACGAGCCGCTTGCCTTAGAGACCGCAACGAGCCTTTCCGACAACGGTGCGGTCGTCGCTGTTGGTGTCGATGTCGCCGACTACGAGTCGGTAGAGGCGGCGTGCGGCAAAACGCTCGAGGCTTTCGGCAAGATCGATATTCTGGTGAACAGCGCCGGAATCGCGGGCGACGCCAAGAAACTCTGGGACTATGAGCCGCAGCATTGGGATGACGTACTACGCATCAATCTCACCGGCCCGTTCAACTGCTGCAAGGCGGTTGTGCCGGGCATGATTGAACGGAACTATGGCCGGATCGCAAACATCGCTTCGATTGCCGGCAAGGAGGGTAATCCCAACGCGGCCGCCTACTCGGCCTCGAAGGCGGGTGTGATCGGCATGACCAAGTCTCTCGGCAAGGAAACCGCTGACTACGATATAGCCGTCAATGCGATCACACCGGCGGTCGCCAAGACCAGGATCCTCGAGCAGGTCAGTCAGGAACACATCGACTACATGTTGTCGAAGATACCCCGGGGTCGTCTCGTGCTGGTCGAGGAGATTGCCAACACCATTGCCTTCATGGTCTCCGACGACTGTTCATTCACCACGGGCTTCACGTTCGACATCTCGGGCGGGCGCGCCACCTACTAAGGTCTATCAGCATTGTCGGTCCCCACCCACAGCGGCAGCGACGCGGCCAGCCGACTGCACGGCATTGTGCTGATCTGCGGCGCCGTGATCATGTTCACGTTTCTGGACAGCGCCGCCAAATACGCGATCCGCTTTCTTCCGGCGCTGGAAATCGCCTGGGTGCGGTTTCTGGCTCATGCGGCGTTCGCGCTGATCGTTCTGCGTCCATGGCGGAACCTGGAACTCTATCGCACCAATCGGCCGATCGCCCAGATCATCCGCTCAGCGTTTCTGTTCCTGTCAACGGTGTTCAATTTTCTGGCGCTGCGTTCCCTCCGCCTTGATCAGACCGCCACGATCATGTTTTCCGCGGTGTTTGTCATCGCCGCGCTTTCGGGACCGTTGCTGGGTGATTGGGTCGGGCCGCGGCGATGGGCGGCGATCGTTGTCGGGTTCATCGGTGTTCTTGTCGTCATGCGCCCGGGCACGAGCGGGTTTGAGCCGGCGATGCTCTACTCGGTCGGGGCGATGTTGGCGGTGTCCGGCTACTTGCTTTACACCCGTCACTTGGCAGCCACCGATTCGCCCGAAGGGATGATCCTGATGGCGGCCCTGGTCCCCGGGCTGCTGCTCACCCCGATCGCGGCGCCCGTGGCGGAATGGCCTTCGACGGTTGCGGTTGTTGCCGCACTGCTAGCCACCGGCCTGTGCGGTGGTCTCGGCCACTGGCTGCTTATTCACGCCCATCGGCTGGCACCGACATCGGTACTCTCGCCGTTTCTCTACACCCAGATCATCTGGATGACGCTCGCCGGTTATCTTTTCTTTGGGGACCTGCCGGATCGGTACACACTGCTGGGGGCCGTGCTGATTGTCGGGAGCGCCTTGTATATTCTCTACCGCGAACGCGTGCGGCGCGGGAATTGATACGACCAATCACGCAGGATAGTCGCCTCGCGGCAAAAAGAACGGGACTTTGGAACAATGACCAAGATCGACACATTGGTACTGGGCGGGATGCACGCGAGAACAGGCGAGGAATTGACACGCCAGTTCGCCTGTCATCCCGGGGCCGCAGCGAGCGAACTCGAGGCGTCGCTCACCACGTCTGGCGACAGGATCCGCGGTATCGCCCGCGGCGGTCACTTTGATGTTGATCGGGCGATGCTCGACAGGTTACCCAAGCTGGAGATTGTCGCGAACTTCGGTGTGGGCTATGACGGCATTGATCTGAAGGCCTGTGCCGACCGGGGGATCGTCGTCACCAACACCCCCGACGTCCTCACCGAAGAAGTCGCGGACACCGCCCTCGGACTGCTCCTCAATACCGCACGAGAACTGCCGGCGGCCGAAGCGTACCTTCGTGCGGGTCGCTGGGTCGCGGAGGGCGACTATCCCTTGACCAAGGGGACGCTCCGCGGCCGAACCGCAGGAATCCTGGGCCTTGGTCGTATCGGACTGGCAATTGCCCGTCGGCTCGATGCGATGCAGCTCCAAGTCGCTTACCACACACGGCGTGAACGACCTGATGTAGCCTACAAATATTACGCCGATCTGATTTCCATGGCGAAAGATGTTGATACGCTGGTTATCGTCGTTCCGGGCACGCCCGCGACGGCCAGGATGGTCAATGCCGATGTGCTCACGGCGCTCGGCCCCGATGGCATCGTCGTCAATATCGGGCGCGGCTCGGTCGTCGATGAACCGGCACTGATTGAGGCCCTGGCGTCGCGGACCATCCGCGCCGCCGGGCTAGACGTCTTTGCCGACGAACCAAACGTCCCCGATGCGCTAATGGCTCTCGATAACGCCGTGCTGCTGCCCCATGTCGGTTCGGCGTCGGTGCACACCCGGGACGCGATGGGGCAACTGGTGATCGATAATTTGCTCGCCTGGTTCGCGGGCAATGACCCGATCACACCCGTGCCGGAGACACCGGTGCCGAACCGCGCTTGAACCTCCACCCGGATCAGGCGACGAACTGACCGTCAAGCTCGTCCTCGATGTGGACCCGGATATTCTCCTCGAAACTCTTCTCCGCCTGAAAACCAAGGGCCACCGCCCGATCAGGAGCAAATCGCTGCGGCCATCCCTTGACGATCCGCATGATCATCTCATCGGGTTCGTGGCGGATGCGCTTGACTACGTTGTCCCCGGCGATCTTGCGCAACGCTTCTATCTGTTCGCCGACGGTCACCGAAATGCCCGGCATGGTCAGGTTGCGGCGTGGCCCGACGGCGTCGCCGTCGATCGTGGCGGCATGGAGGAGGAAGCCGACCGCGGAGCGCGGGCTGGCATGCCAGTGACGCGTTTCCTCGGATACCGGCAGGATCGCTTCCTTCCCCGCCAGCGGTTCGCGGATAATGTTTGAGAAGAAGCCGCTTGCCGCCTTGTTGGGCTTGCCCGGACGCACACTGATGGTGGGCAGGCGGATGCCGATGCCATCCATGAAGCCGCGGCGGGTATAGTCGGCCAGCAGGAGTTCGCCGATCGCCTTCTGGGTTCCGTATGAGGTGAGCGGGGTTAGCTGGAAGTCGTCCGGGATAGCTTCCGGAAACGGTGCGCCGAAAACGCCGATGGACGATGTGAAGACGATTCGCGGGACATATTGGTCACCAGCCTGCTGCACCGCGTCGAAAAGAGAACGGGTGCCGTCGAGGTTGACCCGGTAGCCTTTCTCGAAATCCGTCTCTGCTTCGCCGGAAACGATGGCCGCCAGGTGGAAGATAACGTCGGGCCGGGCCGCGACGAGCGCGGCACCGCTTCCCTGAGCGGAGAGATCGCTTGCCAGCGCTTCGACGGCAAACGGAGCCCCCGAGGGTGCCGCCGGCGCGGCAATGTCCACCAGCGTTGCTTTTTCGATCGGTTTTTCACCGAGTTGACCGTCCGTGGCGAGACGCGCCGCGAGTTTGGCACCGACCATTCCCCCGGCACCAATGATCATGACATGCATGTTTATCGTCCCTCTTCTGCAATTGACCGACGGTCATAGCCTGTTTTGGCTCGAATCGCCCACTGGAACCGTTATACAGCGAGGGGAGGCCGCAGCGAGCGGCCGATGCGTTCCTTTTGGGGGTGTACGGAATGAGCAAGGCAATCGTGATAACCGGAGGCTCGCGGGGGATCGGTGCGGCGACAGCGTTGCTTGCCGGCGGGCGCGGCTGGGCGGTGGCTTTCAACTATGCCCGCAACGAATCTGCCGCCGCGGAGACCGCGGCCGCGGTTGAGGCTGCCGGGGGCAAGGCGCTGGCTGTCAAGGGCGACGTTGCGTCGGAAGCCGACGTCATCGCCTTGTTCGACCAGGCGGTTGATGCCTTCGGGCCAATCGACGGGGTTGTCAACAACGCCGGAATCATCGCCCCGGCGATGGCCTTTGCCGACATGGGCCTGGACCGGTTCCGGACAATGATTGATACAAACGTTCTTGGCGCTTTTCTGGTGGCCCGAGAGGCAACCCGGCGTATGGCGACGAGCCGCGGCGGGCGTGGCGGCTCGATCGTCAATCTGTCATCGGCAGCGGCGAAGCTGGGCGCCCCCGGGGAATTTGTCGACTACGCCGGAACCAAAGGATCCGTGGGCCCTCTGACGATCGGACTGGCCAAGGAACTCGGCCGGGACGGCGTTCGGGTCAACGCGGTCATGCCTGGCCTGATCGATACGGACATCCATGCCGACGGCGGATCCCCGGATCGGGCCCGGCGCATGGGTGTCAATACGCCGCTCGGGCGCGCGGGGACGGCAGAGGAAGTCGCTCAGGCGATCGTCTGGCTGCTGTCGGATGACGCTTCCTATGTCTCTGGCGACATTGTTGAGGTGACAGGCGGTCGTTAGGACGCAATGGTAGACGCGAGCGCTGCCGACGATAGCGGGCCGGAGGGGGCTTTGCAGATATGAGACGACCGAGGTTAAGCGTGGCTGTCGCGCTTGTCGCCGTCGCTTGGGCGGCGGCTCCGCCTCCGGCGGCGGCGAAGACGCTCGTCCATTGCGCCGAGGGAAGTCCCGAAGGCTTTGATCCCGGGCTGTTCACCCTCAACACCACCCTCGATGTTTCGGAGGCGATCTACGACCGGCTGGTGACCTTTCGCCCTGGCACGGTGGAGGTGGTACCGGCGTTGGCCGAGAGCTGGGAGATTTCCGACGATGGCCTGGAGTACACGTTCCGGCTGCGCCCCGATGTTTCGTTTCATACGACCGATGCCTTCACGCCTACCCGGCCGCTGAACGCCGATGATGTCATCTTCAGCTTCGAAAGGCAGTGGCAGCCCGACCACCCTTACTTCGACTACACGGGTGGCCTCTGGCCATTTTTCGCCGGCTTGTCGATGGGCGACATCCTCAGAGAGGTCCACAAGCAGGACGACGCAACCGTCGTATTTGTTCTCAATCGACCGGATGCAGCGTTTCTGTCCAATCTGGCGCTGACTTTTGCATCGGTCCTTTCAAAGGAATATGCCGACGCATTGCTGAGCGAGGGAGAGCGCGGTCAAATCAGCCAGGCGCCAGTGGGCACCGGTCCTTTCCGACTGGAAAGTTTCCACGAAGAGATGTCGGTTCAACTCGTCGCCAATTCCGACCATTGGAACGGGGCACCGGCAATCGATGCGCTGGCTTTTGCGGCCACGCCGGATTCCTCGGTGCGGATTGCCAAGCTTGTTGCCGGCGACTGTGATACGGCGGCGGCGCCGTTGCCGGCGGATATTGCCGCTATTCCCGAGGGAACGGCGGTCAGGGTGCTGCAGCGGCCCGGGGCCATGGTGGCCTATATGGCCTATAACACCACCCAGCCGCCCTTCGACAGCGCCGATGTTCGCCGCGCTCTCAACATGGCCGTCGACAAGCAAGCGATCATCGACGCCGTGTTTGACGGCCAGGCCATCCCCGCGATCAGCCCGATTCCACCTGATTTCGGGCCGTTCGACGACACCCTGCAAGGTCAGGCGCACGATCCGGACGCGGCGCGGACGCTCCTGTCCGAGGCCGGGGCCGGCGACCTGTCCCTGACACTGTGGGCGCTACCCGTACCGCGAGGGTTCAACCCTGACTCGACCGGAACCGCAGCCATGATCCAAGCCGACCTGGACACAATCGGCGTCAAGACCGAGATCCTTGATGTGGACCTGCGCCCGTTTCTGGAACAGACAGCCGACCCGGACCGCCCCGGAGCGGTCGTTCTGGGCTGGAGGAGCGATAATGGCGATCCCGACAGTTTCTTGTCGGCGCCCCTCGGCTGCGATGCGGTCGGTATCTCGAACCGAGCACAATGGTGCAATTCAGAGTTCGAAACGTTGATCCGAAGCGGTCGCGGCCTGACCTCACCCGATGCGCGCAACGCGGTCTACCAACAGGCGCTTGCGATCTTCGTCGAGGAATCGCCATGGCTGCCGATCGCCCATGCCATGGTCAGTGCGGCGGTCTCGGACCAGGTCGATGGGTTCGTTCTCGATCCGCTCGGTCGTTATCGCTTCGATACGGTCGATCTCGTCGAAGACTGAGCCAAAGGACCCTCTTTGGTCTCAACCCTGAGAGCGTTTCCAGAGGCTGGACTGGCACCCGTCGGCAATCGACCTATGTTCTTGGCGATGCCGGAGGGAGATCTTGATGACTGATCACGACAAAGCGGAAGCGAAGGTTGCCGACGATACAAAGAAGGACAAGCCGATCGACGCCAATGTGCGTATCGGTCATGTCCATCTCAAGGTCGCCGACATCGAACGCTCGCTCGGCTTCTATTGCGGTGTGCTCGGCTTCGAATTGATGCAACGCTACGGTGACCAGGCGGCGTTCATATCGGCCGGCGGCTATCATCACCACATTGCCATCAACACGTGGGAAAGCCTGGGGGCTTCTCCGCCACCCCGCCATGCCACCGGACTCTACCACCTCGCCATCGTCTACCCGACACGCGCCGCTCTCGCCGACGCCCTGCGGCGGCTGATGGCGGCGGGCATCTCCTTGGATGGCGCCAGCGATCATGGCGTGAGCGAAGCGCTTTATCTGCGCGATCCCGACGAAAACGGCGTGGAGCTCTATGTCGACCGCCCGCGCGAGGAATGGCCGCGTAATCCGGATGGAACGCTGGCGATAGTCACCGAACGGCTCGATGTGGATGGGCTGCTCAAGGAGGGGTGAGGCGGCGTCCATGGCTCTGATGTCGGGCGGCGTGCACGCCAGGATGCTCGTTCCGATTCAAGCGATAAATCTGCTGCTCTGATCGTTCGAAGTGTTTGGTCGCGAACGAGTTACGCAAGGAAGATCACGTCATATCCGCCGCTACCGTCGTGGTCAGTACCGAGCTCCTCTATTCTGCAATCCTGAGAGGTATGGCAGGCATCACATCCCCCATCCGGGCGTATGTGAGCCAGTTCCCCGGCCTGCATGCACCGTGGCAATCGGCAGCCGGTCGGCCTATATCGGTCGCGCGCCGGGTGTCCGCCATTTCCACACCCGCATCGGAGGGCCTAAATGCCTGAAACTCGGATTCCCGTCACAGTGCTCACCGGCTATCTCGGTGCCGGCAAGACCACGCTGCTCAATCGCATCCTCTCGGAGAACCACGGCCAGAAATACGCGGTGATCGTCAACGAGTTCGGCGAGATCAACATCGACAACGACCTCATCGTCGAGTCGGACGAAGAGGTCTACGAGATGAACAATGGCTGCGTCTGCTGCACCGTTCGCGGCGACCTGATCCGGGTCGTCGAAGGCCTGATGAAGCGTCCCGGCGGTTTCGACGGCATTCTGGTCGAAACGACCGGGCTCGCCGACCCGGCGCCCGTCGCACAGACCTTCTTCATGGATGACGATGTGCGCGCCAAGGCGAAGCTCGACGCCGTGGTCACCGTCGCCGACGCCAAGCATCTCGGTGCTCGCCTCGCGGACAGCCCGGAAGCGGAGGAACAGATCGGATTCGCCGACGTCATCCTGCTCAACAAGACCGATCTGGTATCGCCGGAACAACTCAAGGCCGTCGAGAGCCGCATTCGGGCGATCAATAGCCACGCGGTTCTTCACAGGACCGAACGCTGCACGTTGCCACTGGATCGCGTCCTTGATCGCGGTGCTTTCGAACTCGACCGGATCCTCTCACTCGATCCGGATTTTCTCGACGCTGATGTGCATGATCACGAAGATCATGACCATGATCATCACCACGACCACGCGCATGGCCATGATCATGCGACACACGATCCGTCTGTTGCCAGCCTGTCTCTCCGGGGCGGGGTCCTCGACCCCAACCGCTTCTTTCCGTGGATCCAGCAGATCACCCAGGGCTTTGGTCCGGACATCCTGCGGCTGAAGGGCATCATCGCCCTGAAAGACGATCCCGAGCGCTACGTGGTGCAGGGTATTCACATGATCGTCGAAGGCGACCACCAGCGTCGATGGCGCGATGACGAAGTGAGGGAAAGCCGGCTGGTGTTTATCGGCCGAAACCTGGAGACGGATATTCTGACTGCGGGTTTCGAGGCGTGCATGGCAGCGTCGCAGTGACCGCGATCTTGCTGGTCATCGGGTCTTTCGTTTTCATCACCCGGACCACCGAGCCGCGGCGGGTCGGCGAGCGCGTGAGATGACCGTAGACACCGAGAAGGAATTCGGTGCCTATGTTGTTGCGGGAACGTTTCTTGGCGAAGTCACCGCTTTCGCACTTGGCGATGGATCGGTCAGGACCGTCGGCGCCGGGATCGATCAAGCGGACGCTCTCCATGATGGGGCGATCCTCGTGGCAATACCCAGCCTTGACGGGAAGGCGCTGATTACCGCCGGCGATGACGGGACGGTGGCGGTTACCGACGCACGCGGGAAGTCCGAAACCCTGGCAACACGCCCGGGTAAATGGATCGATCAGATCGCGGCCGGCCCAAACGGGTCGGTCGCCTTCGCCACAGGTCGCAAAGTGGAGGTGCGGTTTGGCGACGGTCGCGAGAAGGTACTCGATCTGCCACGCGCCGCGGGCGGGCTCGCATTCTCGCCAAAGGGGTTCCGTCTGGCGGTGGCGCGGTACAACGGTGCGACCCTGTGGTGGCCCGGTACCGAAGCCGAACCGACCGGCCTCGAATGGGACGGCGCCCACATCGCCGCGTCCTTCTCGCCCGATGGCAAATACCTGGTCACCGCCATGCAGGACAACCAGCTTCACGGCTGGCGCCTTGCCGACGGCAAGGACATGCGCATGAGCGGCTACCCGTCCAAGCCGCGATCCCTGTCGTGGTCGGTAAAGGGGCGGTTTCTGGCGACGTCGGGCGCCAATGCGGCGGTCCTGTGGCCGTTTCATCACAAGGACGGCCCGCAGGGGAAGCAACCAATCCAGTTGGGGCCTCGGGAAGATCTGGTCACACGGGTCGCCTGCGATCCTCGCAAGGAACGGGTGGCCATTGGGTATCGCGACGGCACTGTGGTGGTCGTTGGTTTCGACGGGTCGGCGGAGCCGGCGTATCACCACAAGGCGGAGGGACCGGTAAGCGCGCTGTCGTGGGACAAAAGCGGCCGTCGTCTCGTGCTTGGAACCGAGACGGGGTCCGCAACGGTTGCGGAAATCGCTGACGCGTAGCCGGCATTGCTAACACTCCATGCGGTCTGCGTTGCGCTCCGAATATGGACACAAGGATGGAAACCATGGCCGAGTCCGACCAGCCACGAGTGGTGATTGACGGCGCCGGTTTCGGTGGGCTTGCCTGTGCCCGGCAGCTTGGGGGTGCGGACTCCGGTGAAGGCGATTGACCGTGACGTCACGAGTGACGAGAAACAGCCGCGCTGAAATGAGGTAGCGACCGTTCAGCCGAGGCAGACTTCCAGCGCATCCTCGGTTTCCGGATGTGCCATCACCAGGGCGTCGAGACTGTCCTCGAAATCGTCCTCGGCGAGAATTGTCGCGATCTCAGCGTCGTCGAGACCGTCAAAACCCGCGAGAATGCATTCGACCATGGCCGCCTGCTGGCTGGCACTCGCATCCCCGGCTTCTTCGGCAACGAACCCGATTGCCGCCGCCTGAAGGTCTGAACTTTCAGCGACAGCGCCAACGGTTGTCATCAGGCCAAAAGCCACACTGATCAAAATGCGCATATCTCGCCTCCTTGAAATGCCTTCGACGCTCCGGTCCGGGCGCCGTCCGATGGACAGTCTTCCCCATCGCCGGGCATTTGGCTAGACGGGTTGGCTTCGTGCTACGGCGCGAGCGGGCTAGTGCACCAGGACGTTCCTGAACTGCCACGGATCGCTGGCATCAATGTCTTCGGGGAAGAACCCGGGCCGCCCGGCGAGCGGCGTCCAGTCGGTGTAATAGCCCTTGACCGGACCGAGATAGGGGCGCTGCACCTCAAGACAGCGGCGAAAGTCCACCTCGTCCGTTTCGACGATTCCCGAACCCGGATTCTCCAGCGCCCACACCATGCCGGCCAGGACAGCTGAGGTTACCTGGAGGCCGGTCGCATTCTGGTAGGGAGCCAGCTCCCGGGTTTCTTCGATCGAAAGCTGCGAGCCAAACCAGTAAGCGTTCCTGGCGTGGCCATAGAGCAGGACGCCGAGCTCATCAATGCCGTCGACGATCTCGCTCTCGTCAAGAATGTGGTTGCTCTGCTGAACCCGGCCGGGATGGCCGAACAACTCGTGAAAGGAGAGCACCGCATCGTCGGCCGGATGGTAAGCATAGTGACAGGTCGGTCGGTAGACCACGTCGTCGCCGTCGCGCAGGGTGAAGAAGTCGGCGATCGAGATGGATTCATTGTGGGTGACCAGAAAGCCAAGTTGTGGGCCGGGAGTCGGACACCAGGTACGAACCCGCGTATCGGCGCCCGGCTGGAGCAGATAGAGGCCGGCCTTCGAGCCGATGGTCTCGAG
>JAAEOR010000505.1 GCA_024222895.1 Hyphomicrobiales bacterium | reverse complement strand
TTCCTCGCCGCCGACGGGGTCGAGCGTCACTTTGAAATAGACCCCCTGATACTCGACTGTTTGCACGGTACCGCGCATGTCATTCTCACCGAGGTCACCCGTTTCGGCGCCGCGGCGAAGTTCGATCGCGTCGCGGCGGATGGCCACATGGGCCTCGGCGCCAGGCTCGGCCTGCTTGCCATTCAGCGGCACCAGCAGCCGCGCCCCGCCGGGCCCGTCCAGGAGGGCGGTGTCGCCGTCCGCGGAACGGAGTTTGCCCTTGATGACATTCTGGCCGCCCATGAAACGCGCCACATACGGGCTGCGCGGTTCGGCGTAAACGGCAAGGGGTGGCGCCGCCTGCTCGATGCTCCCCTGGTTCATGACCACCACCGCATCGGCAAGGGCGATCGCCTCCGGCTGGGTATGGGTGACGTGTACAAAGGTTATGCCGAGCTGGGTCTGCAGGCGCTTCAGCTCGCCGCGCATCCTGAGTCTCAGGAACTCATCGAGCGCTGAAAGCGGCTCGTCGAGGAGCAGCACACGTGGATTGGTTATCAGGGCGCGAGCGAGCGCCACGCGCTGTTGCTGGCCGCCGGAGAGCTGGGCGGGCATCCGATCGGCAAAGGCGCTCATATGCACGACGTCCAGCATTTCCTCGACGCGGGCGTAACGGTCGGCTTTGCTGTCGCCGCGCATTTTCAGATTGAAGGCGACATTGTCGCGCACCGTGAGATGCGGAAAGAGGGCGTAGTTCTGGAACATCAACGCCGTACCGCGTCGGACCGGCGGCAGACCGACGACCGGCTGGCCGCCAATCAGGATCTCGCCGGAGGTCGGCACTTCATGGCCCGCGATCATGCGCAGAATGGTTGTCTTGCCGCAGCCCGAGGGTCCGATCATGCAGCAATAGGAACCATGCGGGATCGTCAAATTGATCGATCGCACCGCCTGCGTCGGGCCGAATGTCTTGGCCAGGTTGGTCAGCCTGATTTCGCCGGCCCCCGGCTGGCCGGCGCCCTTTGCTTCGTCGATGGTCGAGATCGTATCGGGCATTGTCAGCCTCTCTTGGAGCGCCTGCGCTGGATATATGCGATCGACCCAAGAGCGAGTCCGATGGCGATGAAAGAAATGATGGTTGTGACCGTGCCCAGCGCATAGAGCGCCGGCGACGTCACGTTGGTCGTCATCGTCCATATCTCCAACGGCAGGGTATTCTTCGATCCGACGGTCAGCCAGCTGCGTGGAAACTCGTCATAGGAAAGCGTGAAGCCGAACAGGGCGACTGCGATCATGCCGGGAAAGACAATCGGAATGACCACAAAGCGGAGCGCCTGCCACTTGCTGGCGCCGAGATCGTAGGCAGCCTC
>JAAEOR010000504.1 GCA_024222895.1 Hyphomicrobiales bacterium | reverse complement strand
TATTCATGCTCGCCGGTGGCAAACCTGATGTTGCTCCCCTGGTCGCTTAGATTTCTCGCCAGTTTCGCGTGGCCGGCATAGTCGTCCGGCATCAGCGGTTCTTCCATCCACCTTGGGCCCTAGATCTCCAGTTTGGAGGCGAGTTCGCTCGCATAGTCACTGGTCAGCGCCATGTAACAATCGATCATGAGCGGAAAATCAGGACCGACCTTTTCTCTCCAGCCTGCAATGAACTCGACATTTCGCCGGATGCCGCACATGCCGGCGCTGGGTCCGTATGGCAGTCTACGCGATTGCCGAGCATCTGATCGACCGGGGGTACCGGCGCTTCGGATATATCTCCACAACCGACGAGCACGAGACCAGAGAGAAGCGGGCGAGGCTCCGCAGCCAGGGGATCTACCAGGCGATCGATGATTCACAACTACCGCATCCAATCCGCATCAGTGTTCCGGACCCATTGAATATTCCAGAGTGTGGTGTCATCGCCGCCGATTTTGTGATGGCTCATCCGGAGATTGATGCTGCGATCTGTGCCAATGAGATCATTGGCGTTGGCGTGATCGTTGAGTTGCAGAGCCGCGGCCGGCGGGTACCTGATGACGTCGGTGTTGTTGGCATCGGTGATGCAAATTTCGCCGCTCTGGTTCAACCGGGGCTGACCACCGTCCACTTCCCCGGATACGAAATTGGTAGACGCGCGATCCAACTCATTCTGTCGAGACTGAACGACCAACACCCTCAGGACGACTGTATAGATGTTGGCTTCGAGGTGATTGAAAGGGGGAGCACAAGGCCCGCGCGAGCATCCGTTGGCTGAAAGATTTGATCGGTATCAGGGCGCGCCATAACCGCCGGCCGAATCCTTTCGAAGCCTTGACTGTCGGCGCGCGTGTGCCACATTCATACTCCATCATTAAACTCCAAGATCGCGTCGACTGAGGGTACGCTATGAGGTTCATCGCGGCGATTGTTGCGGCTCTGATTGTCGCCACGTCGTGGCCGACGACGAGTCAGGCCGGCTTCTTCTCCAGAAACAAATCCGCGGTCATTGCCACCGTGTCGTTGTCGAAACAGCAGATGGTTGTCGTCGTCAGAGACAAGCGCGGCCGCAAGCAGCGTCAGGTGTTCCAGGTCTCGACGGGCAAGGAGGGCTTCGAAACGCCCGAGGGGACCTGGCGGGCGTCGTGGATGGCCAAGGATCACCGCTCCGACACCTATGACAACGCACCGATGCCCAATTCGGTGTTCTTCAGCCCCGGCTACGCCATTCACGGCACCGGCGAGGTCTCCAAACTCGGCCGGCCTGCGTCGCACGGATGCGTGCGCCTGGCCCTGTCGCACTCGGAGTATTTCTTCAACAAGGTGGCCGAAATCGGGATGCAGCGCACCAAGATCACAGTTGTCGAGTGAGAACGCGGTTTGCGCACAGCCAAGCCACACCAGAGGCATCTCTACGATAAATCCGGCAAACCCTTGGGGGGCGGCACCTCGGGGCGTAGGCGAAGATTGCCCACCCGGAGGAAAGTCGACGCAAATTTACGCCGGATCTCAAGTCTGTTTCAGTCATTTTGACGGAAAATGGCAAGTCCGTGCGGCGCCGACGATGTACCTTCACCCGAGATCACAGTGATTGGGGATTCACGATGATGAAGCTGTTTTCGGGGTTTGCGGTAGCCCTGCTCGCGACCTTTTATGCCGGACAGTCCGCACTCGCCGACCCGCTGCCCTCGTGGAATGATACCGAGGCAAAACAACGGATCATCGAGTTCGTAGAGACTGTCTCCGACCCCGGGTCCGAAAACTATGTGACACCGTCGGACAGAATTGCGGTCTTCGACAATGATGGCACTCTGTGGGGCGAGCAGCCGCTTTATTTCCAACTCATCTATGCGTTGGATCGCCTGAAGCAGAAGGCTGAAGCAGATCCCTCAGTGCTGAGCTCAGACGTTCTGAAGGCTGCGGTTGAGGGCGACCTCGGAACGGTAGCCGCAGCAGGCAGTGAGGGACTGGTCGAGATTCTCAATGTTACCCATGCAGGCCTGTCGGTCGTCGACTACCAGGCTGATGTGCGCGATTGGCTCGATACGGCCCGCCACCCAGTCACCGGCATGGCTTATGACGACATGATCTACCAGCCGATGCTGGAGTTGCTGCGCTACCTGCGGGACGAGGGGTTTGCCACCTATATTGTCTCCGGCGGCGGGCTGCATTTCATGAGGGTATTTGCCGAAGAGGCCTATGGCATCCCGCCAAACCAGGTGATCGGCAGTGCCACCCAGACCTCCTACGAGGTTGTCGATGGTGTTCCGACTGTTATGAAGGACGGCAACATTGCCTTCATCGACGACAAGGAGGGCAAGCCCGTTGGTATCGACAGCAAGATTGGAAAACGGCCCATCCTCGCGGGAGGAAATTCCGACGGTGACTTCCAGATGCTCGAATGGACCACTGCCGGCGACGGACCAAGGTTCGGCCTGATCGTGCATCATACCGACGGCGAACGCGAAGTGGCCTATGACCGGGGCAGCCACATCGGCAAGCTGGTTCGCGGGCTGGACGAGGGGCCCGATCTGGGTTGGCTGATCATCGACATGGCCAAGGACTGGGCTGTCGTCTACCCGAAAACAGCTATGTAAGGGCTCTTCCGATACTGTTGAGGGATAGCCGAAGCGTCAAGTCGCTTTGGCATCCCTGTTTTGTTCATACCTGGCCGACCGTGGCCGGGTTTCGCATTGCGACGCGGCCGAAGCAGAAAACACACCCGGCGCACAACGATCGTCCGCGCGGCGGCGAGGGCGTGGAACGGCCAAAACGGCTGCCGCCGGGGATCACTTGATACGCACGACAGCAAAAGCTAAGGCAAATTCCGCCTGAGTTCATCCACCAGTCGGCTGATTTGCGGATCGTCCGGTGAGAGTTCCAGGAGCTGCTCGGCATATTGCAAAGCCGATGCAATATCGCCGGCATCGCGATTGAAGGCCACCAGCGCCAGCAGGATCTCGCGGTTTCCGGGGTGTTCGATAACGTATTTGGCCAGCAGATCGATGGCGCCCGCCGGGTCTCCGGTCGAGTGCAGGGCCACGGCATAGACATACGCATATCGGTCGTTGGTCTCGTCGAGTTCCATTGCCAGCTGAAGTTCCGCCAGCGCCTCCGACGATCGATCCATCCGTACCAGCGTCAGCCCGAGTGCATGATGAAGGCCGGGGTCGTCCGGCGAGACGGAAATGCCTTTGAGCAAAACCTCTTCGGCGCGGTCGTTTGCGCCGAGCGCACGATACAGGTCGGCCAGATTGACCGCAGCCGGCGCAAATTGCTCGCTCAGTTGAAGCGCCGCCAGGTATTCGGCCTCGGCTTCTTCCATCCTTCCCTGCTGTACGTAGAAAGTCCCAAGCGCCGATCGCGATTCGGGCCGATCGGCGTTGAACCGGTGTGAGGCAAGAAATTCCTCGGTCGCCTTCTCGAGACGCGCTCTGTCGTCAGGGGCAAGCTCGGCGGCCGGAACGTCGGCGAGGAGCGAAGCGGCCCTTATTCGCACCGCGCGTATCGAATCCGATAACAGCGGCGAGGCAAGTCCCCATCGTTGCGACGCGTTCAGGCCCTCGATCATGTCGAGAGCGCCGATCCGAACCATAGGATCGCGATCACCCAGACCGGTTCGTGCGAGATCGATATTGGCCGCGGAAAGACGGGTGGCGAGCTGGCTGAGTGCGCCGGTGCGGGCGATCGCCGGTACGTCGGGATCCCGGGCGACACCCGCCAGCAGGCCGGCGGCGCCAAGCCGGTTGTTCCAGGCCGCAGTGAATGCTTCGGCGTAGGTCTGGAAGCCCGTGCGCTGCGGTCCGAACCAGTCTTCGACGGCTGCCGACGCCCATTCGGCCGACCTGTCTTCATGGCAATCATTGCAAGCGTTGGGCGTACCAAGGCTCACCGTCAGATCCGGGCGGGGAACACGAAAGCCATGATCGTGCCGGGGATCGACCACCATGTAGGTGCGAACCGGCATGTGGCACGCCGAACAGCCGACTTCGGGCAGCACGTCTTCATGATGACTGTGGCTCGCAGCCTCGTATTTCGAAGGCACGTGGCACTGTAAACAAACGCCGTCACCGGCCAGTTTCAGTTCGGCGCTGTGCGGATCGTGACAGTCGCTGCACGTCACGCCGGCGGCAAACATCTTGCTCTGTTTGAAGGACGCGTAATTGTAGACCTCGTCCAGCATTTGACCGTCCGCGTGGAACAAGTCCATTTCAATCGGCCTAACAGCATGGGTCTGGGACAACGAACGTCCCGGAACCCAATCCTCGGCAAAGCCGGCTCGACGTGCATGACAAAGGCCGCAGGTCTCCACTTCCTTCCGCAACCGACTCGGCGGCCTGCTGCGCTTGGGGTGACCCGTCACCGGATCGGGGGCCCAGCTGACGTCAGTCCGTTCGTCGAAGTCCACGACCAGGCCTTTGCCGGGACTATCGCGGTCGTCGAACGGCCACCAGCTTTCTTCGGCCTCCGCCCATTCGGTGTGTGATGCGCCCGCACCGTGGCACGCCTCGCAACCGACGCTGATCTCCGCCCAACCGGTCTGGAAGGTATCGCTCTCGGCGTCATAGTTTTTTCTGAGGCCGGTCGAGTGACATTCCGCGCACATGAAGTTCCAATTCTGATTGAGCTTGGTCCAATGCAGGATGTCGTCGTGGGGAATGATTTCATCGGGATAGAGATGGAACCAGCGCTGTCCGCCATCCTGTTCCGGCCGGCTGTCCCAGGCGATGGACAATGCCTGAATCCTGCCATCCGGGAACGCGATCAGATATTGCTGGAGCGGCTCGATACCGAAGGCGTAGTCGATCTCGAAGGTTTCGAGTTCGCCATCCGGACCGTCCGTTTCCACAAAGAAACCGCCATCCTTCTGAAAGAAGCGCGAGACAACGCCTCCCCGCTCGAAAGTGGCGTCGTCGAAGTCTCCAAGCACAGTTGCCTTGGTCGCATGGTCCATCGCGTGCCGGTGCTGGGACTCCTGCCACAGCGCCGTCTCGGCGGCGTGGCAGGTCGCGCAGGTTTCACTGCCGACGAATCCTTCGGCCTCGACCGGCACGAAGGGGGTCGTTGCCGGCTGGGCTCGGAGCAAATCATGAACAAGGCCAACACCCAAGGTCACCGCGAGCGCGAAAACAGCGCCGGTGATCACCGGACGCCGCCATCCGCGCGCCGCCGGCGATTCCATTCCCGATGCGGCCGGCCTCGTCCTATCCATCAGCACTTCCGTTTTCGCTGGAACTGGCGGTCCATGTTGATCCTAAAATCGCTGCACACGACCCCAACCGCGCGTATCCAAGACGAGGGGTTACCGGCCAACCATTGTGTCCCAATGCAGTCGATCGGGTAGTCCGCGCCGTCGCCCGGGTACCGGCCCCACTGGTCCCACGGTGACGCTATGATGTCCATAGTTGGCGACGAATTCATGGGGTGCTGGATACCTCGTCACGAGGAGACTGGGTCACTGGAGCCACCTGTAACATCGGCGCGATGGCGACGCCGATCACTGCCGCCATCAACGGCCCGCACGCCTCCTTCGCCGCTGCCGTGACTTTGGCTCTGTACGCTGGCGGTGTTATGTTGCCGACAACAGGATTGCCTGGTTACGGGAGGTCGGCCATGCAGTCTCCGAAGAGCTTTGACGGGGCAGTTGTCATGAACGTGAAATCGGGTATCCGCCGCTGGTGCATCGGCCTTGGTGCAGCTTGCACGATGGCTGCAACTCCTGCGGCAGCAGAGATCATCGAGGGATATCCCGATGTCGTTGTGTGCCGCAGCCAGGATGCCAGAACGGCGGTGTATCTGCACCAGGTCAGGGATGATGGATCGGCTGTCTATATGACGCTGGGCGAAGGCTTCGCCACGGTGTCGCCGGACGGCATCTTTAGCCGCGAGGGGGCCAAGGACTGCGACGGCAAGACCCTGGAGCAGCTTGAAAAGGACGGTCAGGCGCACACTTTCGGAGAGTGACGGTTAGCCTCGGCCGGTTCTGAGGCCTTACGGCTCGCGACCAGCTCGGAGCTAGACCGGATTGAGGGGCGGCAGGACATGACCGTGCGAGCGGTCAGCGCTTTGGCGGCGACTCCGCCGTGCCCCTCGAAGCGCGGAAAGGACATCACTCCAGGCGCCCGACTTGGGGGCGTGCGCTTCGGATGCGCGCCCATAATAACTTTCGCCCAACCGTGTCATCGCTGCCGCGAGCCTTGCATCGGTGCCCCACTGGTTGTCGGGCAAGTGGGTCTTCCATCTTGCGATCGCGACAACCGTTTCGCCGAAGTCCCGGGACCGGACAGCGGCCTGAGCCTGCCGATAGGCGAATGCCTCCGACGCCAGCCATACCTCCCGGCGGCGGCGGCGCCAGGCTGCAATCCGGGGCCAAAGAAGCCATAGCGCAAGAGCGATGACGGCAAGTACGACGAGCGCCAAGAGGACGTAGGGGACAAGCGCCCGCCAGTCGGTCGTGGATTGCGGAGCAGCCGGCCCGTCAATCGCGAAGTCGAGTCCGGGTGCCGTCGCCGTCTCGACTTTATTCGTCTCGATATTGAACCAGCTGAGATTGATCTCGGGTGCAGCGGCCGTTCCGCCTGCCTCCGCAACATAGGTCACCCGTTCGGTACGGACGCCGGACAATACGCCACGATCCTCAGTCTCCTCGATCGAAGGCTCTGCCGGATAAGAGGAGAGAATCGTGGTCTCGACGGGAGCGATCATCGGCGGCAGGAAGAGCGGGGACGTCCCGGTGATGCGCGCCGTGACGACCCGCTCAACCGCGTCCCCGGGGGCGAGAGCAGCCGGATCTCCGACCAGCTCCTGCTTGAGCTCGACTTTTTCAGCGGCAATGAACGGATCGAGGTCTTCGGCCCCCTCTGGAGTGAGACCGTTGAATACGATCTCATCGGTTTGAAGGTCGACCTTCAGCGGCTCGCTTGTATCCGGATCGGCATAGGTCACGGCCACCGTCTGCGATGGAATCCGAAATTGACCCGGCGTCATCGGGATAAGCCGGTAGGCGCGTGTCACGCCCGACCAGGTTTCACCGCCGATGGAATCACTGGTGGGCCCGGAAGCACGCTCGGGGAGGCGCACCATGACCCCTGGCACTTCGAAACTCGGAAAAACCGGCGGCTGCGGCAGGAAGGTCGGCGCCAGGACATCGACCCGCAGGACTAGAGGCTGACCGGGTATGGCACCGTCTTCGTCGAGACTCATGCGCAGGATCGGCGTCGTGTCGGCCTCCGTTTCCACGTCCGCCTGTTGCGCGCTCGCCGGTGCCAGAAGGAGAAAAAGCGATGCCAGAGCGGCCAGGACCCTCATGGTGTCGTCCGGTTGGCTTCGAGTGCAAATCGGGTGCGCAGGAAATCCGATGCATTAGTGTCAACCGAGCGCATCCACTGGTCGACGGTCTGGATCTCCATTGTGTCCTCCGCGGTGATCTGGGTCTCGGCTCCTCGTCCGGACTCATTGTCGAAACGCACCTCATCGGCCCCGATACCTGCCTCTTCGCCCGTGTCGCTCGCCTCCTGGGTCTCTTCAATATACTCTGTCATCGCGACGGCGACCTCGAGGTTGTGTGCGGCAATCTCATTGTCCGGTTCGCGCTCAAGCGCCTTTTCAAAGGCGGCAATGCCCGCCCGGTATTCACGGTTCCGGATCCGGGCGATGCCCTCGGTGATCGCCGCATCGGCCGTGTCGAGGCGCGCCATCGCCTCAGCCGCCTCCGGGTATTTGCCGGCGCGGAACAGGGCATATCCCTCCCACTCCGGATCCCTGAACAGGTCCGCTGATTCGGCAAAGCGTTTGTTGTTGTAGGCGATCTGTCCCTGCTGATCGGGGGTCAGGAACCAGCCGGCCACGGTTCCGCCAAGAAAGTCGGCGACCCCTTCGGCGCGGGCCGTGTCGCCAGCCATGAATGCAAAAGCCGCGACGGCTGCGAAACTCCAGCGCATGGTCCATCCGCGCCTGAACCACAGGAGGGCGAGCAATGCGGCTGGAATCGCGAAAAGCCAGCCCCGATCCGCCCATTGCTGGTTTTCGTCTCGGGACAGCGCTTCCCGCCAAGCCGAGGCAACCAGTCGCTCGATCTCGGTAATGTCGCGGTCGTCGACACTCACCTGGACCACCGATGTGCCGGCCGGTGTCCTCAGATTGTCCGATCCGCCAACCTGCAGAAACACGACATCCGGCCCCTGGTCCGTTGCGTTCTCCTCGAAGGCAGGAAGATCCGCCGCATCGATGGTGTCGACGACGAAGAGCGCGGCTCCCTGATACTCCTCGCCGGCAAGCGTCTCGCTGGCGAGCGCCAGCGCGGCTGACGCGTTGTGGCCGTCCGAGGGCATGATGTCCGGAGACAGGGCTTCAAGAAACGGCTTGAGCACCTCGGGATCCTCCGTCAGCGGGGCGACCCTGTGCGCAGTTCCGCCATAAGCGATGAGGGCGGTTCGGGCCCCGGCACGCGCCTCGACCAGGTCGAGAATCTTGTGCTTTGCACGCTCCAGCCGGGTCGGCTGGACGTCCCGGGCCATCATGCTTTCCGATACTTGAAGCGCCACGGCAAGGGGCGCCGTCTGGGCAACAAAGGGACTAGGGACGCGGGTCCAGGCCGGCCCTGCAGCGCCGAGCGCGGCAAACACAACCGCCGCCATGACACCGTCAATCGGCAGCAATCTTCGCCGCCCCTGCTCTCCGATCGTCAAGGCCTCGGCGAGATGCGGGGCGACGCCACTGGGCGGAGGCGGCGGTGTGGTTGCCCGGGTCCGGATGCGCCACCACAGGACCAGCGCTATTGGCACGAGAAGCAGCCACAAGGGGCGGATGAAATGGAAATTGCCCAGCAGATCGAGGAAACCGGTCATGCGGCCACCCTCCGGCTCGTACGCCATTCAAGCCAGCCGGCCGTTGCCAGGGCGATCAATGCCGCCAGTCCCATCGGCCAGTGCCCAAGCGGCTCCCGTGGTCGCCAGGAAAGCGTTTCGACCTGCCGTGGCGTCAACGCATCGATCTCGGCATAAACCTCGGCGAGGCCGGCTTCATCACCGGCGAAATAGAATTTCCCGCCGGCGCGTCGCGCAATATCCTCCAGTGCAGCCGGATCCATGCGATCCTCGCCGGTAGCCTCGGGGTCACCGACGCCGATCGTGAAGATCTGCACGCCCTTGCTCGCCGCGATTTCCGCCGCGTTGACCGGGCTCATCCGGCTGCCCGTGTCGGCTCCGTCGCTCAGCAGGATCATCAGTCGCTGTTCGATCTCGCTTGAATCGAAAGCGCGGATCCCCAGGCCGATCGCGTCGCCGATGACCGTGTGCGGACCGGCCATGCCGACCTCGGTTTGCCCGAGCAGGTCGCGAACCGTCTCGAGGTCTTCGGTAAAGGGCGACTGCATGAAGGCCTGCGATCCGAATACGATCAGCGATACGCGGTCACCGTCGCGCGCTTCGATGAACTCACCGACAACCTGCTTGACCGCCTCGAGGCGTTGGATTCGCGAACCATCGCCGGTGGCAAAATCCCGCTGATCCATCGAACCGGAGATATCGACCGCGAGCACCAGGTCGCGGGCGGCCTTCTCGATCTCGATCGGCTCGCCGACCCGCTCCGGCCAGGCGAGCGCCAGGACGATCAGGACCCAGACCACGATGGCCACGGCCATTTGCAGGCGGCGACGCGCCTGGATCACGGATCCGGCTCTCGGCTCCGCCCCGGCCGCCTCGGCAATGCGGCGAAAGAACGGAAAACGTAGCGCTGGCATTCGTTCGCGCCAAGGCGGCACGAAACGGTAAACGAGCCACGGCAGGGGCAGGAGAAGCAATGCCCAGGGAAAGGCCAGTTCGATCACGGCACGGCCTGCCCGGTAGGTCCGCGATGACGGCGAATCCACTGTCCCGCCAGCAAGACCAGGCCATCGACCGGCTGAGTCGGCGCATAGGGGCCACGGACGATTGCCGCACCGGGGCCTCGGCTGAATCCATCCCCCCCATAGGTGCGATCAAGAAAGGCAAGCCATGCATCGCCCTGCAGGCTGGCCACGTCGCTTCGGGAGAAACCGGCGAGCGCGGTCCGGCGCAGGATCGTAGCAATTGCCGCCGGATCATTGCCGGCACCGGCCAGCTCGCCCAGTGCCTGACGACGATAGAGGCTCGCGCGCCGGGCGCGTCGCCAGCGCATCAGCCCCCACACCACCAGGGCGAGGATCGCCAGACCGAGCCAGATCCATCCGCTGGTCTCGGGCCACAGTGATATCGACGCCGGTTCGGGGGCGAGTTCAAGCTGGTTCATGTAATCGACCAGCGTCATCGGCGTGCCGTCGGGATTGAGCTGGGTCGCGCCGTCCTCGTTCATCTCCGCCTCCCGGAAATACCCATCAGCCTGCGTATCTGCGGCAATGTCGGTTCGCCGGCACTGAGCGGCAGTACCGGTATTCCAAGTTCCTGTTCCCAGGCCATGATTTGGGCGATGCGGCCGGAGGACATTTCCGACAATGCCTTGCGAACCTTGCCGTCGCGCGTATCGATCTCGGCCTGCAGCGCGCCATCGGAGATCACCAGCTGCGAGGGGTCCGGCATCTCGACGGCCATCGGGTCGGTGACGACACCCAGCACGACATCGTTGTGGCGGGTAATGCCACCGAGCAGCGTCTTGGTTCGTGCGTCAATCCCGTCGAAATCGCTGACAACGATCACCAGATGGTCGCGGCGTGCCATCTTGGCTACCGATTCCAACGGCCGGTTGAGCGGCATCGGCTCGACTGCGTCCGCATCGGCGCGAAGCAGTGCGTTGGAATCGGCGATGGCGGTCAGCAGCAGATCGACCGCCTTGCGGCTGCGCTGCGGTCGAATCTCGGCAACCAGATCGTCGCCGAACACGACGCCGCCGACCCGATCGCCCTGGTCGAGGATGCGGAACGCCGCAAGCGCTGCTGTTTCTGCCGCTGTCACCGATTTCATGTTGAGGCGGGAGCCGAAAAACATCGACATCCTCTGGTCGACAACAAGCAGAGCAGGACGATCCCGTTCTTCGGTGTATACGCGCACATGCGGTTCACCGGTTCGGACCGTGACCTTCCAGTCGATGGCCCGAACGTCATCGCCGGGCAGGTAGACGCGCAGCTCCTCGAAATTGAGCCCGCGCCCGCGCAGACGCGAACTGTGCCGGCCATGCAGAACACTGCGGGCCGGCTGGCGCGGCAGGAAGCTGATCGCCCGCGCCCGGCCTTCGAGCTGGCGCAAATGGGCGAGATCGACGCCGATACGAGGATCGCGGCTTTCCGCGCGCACTCCGCCCTGGCGCCGGTTCAATCCTGCTCGGGTACGCGCCGCCTCGTCGCGCATGGTCGCCTCCTAGGGTAGCGCGACCTGAGCGACGATCTCGTCGATAACCTGGTCGGGACCCCTTCCCTCGCCTTGCGCCTCATAACTCAGCGTCAGGCGGTGGCGCAGAACATCGTTGACGATCGCGCGAATATCCTGCGGATCGACATAGTCACGCCCTCTCAACCACGCATGGGCACGACCACATTTGTCGAGCGCAATCGAGGCTCGCGGACTCCCACCGATTTCGATCCAGCGGGCAAGATCCTCGGAATACACCTCCGGTGTCCGTGTCGCATAGACGAGATCGGCAATGTAGCGCTCCATCGCATCGGAAACGTGAATAGCGGCAATCTCCCGACGCGCGGCAAAGACCACTTCTTGTGGAATGACATCCGGCGTGTCGCTTGCCGGCTTGGACCCGGAGGCAGCCTTTTCCTCGTCACGGACCAGCTGGACCACCTTCACCTCGTCCTCCACGGGCGGGTAGGTGATCAGGACATGCATCAGGAAGCGATCCATCTGGGCTTCCGGAAGTGCGTAGGTACCCTCCTGTTCGACCGGATTCTGCGTCGCCATCACCATGAAGAGCGGCTCCATGCGATGAGTCTGGCCGGCGACGGTCACCTGCCGCTCCTCCATTGCCTCCAGCAGCGCAGCCTGCACCTTGGCGGGCGCCCGGTTGATCTCGTCCGCCAGCACGACATTCGCGAAGATCGGCCCCGGCTGGAACCGAAACTCGCCCTTGCCGCCCTCCTGGTGGTAGATCTCGGAGCCGGTCACGTCGGACGGCAGCAAGTCGGGCGTGAACTGCACCCGGCTGAATTTCGCTTCCAGATTCCGGGCCAGCGCCTTGATCGCGCGGGTCTTGGCCAAACCGGGCAGTCCTTCGACGAGAAGATTGCCGTTGGCAAGCAGACCGATGATCAGGCGCTCGACAACAGCCTCCTGGCCAATGATGGAGTCCTGCATCCGCTCTTTGAGCGTCTCGATGCTCTCGGCAGGTGTCATGATCGGAGCCTCAGCTTTGGTTTTGAGTTCATGTGGCTCGCTGCGTCAGTCTGTCCGCAGAGCCGTACGGCAAGATTCGGAGCCACAGAAGCTCATGTTGTTGTCCGGCGCCGCTGTCGCAGACACCCGAAGGACCCATGAGGATTGGTCCCCCTTGTAGAGAAACGGGCCGCACCAAGTGCCATGGCGCGACCCGATCGTATGCCGTTAGCCGCCGGAGCCTACCTGGCTGTTCACCGCTTCCATCGCGTTCTCGAGGTTAAAGCTCCCCGGCTTCTGGCGCGGCGGGAACTCGCGGAAAGTCTCGAGCCACCGGGCGACATACGCGCCGGCGGGAGCGAACACGAACATGCGCTCGGCCCACCAGCGCTGGTAGCCCATCGCGTCTTCGGCCTCGGCACGCTCGAAGGGGTCCATGCGCAGGTTGGTCAGCGACGGCGCCCGCAACACCTCGAAGGGCTTGGTCCACACTTTGTAGCCCTCGGCATTCTGCTTCAGGAATGTGACCTTCCAATCGTTGTAACGCAACGCTGCCACGGAGCCGTCGTCGGTCCAGTAGAGGAACTCATCGCGGGGCCACTCGGCCTCGCCTTTGAACGCCGGAGCGAGGTCGTATCCATCAAGATGAACATTGTACTCGCGTCCAATCGCCTCAACACCGCCCTCCAACAGCTTCTCTTTGATATTGGGCTCGCCTGCCGCCGCAAGCAGCGTCGGTAACATGTCCTCGTGAGCGCCGATCTCGTTGATGACCGTGCCCGGCTCAACTACGCCCGGCCAGCGAATGAAGGTCGGTACGCGATAGCCGCCCTCATACTGGGTGTTCTTCTCGCCCTTGAACATCGTCGTGCCGCCGTCCGGCCAGGTGAAGGTCTCTGCGCCGTTGTCGGTCGAGTACATCACGATTGTATTGTCGGCGATGCCAAGCTCGTCGAGCTTGTCAAGCAACTGGCCAACCATCCCGTCATGCTCGACCATGCCGTCGGCATAGATACCCTGGCCGGTCACGCCCTCTGACTCGGGCTTGAGATGGGTAAAGATGTGCATGCGGGTCGAGTTCCACCAGAGGAAGAACGGCTTGTCTTGCTCGACCGCTCTGTCCATGAAATCGAGCGCTGCCGCAGTTACCTCCTCGTCCACCGTTTCCATACGCTTCCTGGTCAGCGGTCCCGTGTCCTCGATCGTACCATCGGCCGTGGATTTGATGACGCCGCGCGGGCCGAAATTCTCCCGGAACTCAGCACCCTGAGGGTAGTCGGGGTTTTCCGGTTCTTCCTCGGCATTGAGATGGTAAAGATTGCCAAAGAATTCGTCGAAGCCGTTGTTGGTCGGCAGCATCTCGTCGCGGTCGCCGAGATGGTTCTTGCCGAATTGCCCGGTCATGTAGCCCAGAGGCTTGAGCAGGCCGGCAATGGTCGGGTCTTCGATCTTCATGCCTTCGGGCGCACCCGGCAGGCCGACCTTGGTCAACCCGCTGCGGATCGGCGACTGCCCGGTAATGAAGGCGGCGCGCCCCGCGGTACAGCTCTGCTGCCCATACCAGTCCGTAAACAGCACACCCTCAGCGGCTATTCTGTCGATGTTCGGTGTGTTGTAGCCCATCATGCCGCGGTTGTAGGCGCTGATGTTGAAGCCGCCGATATCGTCGCCCCAGATGACCAGGATATTGGGCTTCGACGTTTCCTGGGCGTTTGCCCAGGTCGCAACTGTCGCCGACATGATGAGAGCCGCCGCGGCTCTCGTTGCAGTTCGTATCATTGTTTCCTCCTCGACACGTTTGACAGGGTTACTCTCATACTATCGCCGCAAAGCCTCGACCAGCGGAACGCCCGGGGGAACCGGTCGCTGGCTTCTCGCACTTGGTAGATAAAGGGCCGCCCTAACTGGCGGCCCTTCCATCAGTCTCTGCCCCTTACGGAGAGATGGTCGAGGACAGGATCTTGTCCTTCGCATCACCGATCGTGAAGCTGCCAGGCTTCTGACGGGGCGGGAACTCCTCAAAGGTCGCGAGGAACTGGCTTACATACTCAGCTGCTGGCAGCAGCAGGAACACGTGATCCAGGTACCAGTCCCAGTAGGTGTTTGAGGTGATGTTGGACCGCTCGTAGGGATCGCGCCGCAGGTTAAAAAGCAGCGGGATACGCAGTTCCGTCCAGGGCTCGGCCCAGGCGCGCAAGGTCTGGGGATAGCGATGCTCCAGGAAGATCGCCTTCCAGTCATTGTAGCGTAGCGCGGTCAGATCACCATCGTCGGAGAAGTAGAAGATCTCATTGCGGGGCGATTCCTCAACTTCGCCAAGCAGATACGGCAGGGAGTTGTAGCCATCAAGGTGGACCTTGTACTCGCGGCCGATCGCCTCGACGCCGCCTTCAAGCAATTGCTCCTTGATGTCCGGGTTGCCGGCCATTGCGACAAACGTCGGCAGCCAGTCCATGTGATGCATGATCTCGTTCGAAACCGCACCGGCTTCGATCTGGCCAGGCCAGCGCACCATTGCCGGAACCCGCCAGCCGCCTTCCCAGTTGGTGTTCTTTTCACCACGGAACGGCGTCATCGCTGCATCGGGCCAGCTGTTCATATGCGGGCCATTGTCGGTCGAATAGAAGACGAACGTCTTGTCGGCAATGCCGAGCTCGTCAAGAACCGCAAGGAACTCACCGATGTGCATGTCATGCTCGACCATGCCGTCAGCGTATTCGTCCTGCCCGGAAACGCCGCGCAGTTCAGGTTTGACGTGGGTGCGGAAATGCATCCGCGTCCCGCTCCACCAGACGAACCACGGTACACCTTCATCGGTCTTGCGCTTGATGAAGTCGATCGCCGCGGCAACCGTCTCGTCGTCCACCGTTTCCATGCGCTTCTTGGTCAACGGTCCGGTGTCTTCGATCGTGCCGTCGGCCGAGGACTTGATCACGCCGCGCGGACCAAACCGCTCACGAAAGGCCGGATCATCGGGGTAGTCCTCAAGCTCCGGCTCTTCCTCGGCGTTGAGGTGGTAGAGATTGCCGAAGAATTCGTCGAAGCCGTTGTTGGTCGGCAGCATCTCGTCCCGGTCGCCCAGGTGGTTCTTGCCGAACTGTCCGGTGGCATAGCCCTCGGCCTTCAAGAGCCCGGCAATCGTCGGGTCCTCGATCTGCATGCCCTCCGCTGCTCCGGGCATGCCAACCTTGCTGAGCCCGGTGCGGAACACCGACTGCCCGGTTATGAAGCTCGATCGGCCGGCGGTGCATGACTGTTCGCCATAGTAGTCGGTGAAGATCATGCCCTCATCGGCGATCCGGTCGATATTGGGTGTACGATAGCCCACCAGCCCCATCGTGTAGGCGCTGATGTTCGATTGCCCGATATCATCACCCCAGATAACCAGGATATTGGGTTTTTCGGAGTCTTGAGCATTCGCCCAAGAGACCGCTACTGCCGAAATGACCACAGCCGTGGCCATTTTTGTCACAAGTCTCAACACGTCTCTCTCTCCTATGATGGGACTGAGTGGCGTCTTTTACACAAAACGAGCTTGCCATGTAGCGACAAATGCGTTGCACCTCGGGAACAGGAGCGCATAAATTTGGCAATGTCCGGCATCGAATTCACCAGAGTACCGACGCTACCACCGATTGTGGAGGCAATGCGTGATGAAATGGGCAGCAACGCCATCCGGCGTAGCTTTGATGCCCTTGGGCTTCGCACCGCGGTTATCCACCAACGCCACCTCCTCCTGCCCATGCGCGACCTCTTCGGGTTGCTCGAATTATTCGCCCGGGAACGGGGCGACCAGGTGTTCGGCGCGTTTGCGGCCAGCGCGTTTTCGCCGGAGTCATTCGGGCTATTCGTCCGCTACGCGGCCCAGGCTCCGACCCTTCATATGGCTATCGAGCGGCTGAACCGGGGATCACGCCTCCATCAGTCGTGTAGCACGATGTCGCTTCGCAGCAAGGTCGGGGCGGCTGAGTGGTCCTACAGGGTCGACTTGCCGTTGTCGCTCGGGCGCCACCATCACGCTGTTCATGTACTCCTCCAGCTGCGGGACTTTGTCACCCAATTCCTGGGACGCTCCCCAAAATTGGTGGAGGTTGGCCTCGAGGCCGAGCGCTACGGCCCCGCTGGTGCAGCTGAGGGGTTATTCTCGGCCCCGATACGGTGGTCCCAATCGACAAACTATCTGTCGCTCCCGTCGGAGCTTCTTCTGGCCCGGCGCCGCGCGGTTGAGGCTGATGAAACGCCGATCACATGCGTGGACCTCTTGCGCTACGCACGCGATAGACCCCCGAGGACAATGGCGGAGAGCGTCGAAGCGGCCATGAACTTGAGCCTTACCTCGGACGCGGCATCCATCGACTCGACCGCGAGATATCTCAATCTTGCGGTCAGAACGCTCCAGCGACGCCTGGCGGCGGAGGGGGTAACCCATCAACAGATTGTCGAACGCGCCCGGGGCCGGCGGGCGAGGGAGTTGATCGCTGAAGGAAACTTGCCGCTGAATGAGATTTCGAGGGTATTGGGCTACTCGGATGCCGCCCATTTCACGCGTGCCTATCGACGATGGCACGGATTTGCACCGAGCAAGGATCCTGGTGCCGGCGCCGCCGCCCAGTTTGTTAAGCCGGAAAGACAGCCTTCAGTTGACGTCCATCGCCCAAACTGACCGAGATCAATACAACTTCGGTATCGGTTGTTAATCATAGACCAAACTAGAGCCGCGAATACGCGCTTTCTGTCCACAGGCGACTGGAGCGCCGGAGCACCCTCCACCAGCTAGGCAATAGGAGGTCAGCAATGTCCAAACGGATCTGGGGGTTGGGCCTATTCGGGGTAGGCGGATCTTACATTTTCTTGGCGAGCTGGTTGGCGATGTGGTGGATTGCGCCGATCTGGCGCCAAACCCCGCCGGCGAAGTTTGAAGGAACCATCTGGGCTTTTGGCGGCCTTGTATTCATGATTATCGCGTTGAGCGTTCCAGTTGGCTTTGTGCTCGCGTCGGTGGGCATGGCGATTTATTCGAATTTCGGCCGCGCAGGCTGGAAGCTGAATGGGCTCTTGGTTGCCGGTCTTGTTATCCTTGCCGCCAGCGTCATGATGGTGCCGACCATGGCTTATTACCCCAACCTATTCGGCATGATCGGTGGCGCGATCGTCTTGTTGTTTCTGCTCACGCTTTGGTACTGGGCTCGTGTTCGTATCGAAGTGGGAAGCCAAAGCCATCTGGCGGATACTTTCCAGCTCTTTAGCTACATATGCTTCTACCTGACCGCTTCGACCTCATGCGCCATGCTTGGCAATCCCTACGGCGGACTTTTCTTCCCCGAAACCATTATACGGGATGCGTCGCTGCCATATTACTACAGCATGGGCACGAAGGTGGCGCTCTATCTGCTGTTAGGTTGGCTCTGCAACCTGATCAGCCAGTTTGTCCGTTACAGGGTCACGTTCAGCGGAAATCGCCCGGATGAACCGTGAGCGGATAGCGCTGCGTTCGCCGACCGAGCGGCAGCAACAAGTGCGCGGGCCCCACACGAAGAGGCCCGCGCACCAACGTCACGCCCTATTCGCCGCGCTTGTACACTCGGAAGCCAGCGAAGGCCTCCACCCCGGTCTCCGACAGAAGGCAGCGCATCGTGTCGGTACCGGTCAGCGAGCAGTCGAGCCTGGACCCGTCGCCAACCTCCACGATCACGACCGCCCCACCCTCGGCATCGATCGCGCCACGCATCGGGGTCGGCTGGCCGCTATACTCTTTGCCGTAATATGTTCCGACAGCGGTGCCCGCCTTGGGCTGCAAGGTCAGCGTGGCGGTGAAGACCGAGCCGGTCTGCTTGGTGACATCGATGACGGTCTTGATCTCGTACTCCTCCGGATATTGCCTTGGCGTGCCATTGGCGCCGATGCTCCATCCACTCATTGACGTCCACTTGCCCGACAGATCCGGCACGCCACCCTGAGCCGCCGCACCACCGGCTACAAACATCGATGCAATCATAAGTATAGTTCCAGTATTATACATCTTGATCCCTCATTCTTGTTCAAGAGCTACTTCGCCTGGATCGTCGGAATGAAGTAAATCAGTTCCAGGATACGGCTACCAATCCGACATTTCCCAGATGAACGCCAGTTGCAGCATCAGGGTAGCCATTTGGGCTCCCCGCGGCAATCCGGAAAACGATATGAGCCGCCGATGTTGCCGCTGGCGTCAAGCATGGCCCTGCCGGGCTGCTGACGGCTCTATTTTCCGATAACAAGTCGCACTTCTCCCGCGGTTCTTGCTGGAGTTCATGACAGCCAAACCGTTCACGCCGGCGCTGGTGGTGGCTGTGGCCGGAGTTCCGCGATCAGTCGCAGGATCTCGGCGAACAATCCCCCCGGCACCGCGACCTCAGCCATCTGGAAGGTGACGTAGCGGCCATGCGTGACGATCCTGGCGCCGATCTTGATCAGCTTCTCTTTCAGGCTGCTCAGCGACCACTGTTCGACCGCCTCCGGCAGAGCCAGCGTGCGCATGAAGTTGCCGAGATTGTAGGCGAGCGCATGGAGCTGAAGCCGAACCGCATTGTTCTGGAATTTCCGGCACGACAGCCGCGTCCACACAATCGCGTTCTTGCCTTCCTTGATGTGCTGCTCGGCCGTGCCGCGCTGATTGTAGAAGGCGAC
>JAAEOR010000503.1 GCA_024222895.1 Hyphomicrobiales bacterium | reverse complement strand
GTGATGAAATCGAAGCAGTTGATCTCGTCGTAGCCAGTGAGATCACGTGCTTCGAAACGGATGTTGGACAGGCCCGCCGCGCGTGCTTCGCCGCGAGCATGGGCGATGGCGTCCTCGCCAAGGTCGTAACCGACGAACCGGCTGTTGGGGAAGCGCTTTGCCATGGCGATCAGTGCTGCGCCGCGTCCGCATCCGGCGTCGAGGACATCGATACCGGCTTCCAGTCGATCGACCATCCCGTCGACCAGCGGCAGGATCGCATCGAAGATCTGGGTGCCGACTGTCTGATCGCTGTCTTCCGCCATCACGGTATGGAAATGCGGGTAGTCGCCATAAGCGAGGCCGTCGCCGCTTTCGAAGCATTCGAGGATCCGGTCCTGAAGCTGGCCGATCTGGGCGATGAACTGGCTGTAGACCGCCAGGTTGCCGAATGCCGCGCCGGGCGTGAGGGATGCCGCGTGCTCGGCCGGGAGGGAATAGGTCTTCCGAACCGGGTCGTAGGTGACGATTCGACCGGTCACCATGACGGCCAGCCACTCCCGGATATAGCGTTCGTCAAGCGCCGCGGCGGCGGCGATCTCGGCGCTGGTGGACGGGGCGAGCTTTGCGAGGACGTTGAACAGACCGGCCCGGTGGCCAATGGAAACCATGCTGGCGACCGCCCCGGTATTGAGCATTTCGGCCATACGATCAGCGAACGCTTCGGCGTCGGCCTGGTCGAAGGATTGCGTTACAGCGTGT
>JAAEOR010000502.1 GCA_024222895.1 Hyphomicrobiales bacterium | reverse complement strand
TTGCCGATCACCTCGGCGAGTTTGCCCTGGCTGTAGTCGTGCTGGTCGAGCAACTGCTGGTATCCGATCGCCTCCTCGAGCGGATTCAGATCGGTCCGCTGGACGTTCTCGATAATTGCCAGCTCGAGCGCCTCGCTGTCGGACACGTCGTGGATTGCCACCGGCACGTCATGGAGACCGACCTTCTGCGCCGCGCGCCAGCGCCGCTCGCCCGCGATGATCTCAAAGGCATTCGGCGCCCCGGCCACCGGCCGCACCAGGATCGGCTGCACCACGCCGCGCTCCTTGATCGAAGCGGCCAGGTCGTCAAGCTCGGCCGTGTCGAAGGCCTTACGGGGGTTGTGGGGGCTGGCTCGCAGCAAGCCGACCGGCAGTGTCTTCGGCGGTCCCGGCCGCTGAGGCGCGGGCGTCGGGCTAGGGGGGGCATCGCCGATCAGCGCGGCGAGGCCGCGGCCCAGGCGCCGCGGGGCTGTTTCTTCGGCCATCTCCGTCTCCTTGCTCTCGTTGTTTATGGTTAACAAAAGGTTGACGCGGCGAACTCACGCAGCCCGCAAACGCCGCTCCCTCTGGATGATCTCGGCGGCGAGGCGCAGATAGGCCTGGCTGCCGGCGCTCTTGAAGTCGTAGAGCAGCACGGGCGTACCATGCGAGGGCGCCTCCGAAACCCGGACGTTGCGGGGGATCACCGTGTCGTAAACGGCTGCACCCATGTTGGCCCGAACATCGGCAACCACCTGTCGGGACAGGGTGTTGCGGCTGTCGAACATGGTCAGAACGATGCCGTGGATCGTCAATTCGGGGTTCAGCGATCGTCTGACCTGTTCAACGGTCTGCAGCAACTGACTGAGCCCCTCAAGCGCGAAGAACTCACACTGCAGCGGCACCAGGACCGAGTGAGCCGAGGCCATGCCATTGATGGTCAGCAGGTTCAGCGACGGCGGGCAATCGACCAGAACGTAAGTGTAGTTTCGGACACGGCTCGATTCCTGTTCCGCCGGCGAAGCGAGTGCCTGGCGGAGACGAAAGGTGCGATCGGGCTGGTTGGCGATCTCGAGTTCGACGCCGAGCAGATCGAGAGTCGACGGAGCGACGAAAACCCTTGGAACCGCGGTCTCCATCGCCACGTCCGAGATGCCTGCTTCACCGAGGAGGAGATCATAAGTAGAACGGACCCGACTTTGCCGGTCGATGCCAAGGCCGGTCGATGCGTTGCCTTGTGGATCAAGATCGACGATCAGGACGTTCTCCCCGATCGCCGCCAGCGCCGTTCCGAGGTTGATCGCCGTCGTCGTCTTGCCAACGCCGCCTTTCTGGTTGGCGAGCGCCAGGACGCGGGGCACTGGGGGCAGGCTCATCGCCGTTGGGTCCCAACAATCGTCAGCCGGTTCGACGGCCGGCGCTTCGAATTTCGAGAATCACACCGTCATCACTGATTCGGCTTGTGTGTTCTACCAGATCGAGATTCCAATATTGAGTGGCCTCGGCGATTTCACCCACAAAATCTGCCCCCTTGAAGAACGCCGCGGGTGTCCCCGACGCCAGAATCGGCTGTGACAGCCCAATCAACCGGTTCAAAGGCGCCACGGCGCGCGCGGTCACTCGGTCGATCGGTTCGCCCCAGTCGGCAAGCAGCGCTTCGATCCGCCCCTGGTGGACGACAGCCGGTATGGCGATTTCCCGGACGACGTGGCGCAGGAACGCACATTTGCGGCTGTTGGACTCGACCAAGTGAACTTTGGCCCCGGCGGAGTCGGCCAGCAGGCAGGCCAGCACAATGCCGGGAAAGCCAGCTCCCGTTCCGAGATCCAGCCACCGCAAGGAGCCCGGAAAGAGCGAAACCAGCTGGGCGCTGTCGGCCACATGACGATGCCAGATCATCGGCGAGGTTTTGGCGCTGATCAGGTTTTCAACCCGCTGCCACTTGCGGACGAGACCGACGAACGCGGTCAATCGCGACGCTGTTTCACGTGAAACAGGGGCAACCGCCCGGACCGCTTCGATCGAGTCCTCGTCCGGCTCAGGCGGCATCGCGCTGGGAACGGCGTTTCGCGGCCGCCAGGAGCACGACCAGCGCCGCCGGTGTCACGCCGTCAACGCGGGCTGCCTGCCCCAACGTCGACGGTGATGCGGCCGTCAGCCGCTCGCACATCTCAGCCGACAGGCCGGGTATCGACGCATAATCCAGGTCTGCCGGCAGCACGACCCTTTCCTCGCGACGAAAAGCCTCGACATCGTCGGCCTGCCGCACCAGATAGACCGCGTAGCCCGCATCGATCTCCATCTGTTCGGCCACGGACCGATCGACGGCGGCAAGCTCGGGCCAGATGGCGACCAGTTGGTCAAGGCTTACGTCGGCCCGACCCAGAAGCTGGAACGCCGAGCGCCGCACCCCATCCCGATTAAGCGCCAGGCCGGCGCGTGCCGCAGCATCGGGCGTGACGGTCAGGGATTCCAGGCACGTCCGTGCATCGTCCAGGACGGCGCGCTTCTTCTCAAATCGGGTCCGCCGCGCTTGCCCGACAAGACCGAGCGACAGGCCCCGTTCGGTCAGCCGCCGATCGGCATTGTCGGCACGCAGGGAAAGCCGATACTCGGCCCGCGACGTGAACATGCGATAGGGCTCACTGACCCCCCGTGTCACCAGGTCGTCGATCATCACGCCGACATACGCGTCGGCCCGGCTGAAGACAGCGCCCTCCATGCCCGACGCGGATCGGGCGGCGTTCAGGCCAGCGACCAGGCCCTGGCCGGCCGCCTCCTCGTACCCCGTTGTTCCGTTGATCTGCCCGGCAAGGAAGAGTCCCGCCAGACGCCTGGCCTCGAGTGTCGGGGCCAACTCCCGCGGATCGATGTGGTCATATTCGATGGCGTAACCCGGCCGGACGATCCGCGCCTTTTCGAGCCCGGGGATGGTCGCTACGGCCAATGCCTGCACGTCTTCCGGCAAGGACGTCGAGATCCCGTTGGGATAGACGGTATCATCATCCAGCCCTTCCGGTTCCAGAAAGATCTGGTGGCCGTCCCGTTCGCCGAAGCGAACGATCTTGTCTTCGATCGACGGGCAGTAGCGCGGCCCCCGGCTCTCGATCCGGCCGGAATACATCGCCGAGCGGTCGAGATTGTCACCGATCACCCGGTGGGTCGCCGGCGTCGTGCGGGTGATGTGACAATCGATCTGTGGCGTGGTGATCGCGGTTGTCAAAAAAGAGAATGGAACCGGCGGATCGTCGCCTTTCTGGCGCTCGAGACCGGACCGGTCGATGGTTCGTCCGTCAAGTCGCGGCGGCGTGCCGGTCTTCAATCGCCCCAACCGGAATCCCAGTCGCTCGATGGTCTTTGCCAGGCCAACCGCGGGCGCCTCACCAACGCGGCCAGCGGGAATCGTCTTTTCCCCGATGTGGATCAGGCCGCGGAGAAACGTGCCCGTGGTGATCACCACCGCCCCGGCCCGGAGTTCACGTCCGTCACCGAGAATGACTCCACCGACCTGACCGTCGCCGACAACCAGATCGTCAACACCGCCCTCGACAATGTCGAGGCCGGCGGCTTCGGCGAGCAGATCCTTGATCGCCTGACTGTACAACCTGCGATCGGTCTGTGCCCGCGGCCCCCGGACGGCCGGGCCTTTTCGCTGATTGAGCACCCGGAACTGGATGCCGGCACGGTCGGCGGCCGCGCCCATTATCCCGTCAAGGGCATCGATTTCGCGGACCAGGTGACCCTTGCCGATCCCGCCGATCGCCGGATTGCAGGACATCGCACCAACGGTGGCATAGGTATGAGTGACCAGCGCCGTGCACGCGCCGAGCCGCGCCGAAGCGGCGGCCGCTTCGGTTCCAGCGTGGCCACCACCGACCACAATCACATCGTAAGTTGTCATCCTACGGCTTCCCTAGCCCAATGGTGACAGGGCGTCAAAGTCCGGTCGCTCTTGTTTCATTCAAGCAGCGTTGGACTGCGGCGTGGGTGTTCGAGCGTCACCTCAAAACCGCTCATGCCCGCGAAGGCGGGCATCCAGAGAAAAGACAAGACGACGGTCCTCCGCCCTCGCGGAGGACGAGCGCAGGATGGAGCACGACTTGCGGCCCTGTCGCAAGGGTGTTTCACGTGAAACAGGTTGGCGTGACGTGCGGCGCAGCTCGAAAATCATTTGCCGATACAGAATTCTCGGAACACGACGTCAAGCAGATCCTCGACGTCAATCCGTCCGGTCAGCCGGCCCAGGGATTCAGTTGCCGACCGCAAATCCTCTGCCCTCAGTTCCAACGGCTGGCCATCACCGTCGAGGGCCGCCGCCAGTGCAGCCCGAGCGGTCGCAACCGCGGCCCGGTGCCGCGCACGGGTCGCAAGCGGTACGTCAGCGACGCCGGCAGTATCCTCGGTCAGATCGCCGAGGCGCCCGATGAGCTCGTCCAGCCCGGCACCGGTAGTGGCCGACAACAACAGATCAAACCCGCCTGACGCCGGGGTCCCTTCGGCATCGGGATCAATCAGATCACGCTTGGTGCCGAGCCGCAGCACCGGCTGACCGCTGGTTTCGGGCGGCGGCGAGGACGGTCCGGTCGCATCGTTCAGCCATAGCACCAGATCGGCGTTTTCCGCCCGCGCCCGGGCTCGGCGAATCCCTTCTTCCTCGACGGTTCCGGCGGCTTCCCGGAGGCCCGCGGTATCGACGATCGTCACCGGGTAACCATTGAGATCAAGGCGGACCTCGATGAGATCGCGGGTCGTGCCCGGCTCGGTCGAGACGATGGCAACGTCGCGGCGCGCCAATGCATTGATCAGGCTTGATTTTCCGGCATTTGGCGGCCCCAGGACAACGATCTCGCAGCCGTCCCTCAATCGCTCGCCACGGCGCCCGTCATCGAGATGAGTGGCCATCGCGCCGGCAACCGCGCGCACCTCCCGCCACGCTGCTTCGCTGACCGACCCCGGCACATCGTCTTCGTCCGGAAAGTCGAGCTCTGCCTCGACCATCGCTCGCGCCCGGATCAGTCTCTGGCGCCAGCCCTCATATTCCGTCCCCAGCACACCATCAGCCTGGCGGAGAGCCTGGCGCCGCTGCGCCTCGGTCTCGGCAACGACCAGATCGGCCAGTCCCTCGACCTGGGTGAGATCGAGCCGCCCATGCTCAAACGCCCGGCGCGTGAACTCTCCGGCCTCGGCGGGGCGAAAGCCCTGCAATCCGCCAAGCGCTTCCAGAACCGCAGCGACCACGGCGCGACCACCGTGAAGATGCAGCTCCGCCATATCCTCGCCGGTAAAACTCCGCGGACCGGAGAAGAAGACAACCAGGCCCCTGTCGATCAGCACGCCGGACGGATTCCCGATTGGCAGCAGTGTCATTCTCTGTGGTTTCGGGACCGTATGAACCAGTGTTTCGAGTCCGAACCGAACCCCGGGCCCCGACATGCGGATGACGGCGATACCGGCAGGCAGCCCGCCTGTCGACAATGCGAATATCGTGCCTCCTGACATCACTGCTGTCCGCCCTGTCCTATCGATGCCGACGCCCCTACATTACCGGCATGGCCGAAAACCTCCTCGCCCAGGAATCCAGTCCCTACCTCATTCAGCACAAGGACAACCCGGTACACTGGCGGCCGTGGGGACCGGCGGCGCTGGAAGAAGCGCAGCGCACCAACAAGCCGATCCTGCTCTCGGTCGGCTACGCCGCATGCCACTGGTGCCAC
>JAAEOR010000501.1 GCA_024222895.1 Hyphomicrobiales bacterium | reverse complement strand
TTCGATCGGCAGATGGCCGAACAGTGCGGCATCAACGCAAACGCGATCTACCTGGTCGTGTTTGGGTTGGGGACCGCGCTGGCCGCCGCCGCCGGCATCCTTGCCGGAACGATCTTCGCCTTCACACCGCTGATCGGTGAGCATTTCATGCTGAAGGCATTCGCGATCACCGTCCTTGGCGGCATGGGCAACTTCCTTGGAGCCCTGATCGCCGCTCTGATGCTCGGCGTGATCGAGCAGTCGGTCACCTACTTCATTGATGCCCAGATCTCGGCCGCCGCGGCATTCGTGATCATCATCCTGGTGCTGATGTTCAGGCCACAGGGCATTCTGGGGTCACGCTGATGCTGAACGATATCCTCAGAAACGCCCGGACGCTCTCATGGGGATGGCGCCTCGGCCTTGTCGCAGCCCTGGTCTTCAGCCTGCTCTACGCCCAAACAGGGTCGCCATACTACCAGTCGTTCTTCATGTCGCTGGCCATGTATATCGTGCTGTGCACGAGCTGGAATCTCATCTCCGGATTTGCCGGTTATGTCTCGTTCGGACATGTGGCGTTCTGGGGGCTCGGCGCTTACGTGACCGCCATCCTGATAACCAAGCTTGCGTTCCCCTGGCCGCTGGCTCTTCTCGGCGCCGGCGTGTTCACCGCCGCCTTCGCCGCCTTGATCAGCCACCCGCTCCTGAGATTGTCCGGCGTCTACTTCGCGATCGCGATGCTGGCGATGGCGGAGGCCGTCAAAGTGGTGATCAGCTACTTCCGGTCGGTGACCGGCGGCGGTGGCGGTATCTACCTGCGGCCGCTCATCGGCGTCGAAGACGCCTTTCTGATGATGTCGCTGCTGGCGCTTGTCGCGGTCACCTTGATGGTCCTGACGCTCAAGACACGGTTCATTCAGTCGCTGCTGGCTATTCGCAACAACGAGACAGCATCAAGCTCGCTTGGTATTCCGACCGAGCGCACCAAAGCGGCGGCGCTTGTCCTATCGGCCTTCTTTCCGGCCATTGCCGGCGGCATCTACATTCTCAACACCGCCTTCATCGACCCGAAAACGGCGTTCGACATTTCGATCACCATAAACGTGATTCTGATGACGGTGTTCGGCGGGATCGGTACGGTTTTTGGCGCCGTGATCGGGCCGATCGCCTTCATGATCCTCTCGGAGACACTGTGGGCGAACTTCCCGTTTGTCCACAAGGCCATACTTGGCGCGATCATTATCCTGCTCGTGCTTTTCCTTCCTACCGGCATCGTTCCGACGATCCGTCGCCTCTTCAACTCCCGCAAGCCGGCAGCGAGCGTGGGATGACCGAACCTCTCCTCTCGGTCCGCAACCTCTCGAAGCGGTTCGGTGGTGTCGTCGCCAACGACGACATCTCCTTTGATATTTCTGCCGGCGAGCTCGTGTCGATCATCGGCCCCAACGGTGCCGGAAAGTCGACCCTGTTCAAGATCATCTGCGGTGTGACGCCGCCACGCAGCAAGCCAGGCCCCGACTCGGGTCAGATCCGCTTTCGCGGCATGACAACCAACGGGTATCCGGCCCACCGCATGTGCAAGCGCGGACTGGCCCTCGTCTTCCAGGAAACCGAGCCGCTGAAAGGCATGACCGCGCTGGAGAATGCGGCGATCGGCGCGCTGGTGCGGACCGACAGCTTCTACGAAGCGCTGGAACACGGACGCACGGCGCTGGAACGGGTCGGCCTCGCTCACCGCGCCGATGTCATGGTCGATGAACTGACACTCGCCGAGCGGCGCCGACTGGAGATGGGACGAGCGCTTGCGACGGAGCCGGTTCTTCTTCTTCTCGATGAAACCATGGCCGGCCTCACTCCGACCGAAGTGCAGGCGTCAATCGAGCTCGTCCGCGGGATCGCTGAGGCCGGTGTCACGGTCATCCTGATCGAGCATGTTCTTCAGGCGGTGATGGCGATCTCGCAGCGGATCATCGTTCTGGACCGGGGCCGCAAAATCGCAGACGGCAGTCCCGAGGAGGTTGTCGCGGATCCGCAGGTGATCAGCGCCTATCTGGGTGGTGAGTTCGCCAATGCTTGAGGTCGACCAACTCGACGTCTTTTACGGCGAGGCACAAGCACTGCGCCAGGTCGCGCTCCGCGTCGACAAGGGCGCGATCGTCTCGATTGCCGGCGCCAACGGCGCTGGCAAGACAACGCTCCTGAAGACAATCGTCGGGCATGTCAGGCCCCGCTCCGGAGAAGTGCGCCTGAACGGCGAAGTCATCTCCGGCCGGCCCGCCTACCGGATAGCCCGGGAACATGTTGCCCTGGTCCCCGAAGGGCGGGGTCTGTTCTCGGATATGACGGTGGAGGAAAACCTGCTGCTCGGCGCCTATAGCGAAAAAGACCGGGCAGTGATCGCCAAGCAGCGTTCTCGCGTATACGAGCTGTTCCCCGTTCTTGCGGAGCGCTCCGGGCAGGTGAGCGGGACGCTGAGTGGCGGCGAACAGCAACTCCTTGCAATCGGCCGTGGGCTCATGTCCGGACCGGACATACTCATGCTGGACGAACCGTCCCTTGGCGTGATGCCGGCCTTCGTCAATCGGATTTTCGAGGTCCTTGTCGAGATCCGCAAGGCAGGCACGACAATCCTGCTTATTGAACAGAACGTCGATCGCTCGCTGCGCTTGGCCGACTATGCCTATATCCTCCAGACCGGCGAAATTGTTCTCGAGGGTCGTGGCGAAGAGCTGCTGGAGAACGATATGGTCCGCCAGGCATTTCTCGGGATGGGATAGCTGTGTCGCAACAACAAATGTGACGCTGAGGGGTGAGTTAGGCGTGGCCATAAGGATCCGGCTTCACGGTGGAGACCATACCGGTGGTTTGGCGCGATTGCACCTTCCTCTCCTTGGGAAGAGGACAGTGCGGCTTCCGGCGCAGCCGGCTAGCCGCGCTTGGTGAGGGGTTCGGGCGGTGACGGATAGCACCGGCGCCCAAATTGCATGGACGGGCGGCGCTCGAGAGGGTTTCGCCATGATCGTGAACGGTCCGACCCCTCACCCTTGCGGCCTAAGCGTCTCGGCCGCGTGCCGCGACCTGCGACGCCAACGCCGCAAGCCCTCTCCCGCGCCGGGAGAGGGAAAGCCGGCGCGAACCAGATGTCCAACCAACACGGAGCGAGATGATGCCGATGGAACTACCCTTTGATTTCGACTTCGATCGCTCGGCCCTGGTGATCGTCGACATGCAGAATGATTTCGTGCGTGAGTCGGCGCCGCTGGAGGTGCCCGATGCACGCAAGACCATCACGCCGACCAATGCCCTGATCGCGGCATGGCGTGACCTTGGTCGACCGGTCGTTTTCACCCGCTTTCAGGCCGGAGAGACGCCGTCGCTGCTGTGGACCTGGTCCAATCAGATCCATGCGCCCGTCAACTGCTGCAAGATCGGCTTCCACCGGACTTATCCGGATATCGAGG
>JAAEOR010000500.1 GCA_024222895.1 Hyphomicrobiales bacterium | reverse complement strand
GTACGACCTGTCCTGCCTGAAGACCATCTTTGCCGCCGGCGAACGCCTCGACCCGCCAACCTACGAATGGCTCGTGGATACCTACAAGGTGCCCGTGCTCGATCACTGGTGGCAAACTGAAACCGGCTGGGCGATCGCCGCCAACATGCATGGCCTGGAATCGATGCCGGTCAAATCAGGCTCGTCCACGGTGCCGGTTCCGGGGTACAACGTCGAGATTCTCGATGAGGCTGGCAACAGGCTCGGACCTAACGAACAGGGTTTCATAGCCATCAAGCTGCCGCTACCGCCAAGCTGTCTGACCAGCATCTGGGGCGATGCCGAGCGTTTTACGGAAAACTACCTGGAAACCTATCCCGGTTATTTCACTACCGGCGACGGCGGCTATTTCGACGACGATGGCTATCTCTTCATCATGGGCCGCGTCGACGACGTCATCAACGTCGCCGGACATCGCCTGTCCACCGGCGAAATGGAAGAAGTCGTCGGCAAACACCCGATGGTCGCCGAATGCGCGGTGATCGGTCGACGCGACGAACTCAAGGGCCAGATGCCAATGGGATTCGTGGTATTGAAAAATGTCGAGGGTACCCAACCCGATCGGATCGTCAGCGAGCTGGTACAGTTGGTGCGCCAGGATATCGGCGCGGTCGCCGCGTTCAAGGAAGCGCTCATCGTCGGCCGGCTGCCCAAGACCCGCTCCGGCAAGATCCTGCGCAAGACGCTGCGCGCGATGGTAGACGGCGACGAATACGTGGTGCCGTCGACGATCGAAGACCCGGCCGCGCTCGACGAAATCAAGGCCCTGCTCTAACACCGTTATCTCACCGCACTGTCATCCCGCAGCCTG
>JAAEOR010000499.1 GCA_024222895.1 Hyphomicrobiales bacterium | reverse complement strand
TCCCTTGTCGGTAGGACTCCCATCGGGTGGTCGCACCCTGACGGATACTTCGCGAGACTTGTTCAGCGGATTGCTTCGCGCCTGCTGAGTAGCCTCCTGGACGTTGTGCTGGATGCGCTGCTGCTCCTCGTTACCGGAGACGATGGTGCGCATCGTTCCGCCCGCCGGGGGGCGAAGTAGGCGCTTGGATTCAAAGCCCATGTTGTCTTCCTTGTCACAGCTCGGCCTATGAAACCGCGAGTGGTTCGGCGAAGCGGACCGGTCTGAGTTCGGCCAAACAAACCCGGTCTAGCTCGGCCAAACAAACCGTGGCGGGTGCTTGGGAATACTGGACAAGTGTTGAGCTGTACGGCGAGGTTGTCGCCATGACAGCGAAAAGGACGGACATGCACAGGCTTCAAGAACTGGTGCGGCTTCACCGGCTGGGCACTGGCGATCGCGAGGTCGCGCGCATGTTGACAATGGGACCGAGCACGGAGCGGAAGTACCGGGCGGCACTGCTCAGGGCGGGGCTGCTCCAAGGCGAGGCAAACGACGTTCCGCCACTTGAAACGCTGAGGGCGGCGGTGATGGAGCACGCGCCGCCCAAGGCAGCACCGCAACAGGAATCGTCCATTGAGCGGTGGCACGCCATCGTGGCAAAGAAGCTAGACGACGGTCTAGGTGCGACAGCGATTTACGATCGTCTGCGCACGGAAGAAACCGAGTTTCGGGGCAGTCTTTCGGCCGTGAAGCGATTGGTGGCCAGCATCCAGCGCGAACGCGGCCCGACGCAGGACGACGTAGCGATCCCTGTCGAGACCGATCCGGGGGACGTGGCCCAGGTCGACTTTGGGTACGCGGGATACCGAATCGATCCGGCAACTCAGAAGCTTCGCAAGAGCTGGGTCTTCGTGATGGTGTTGGGGTACAGCCGCCACCAGTACAGCGAAGTGGTATTCGACCAATGCACCGAAACGTGGCTTGCGTTGCACGAGCGTGCGTTTCGCGCACTCGGTGGCGTGCCGCGCACGCTAGTACCGGACAATTTGAAGGCGGCGGTGATCCGTGCAGCGTTTGGTGCGGGCGACGCGAACAGCGAGCTCAACCGAAGCTACCGAGAGTTGGCCCGACACTACGGCTTCATGATCGATCCGGCGCCGCCACGCTCACCGAAGAAGAAAGGCAAGGTGGAGGCAGGGGTGAAGTACGTCAAGAACAACGCTCTGAAAGGCCGTGACGGCGAGGACCTTGATGTGACGAATCGGTACCTGGTGACGTGGGTGCGAGAAGTGGCGGGACAGCGCACGCACGGAACAACGGGCAAGCGGCCGCTCGAGGTCTTTGAGTCCGAGGAGCGTCGAGCTCTCATGCCGTTGCCTGTCGCAGCGTACGAGCCGGTGGTTTGGAAGCGGGCGACGGTGCATCGCGACAGCCACGTGGTGTTTGCGCGCCGGATGTACTCGGTTCCGTGGCGACATATCGCACGACAAGTCTGGGTGCGTGCAACGCCCGCGTCGGTAGCGGTGTACTACGATGACGAGCGCATCGCGACGCACTCGCGCAGAGGCAAGGGCCTCCGCAGCACAAACGACGCGCACCTGCCCGCCGAGCGTGCGGCGCTGCGACACCGCAGTCGAACGTACTGGGAAGAACGCGGCGACCAGCTAGGTGAAGACGTCGGTCGCTTCGTGCGCGAGGTCTTCGATTCGGACGATGTGTTGTTCCAGCTGCGTCAGGTGCAAGCGATCGTCACTCACCTGGAACGCTTCCCGACGGAGCGTGCCCAGGGGGCGTGTCGCCGGGCGAGCTTCTATGGGAGCACCAGCTACCAGACGATCAAGAACATCTTGACGCAAGCGCTCGACCTCGAGCCACTGCCGACAACGCGTCCGACGGCTGCGGTCTGGGCCGACGGGCCACCGCGTTTCGCGCGGTCGTCAGACCAGTGGACGACCGCCAAGGGGGCCAGCAATGAGCGTCATTGACGAACTGATCCCGCTGCTCAAGAAGCTCAAGCTCAGTGGAGTGCTTCACTCGTTGGAGCTGAGGCTGGGCGAGGCTGTCGAAGACAATCTAGCCTTCGAGGAGTTTCTGTATCGACTCTTCAAGGACGAGGTTGAACGTCGAGACTCCAAACAGCTGCAGCAGCGGGTGCGCCGCGCCAACTTCGAACACCGCAAGACCCTCGAAGACTTCGACTTTCATTTCAATCCCGACATTCCGAAGTCCAAAGTGCTCGACCTGGCGACATGCGGCTTTGTTGAGCGCCATCGCAACGTGCTGCTTCTAGGACAGACCGGCGTCGGCAAGAGTCACATCGCTCAAGCGCTCGGCCATCGGGCGTGTCGAGCCAACCACAGCGTGCTGTACGTCGAAGCTCACGACCTCTTCAAGGAACTGCGCGCCGCCAGAGCTGACCACAGTCACGAACGCAAGATGGCGCGCCTGACAACGGTCCAGTTGCTGATCATCGATGACCTAGGCCTGCGGCCGCTCACGGGCGACGAGCCGATGGACCTCTACGACCTGATTCGCCTGCGTTACGAACGGGCAGCAACGGTCATCACATCAAACCGCGACACCGATGAACTCGCTCACCTCTTCGCTGACGAGTTACTTGCTAGCGCAGCTATGGACCGGTTGCTCCATGACGCCCACGTCTTGCGGCTGACCGGCGACACCTATCGAAACCCACGCAAGAAGAAACCCGAAAACCAAAAACCGGAGGCAACAACATGAACACCACCAAACGGAACTGCGATCCGTTTGGCCGAGCCAGAGTCATCCGCGCCAGCGTGCTTCACGCCGTCGCGCTAACACTGGTAATTACCGGATCAGCTTGGCCGAGCTGGGCGCGATCAGATAGGCCGAGCGTTGACACCC
>JAAEOR010000498.1 GCA_024222895.1 Hyphomicrobiales bacterium | reverse complement strand
TCATGGGCTGATCGGCCAGAACGGTGCGGGAAAATCAACCCTGATCAAGGTGCTCACCGGTGTCTATCGGCGCGACGCCGGCGAAGTCGAATTTGACGGGCAGGCGTCGGCCGTATCGACGCCGCGCGAAGCCCAGGCAGCTGGCATGTCGACGATCTATCAGGAGCTCAACCTGGTGCCGCTGCGCAGTGTGACCGAGAACGTCACGATGGGCTACGAACCGCGGCGCTGGGGCGGCATGGTCGACTGGCCCGAGGCGCACCGGCGGGCACGTGAGATTCTGGCGCGATTTGGCATCAACCTCGATGTCCGGGCACCGCTCGGCGAATATGCGACCGCCATCCAGCAGCTGGTTGCCATTGCGCGGGCGGTGTCATTGAACGCCAAGCTTGTCATCATGGACGAGCCGACATCATCCCTCGACGATCGTGAGGTCGAGGTTCTCTTCGACGTGGTTCGCGGACTGCGGGAGGCCGGTATCTCGGTCCTCTATGTCTCCCATTACCTCGATGAACTGTTCAGGATTTGCGATCGGGTCACGATCATGCGCGACGGCAGCACCGTTGGCTGCAAGGAGATCGCCAATACCTCCAAGCTGGAACTGATCGCCGACATGCTCGGCCGCAACATCGATGATATCGAATCGGCGGGCATGACCGATCTGAGTGGCGGCAGTCACGACGTAGGCGACCTTTTGCTTTCCGCCAAATCAATCTCCACCGGCCGCCTGCTGCGCAAACTCGATATGGATGTGCATCGCGGTGAGATTGTCGGTCTGGGCGGGCTGCTCGGCTCGGGGCGAACCGAAGCCGCGCGAGCCCTGTTCGGAGTCGATGCGCTGACGGAGGGGGACATTCGGCTGGGCGACAGCAAGGCCGGACCCGTGAGCCCGTCGGCTGCGATCTCGGCCGGCATCGGTTACCTCACCGAGGATCGCAAGGCCGAAGGCATCATACCCGACATGACGGTTCGGGAGAATCTGACCCTGGCATTGCTGCCGAAGCTGACCCGTAACGGCCAGATCCGCCGCAAGTCCGAGCGCGATCTCGTCAGCCGCTTCATCGACTCGCTCGGCATCAAGGCGGCGAGCATGGATCAGCCGATCCGCGAACTGTCGGGCGGCAATCAGCAGAAGGTGCTGCTGGCTCGCTGGCTGGCGACCGAGCCGGATCTGCTCATCCTCGACGAACCGACCCGTGGCGTCGACGTCGGCGCCAAGCTGGAGATCCAGGCAATCATCCGCGGCTTTGTCAGCAAGGGGCACGGGGTCGTCCTGATCTCCTCCGAATTCGAGGAACTGGTCGAGGGCGCCGATCGGATCGTCGTGCTCCAGGACGGTTACTCGGTGGCGATCCTCACCAATCCGGGAATCACCGAAGACGCGCTGGTCAACGCCATCGCTCATCATCACGACGAACAGGCCAGCCCGTGAGTGCCGCCGGTGTCCATGACGACAAGGACGGTGTCGGGCCGCGCTCGGCCATGACACTTGGCAAGGATGGGCTGCGCCGCCACGGGATCCTGGTAGCGCTCGGCGTGCTGCTGATCCTCAACGCGTTGTTCACGCCGAACTTCCTGCAACTGCAGACCCTGTTCGTAAACATCAGCCAGGTCGCGACGATTGCCATCGTCGCCATCGGCATGACCCTGGTGATCGCCACCGGCGGCATCGACTTGTCGGTCGGGGCGGTGATGGCCCTTGCCGGCGCTCTGGCGCCGCTGATCTTCATGTCCGAGTTCGGGACTTCGTATCCGGTTATCGGACTGATCGCTGCCTTCACTCTGCCGCTGCTGGCGGCGGTCGTCTGCGGTCTGTTCAACGGCATCCTGATCAGCTACCTCAACGTTCAGCCGATCATTGCGACCCTCATTCTGTTCATCTCGGGACGCGGCATCGCCCTGATTCTGACCAACGGCAATCTGCAGACGTTCACGAATCCGGAGTTCAGTTACCTCGGCACGGGCAAGGTTCTCGGTCTGCCGTTTCAGGGCTGGCTGGCTCTGGCACTGGCGGCCATCGTCTTCTGGGCCGTCTCGCGGACAGTGTTTGGCCGCTACCTGTTGGCGGTGGGCGGCAACGAGAAGGCGGCGAAGCTTTCCGGCGCCCCGGTTCGGTCGGTCAAGATCGGCGCCTATGTCATCTGTTCGGTGCTG
>JAAEOR010000497.1 GCA_024222895.1 Hyphomicrobiales bacterium | reverse complement strand
TCCCGGCCAGCCTGGCGGTAAGCTTCCTGTTGACCTTGAGCGTCTGCGCCGCCGGATAGACCTTCGGATTGCCGTCGATACCGGCATAGACCGGTACCCGGCCAGATGCGGCGCACTCGGCGAATAGAAGCCGTTTGCGCAGGCCGCGCGACTGATCGGTGGCAATGTCGAGGGCGCGCAGGGCCTGCTGCGGCCACAGCGCTCCGGTCGATTCATCAGTGCCAAATGGTGCCCCGGCATCGCTGACGATGACCGGATTGAAGTCATCGACGGTTTCCAGGCCAAGGTTGTCGTAGACGCCGCCATCGGTCAGCGAGAGGGTGCGCGAGAAGGCCGGCTTGCCATGGTGAACGGCGCCCTTGCGCTTCTGCCAGGCGGCCGGATCGACGTCGATGTCGACCGGGGAGAGCACCGGCGGAAAGGCGCTCGACGCCGCCACGGCCACGGCAACCCTGATCTTCGGTCTGACGATCTCACCGATGGTGTAGTCCGCCAGCCGCACCTTCTGCATCCGCACCAGCCGGCCGGTCTGGAGATTGGCGGCGTTGAAGACGAACTGCGGGCTGTCGGGGAGATCCTGCAGCGTGGCGCCCTTGTACATCTCGTCATAGATGTCGGCCAGAACGTCGCCGATCGACTTGCCCCGCAGAATCGTCCCCAGGCCCACCGCCGTCGTGTCGAGCGAGCGTTGGCAGAAGGTGCGCAGCGGCGCAATCACCTTCGACCTCAGATTGCCGATCACACCGTTCCTGTTCGACAGTCCCGGCCAGGCCACTGCCAGCGCGCCATTGGCGATGGACCCGCCGGATACGCTGGAGATCCGGGTCGCTTGGGTCAGCAGACCGAGCTCATTCAGCCGCATCAGGGCGCCGCAGTGAAACAGCGTGGCACGGAACCCGCCGCCCGACAGGGCCAGCGCCAGGGAATTGCGGTCGACTGTTTCGGCCTTTGCTGTTGTCCGTCGCGCCATGATTTTACCTCGGCTGCCGTCCTTTGGCTGGTCAGGCTAGCACGGTTTTTGGGACAAGACGTGGACCGATGCCGTCGTGCTGACAGTCGGTCGCCATGCAACAGCGACCGCCAATGCGCCCCTCCGAAATGCAGCCGGCGCGTGAGTCGGCGCAGACCATATCGAGTGTGAGAAATGCGGACCAGATCCCGATCATCGGGTGCTGTCGTTCCATTTCGTGTTCGACACGGGGGCTGCGGCGCGCCGGACTCGACCGTGGTTCCGAGCGTCAAGCGCGGCGGTCTCGTCATGGCGCCTTGCAATCACATGACCGCGCGCCCGGATCGCTTCAAGCAATCCCATCCGACCGAGCGCCGACAGCCTCGTCGGTTGCAACTTCAGGCCTGATACCCTTGGTATGAGCCGACCGGCTTCAGCCCGACCGTCGATCGGACCCGGGGGATCGTTGGGGATCGTGATCAACATTGCCCGGCTCGGCCTCGGTGGCTAAGGTATCGCCAGAGTCCCAGTTCATCCGCGAGCCACCGATTCGCGGACATCGTCTCGGTTTTTGGGTGCCGGCGGATGCGGCTGTTGTCCGGACTACTGAAGAAATTCATCCGCAACGGACGCCTGCGGCTGTACGATTCCGCCGGTGGGCTGCACGAATTCGGATCGGGCGAGGACGGCCCGACCGTGACGGTAAGGCTGCACGACAAGGCCCTCGCTCGCAGGCTCGCGCTGAACCCCGAACTGGTCGCCGCCGAAGCCTATATGGACGGTACACTGACCTGCGAGGACGGCGCCACCATCCACGATTGCCTCGAGCTTTTTTCGGTCAATCGCACGGGCCTGGCCTCAGCCGGTTCGCAGAGGCTGCTGCGTCGTGCCTGGCGCGGCCTGAAGCGCTGGCAGCAGGCCAATCCGATCGGCATGGCAAGCAGAAATGTCCGCCACCATTACGACCTGTCGACCGATCTGTTTCGCCTTTTCCTCGACGAGGGGCTGAACTATTCCTGTGCTTATTTCCGCAATCCGGATGCGGAGTCCCTGGAACAGGCGCAGCAGGCCAAACTCGTCCATATAGCCGCAAAGCTCCGCCTTGAACCGGACATGCATGTCGCCGAGATCGGCTCGGGCTGGGGTTCGCTGGCGATCCATCTGGCCAGGCATTGTGGGGCAAGGGTTACCGCAATCAACGTCTCGCCGGAACAGCTCAAGATTTCCCGCCAACGCGCCGAGGAGGCGGGCGTCGGTGATCGCGTGACATTCCTTGAACGCGACTATCGTGACGTTGAAGGCCGGTTCGACAGGGTCGTCTCAGTCGGAATGATGGAGCATGTCGGGACCACCTATTTCGATACGTATTTCGGCAAGGTCCGCGACATGCTGACCGACGACGGCATTGCGATGATCCATGCCATCGGGCGGATGACGCCGCCGGGAACGACAGGTCCCTTCATCCGCAAATACATTTTTCCGGGCGGCTACGTGCCGGCGCTTTCGGAAGTCTTCGCCTCGCTGGAGCGGGTCGGCCTGTGGGCCGCCGACAACGAGATCCTGCGCCTGCACTATTATTACACAATCCGACACTGGCGGCAGCGTTTCGCGGCAAATCGGGCGAAGGCGGCTTCGCTTTATGACGAGCGCTTCTGCCGGATGTGGGAATTCTACCTGTCGGCCGTGGAACTCGGCTTCCTGAACGGCTCCAACATGGTCTTTCAGCTGCTTCTGTCCCGCCGGCGTGACGCAGTCCCGATCATTCGCGACTACATCGTCGACGACGAGCGGGCGGCAATAGCTCGTGCGGCGAGACGGGCGGCCGCCGAATAAGGCGGTGCGGTCGGGCCGAAGGGCCATTCGCCTGCTCAACACCGACGGTAGGGTCCGAAGGTGGGACGCCAATGCCAAATTGCTCCCCGGCAGATCGTATCTGGAAGAGCCCCGAAATCGGTCCGGCCTTCAATCGGCGTCGCGGCGCGTCAAGGTCACTTGCAGGAGGCCGTCCCGGTCGAAGATGGCGAGGACCAGCTGGCTTGCCATCATGCCGTCCGCGGCGTCGAGCGCTTTGACAAGCGCAGCCTCAAGTTCCATCAGCGCTGGAGGACAGGCCATCCGCGTCATCGCCAGCGGGCTGATTTCAATCTGGCCGGGGCTTTCGGCATAGCTGGCGTTGAAGCGGTTGCACCCGGAATGCCCGATCGCTTTGCCGTCGCCCTTGAAGGCGATCCAGGCTTCGCCGTCGACCGGCGCGCCGGTGAAATCACGAACCTGCCACTCGGATCCGGCCAGTGAGGCAAGCCGACCACCGCATCTGAAAGCGTCCGGCCCGGCTCCCTCGCCCAAGAAGCGACCGGCCGACCATCCAATGATCCGGTCGTAGCCGATCCGACACCAGAGACGGTCGCGCGCTGCGACCCGCTGTTCGGCTGTCGCGCGCTCCCACTCCGGGGAGCCGAGCCCGCCGACACAGGCGGTAAAGTTGACGATCCCGTCGGCCCCGGCCGGAATCCGGCCGACGATCTGGTAAGTGGCTCCGGGACCGGCACGAATGTTCAAGACGTCGTCGGCAGCGACGTCGACAACGCGATAGAAGTCGGGACCATCTGCTTCGGCCAACGCACCTGCCGCACCAAGGAGAAGGACCGCCGGTATGCTGAAAAGGTGCCAGAATCGATGGAATGGTCTCATATTCGACGGTCCCGAACAAATCGCAGATGCGTGCCATTACGTGGCCCCGGCGACGGGAGTTTCGTGATGAGCCTCTTATAAATAGATATCAGCCGACATTGGAATAGCGCGTCCACAGACGCGTCGTCAGCGCTCTCCCGTGACGGCCACCATCGTTCGCCTGACTATTTGACTGCTTTGTCCTCTACAGTTGTCTGATTTGATACTTCTGTCGCTGGCGGCTATCAGCAACCCTGGATCATCGTCATGTGGCCCGAGGGACGCGGAGTAGGTGCCGTGGGCGCATAACGCCGGCAAGCGCGCTCTGGAACGACGCCCGTGCGCCGATTGCGGCGAAAAGAATCCCGGTCCGAGGGAAGAGCTTTCAGACGGTCTTCCGAGTTCGGCCTGGTGGTGGAGGGGGCGTGGGTCTGGCTTATCCGGCCGCCAAGCCGTCGAACAGTCAGCCCGTGAAGAACTCGTCGGCGGTCATCCCCAGGCCGGAGGGGAACTCGCTCACCTTCACTGCATCGATCGGGCCGCTGCCGTTCTCATCGTCGCGGAGCTTGCCTTGCTCGGGGCAATGATGAGCCGGGCGGGGCGGCGGAACACGACAGCGCAATTCTTCTGCCAGCGTGAGTCTTTCACGCGCCATTGGAGCTGCTGACGATCCGCGCCAGCGCGTCCGCCATCGCCGCTTCGAATCCCTGCGTCTGGTAGAGATCGTTGTGGCCGGTATTTGCGATGGTCCGGTCGAAGACGAGATTGGCGACCGCCGGGCGTAGGGCCTCCGTCCGGCGTGGCGGCACGATCCTGTCGTCGGCCGCGACAATGATCGCAAACGGAGTGGTCAGGCTGCGAACGGCGTCGGCTACCGGCATGTGGTGACGCAGCAGCAGCCGCACCGGCGCCCAGGGAAAGTGTTCGCCGGCAAGCGCCGTCAGGCTGTCGAATGGGCTGACCAGGATGACGCCGGCGAGCGACCGGCGGGCGGCGAGATCGGCGGCGACGCCGGTGCCGAGGCTGTAGCCGACGGCGACGACCCGCGCCGGTCCGAGTCGGTCGACGACAAGGTCGTAGAGGAGCGGCGCATCGGCCAGCAGGGCCGTGGCGCTCGGCTGACCGGTGCTCGGGCGATAGCCGCGATAGTGGAACGTCACTACGTCACGATCGGGAAACAGCCCGTGAAGCAACTCGGCCATGCAGTCGGCGTTCCAGGCGTTGCCGCCGAAGCCGAGCAGCACGATCCGTTCGCCGGAGTGAGGCCGCGCCGGCGGGATGTGCACGCCGTGAAGGTACTCGCCCGTAGGTGTCTCAACCTCGAGGCCAACGGCCGACGTCGGCAGGTCTGGGGCCGGACCGACGAGATAGGTGGGAAACAGCATCCGGGTCTGCAGGAATGAGAGCAGCACCACGATGGCGACCAAGACGAGAGCCAGGACAAGGACGAGCTTGAAGAGCCACATGGGTTTTTCGGTCCGAAATGCGCGGTATCAGAAGGCCGGTGACGTGTGTTCAAAATAGGGAGCCTGGTCGGTTCCACGCATGCAGGCAAGGGGCGGTGGCTTGGCACACCGATCTGTGACGCGTAGCGTTCACGGGCATTGTGAAGCGGGGGGGAGCAGCCCCACGGCCACGGTCACCGTCGCATTGCGCAATGTCGCGGAAACCGAGGCCGGGCTCGGCTGGGTGGCGCGCTCGGGCCTATCTCGGTCAGTGTGGCGCTCGACATGGACGGCGATGCTCTGATGGCCACGGCCACAACCATGGGTGTCTCCTGCACTACGGAAGACGGGTCCGATTTGGCCGCGATCATCGGCCGGGCACAGACAAGCTCGAAGGTCGGCAACTTGGTGGCACGGGGAGCCTTGATGAAATCAGCCTCGGCGCTTTGTCATTGTCGAGTTGACTATGGATGTCTCCTCGTTCCCGTTTGCCATCGACCACACCCAAAGTGTCGCCGGCCTATCCGCGGTGCGGGAGGTGGTCGCCTACCGGATCGAGATCAATGTTTTCGCCTTGGCGGCGTGCAAAGATCGGTCTCTTTCCGGTGTGCCGGGGGACGCCCGGTTGGCTCCTCTGGTTCCCCAAGGAGGTTATCGCACCATCGTACGAACTTCGACTGGGAGAAGGGAGAGGAAGCGATGAGATATGCTCTGTTGTTCACGGCATTTGCACTTGTTCATCTGGCGGGCAGTCCGGCCAAAGGCGCCGACGTTGCCGCCGGCGCCGAGCTTGCGGCGGAAAGCTGTAGCCGCTGCCATGACATTGGGCCCGACGGCGCCTTCAAGCAATTCCCGCCAAGCTTCGCGTCGATCGCCGCCTACCGGTCCCGCGAACAGATCTACTATCGCATTGTTGCTCCACCCTCGCATTCCGGCATGCCGGATGTGGCCTTCTATCTGCTAGGGCGGGAGCAGGTGGAAGATCTCTTGGCGTATATCGTCTCGCTGGAAAAATAGGCCGTTCTGCGCCGATGTGTGGGCGGCGGCGTTGCCGTCGCGCTGTTGCGAAAGCCTGCCCCCACAGCGTTGCCGCTGCAGTCCAGTCTTCCGTCCTTGTTGCCTCCAGGGCCGCTTCTTCGAGGTCTTTATCGTGTTGCTGGGCAGCAGGCGTCGCGATCAAGTCTCCCATCCGGATAAGAGATCAAAATCGTCCCACAATGACAACCGGACGATCGGTCCAAGACCGGGAGACGGTGGTGCTCTGTCCATCGTCCGTGCCGCGCGTTTGTTCGCTGGAACGTCAAATTGAAACCGCACATCTCCGCGAAGGCGGAGATCCAGACTGGGTTCCCGCCTGCGCGGGAACGAGCGGTGCACGGGCGGAGAAGTGCTGGGCGCTTCTCCTGGCAACGCTGGTGTGGTGCGATCGTTCGTGCCAACGCTCCCCGATCAAACCCACGCCTTCGTCATCCTGGGACTTGATCCGAGGATCGGGTTGCACCCGCGCGTCGTCATCGTTTCTGCGCTTCCCCGAACGATCCTCCAATCAAGTTGGAGGATGACGATGGAGGGAGCGACGCCGCCAACGCTTCATCAACGGCACTGTCGGATGGAAAAAGCGCCCGCAATTTTCCTGACAACGCGACTAGCCGATCATGTCGAAGTCGTTGTGGTCGAGTTTCAGCTTCTTGTCGAGCTTGGCGAATTGGGTCTTGCCGCCGGACTTGTCGCCATTGGCGTCGTGATAGAGCTTGCCCTTCTTGTCGTCGTAGATGACGCGGTCCTTCTTGTCATCCGCCTTCTTGCCGATCTCGAACTCCTTTTTCGACAGGCTCCTGCCGATCCCGTCGAAGATGGTTTTGTCAAGCAGGATCTTGTCCTTGTTGATCTCGAAATCGGTGATTGTGTCGACATTCTTTTTCGCATTGAGCTTGGTGTCGAAGACAAACTCGTCCTTGTCTCTGCCACCGGTCAGCTTGTCCTTGCCCTCGCGGCCGAGCAGCGTGTCCTTGCCCTTGCCGCCATCGAGGGTGTCCTTCTTTTTCTGACCGAGCAGGGTGTCGTTGCCCTTCTTGGCCTTGACCGTGGCGCCGTCCTTGCGGCTGGTCAGGACGTCGTCGTCGTTGGTGCCCTTGATCACGTCGTCGCGGGGGTCGACGATGGCGGCGCTGACATTGTCGTCTCCGTCGTCGCCGACCGCAACGACGACGCGCCCGTCCCTGAGGGTTGCGATCCCGTTGTGGAGCGGGTCGTCAAGGTCGAACACCTTGAACTCCAGACCGACGGTGTTGCCGGCTGCATCGAAGCGCTGGCCGTAGGCCGCATCCCGGGCGACGTCGCTCCAGGTCACCAGAAAGCCGCCATCGGCGAGGGCGGTGACATCCGGCTTGATCTGCTCGCCGCCGGTGGTGGTGTTGGCTGTGAAGCCGCCGTTTACCGCATCGGCTTTCACCACCGCGCCCGCATTGCCGAAGACACTGAACTTGATCCCCGATCCATCGCCGTCGTCGTCTGTCTGCCAGACGGCTGTAAAGCCGCCATTGGCGAGGCCCGCGACCTTCACGTCGGTCTCATCCGTTCCGTCATTTGCGATGACGTCGCCGCCGGCCACAGAACCGTTCTTGCCGACGATGCGAAACTCCACATCGTTGTCCGCAACATCGAATTGGTTCAAATAGACGACAACATAGGTTCCGTTCGACAACGTGTCGGAATCGATAGGGTTCGCCGCCAGGTCATTGGATATGACGAACTGCGTTTCGGCGCCGACGGTGCCGTTGGCGGAGACCTTCCGTCCGAAGACCTCGAACGCGCCTGTCGTGTCGTTTTTACGCAAATAGCTGACCAGATAGGCGCCGTTGTCCTGGACCGCGATCGACGGGTCGCGGACCCGCTCGATATTGTCATCGGCGTTGTCGTCGGCCTGGATGACCGTGCTGGCGATCTTCTGACCCTTCTTGTTCAGGGTGTCGACGATGATCTCGGACCCCTGACCATTGCCGCCGCCGGGACCGATGCTGGTGTAGGCGACCAGGAAGCCGCCGCCCGGCAGGCCGGCGATCGAGACGTCGCTTTCGAGATCACTGCCGTAGCGCTCGGTTCCGAACTCGAAGCCGATGCGGTTCCCCTCAGCGTCGAAGATTTGCCCCTCGAGGGTGCCGGAATTGCGCACCCACATGATGGCAAACCGCCCGTCGCCGATGTCGGTGGCCACCGGAAAGCGCTGGTCGCCGAAGTCGATGGAATTGCCCGGGAATGCCGGTTTCCAGATTGTCGGTGTGGTCACCATGGTCGGTCCCTCCTGCCCACGCAACATTCAGCCGGCGGCGCATCGGGACGCGTCGGCGGCCTGGATAAGCCGCGTCTCACGGCGGAGTAAGCCGCGAGACGCGATCGAGGTCAACCCGGGGGTGATATCCGCTGGCGGTTCTCGCGAAGTCGCGAAATCGGGTTTTACGCGGAAGGGCGGACGCGCCGAGGCAGCGGGAGATGAGTGCGAGGCCGGCCGTGGAAAAGGCAGGGCGGATTGCGCCTCGCTGATCCGCGCGACAGAATTGTCCAAGACTTGACTGTTCGCTTCCGGGACGGCGGTCAACGGTGACATTCATATTCGACTCTTGATCGGTTCCCGACTATGGACGAAATCGGTGACCACCCACATCCGGGAGGCCGGAAGATGGCGCAACACCCATCACGCAAAACCACAGAGGCGAGGCGATTTGAAGCTCTTGCGGTGAGTGAGAACGCCGGGAATATTCTGAAATACCGTATACGGGAAAGCGGTCATTTGCTCGCCTTTGCCGACGTCCTCGACCTCTGGGAGCGCGACCCAACGTTTGCTGATTTCTTTATCTCCTTGTTCAGGCGAACCGGTAGGGAACGATGCGTCTGGGAAACCCCGGCTCTTTCCAACAGGTCTCTGGCTCAAGAGTTCGAATGTGTGATCCACGACGCGCCGGGCTATGTGGGGCAGCCGGACCGCCGGACCTTTGCCGACTATTTCGACGCCGACAACGCGCCGGATGGCATCGTCGCTTTCGAGAATATCGGCGGCGATGCCTTCCTGATCGTGCCATCACCCTATCGCGCTGACGCAGACTACAGCGGGCTGGCCGATTTCTTCCGCGAAGCGCCGATCAGCCAGCAGCGTGGGCTGTGGCGCGAAGTGGGTCGGCATGCCAAACGGCGTCTTTCCGGCCGACCGTTGTGGGTGTCGGTTGCAGGCGGTGGGGTCCAATGGCTTCACATCCGGCTCGACAGTTTTCCGAAGTACTATCGTTACAGACCCTATACCAAATCCGGCTGAGGCCGCTGGGAAGGGCACCGCTCGGCCCGCTGCAGTTCCGTTACGAGCCAGGAGAACATCCGACTTGATCGAAATGGGACCTTCCTGCTTGATTGGAATATATTCCTATTCCATGCTGCACGCATGGTTTATCGAAAAGGCGAACTCACCAAACGCAAGATTCTGGCGGACTGGCCGCACCATGTGCGGGTCCACATTCCCGAGCTTGGTCTCGGTACCCGGCTTGACGAGATGCACGCCTTCTGTCGCGACATGGCCTACCAGACCACTGGCCTTTGCTTGCGGGGGGAGTCCGACGCGGCGCTGTGGTGCTTTCGCTCCGCCGAGGACGCCGCCGCCTTTGCGGAGTGCTTCCGCGATGTGCTGTGACTGTTTCCGAAGATCCACCTATTGGCGCGATGACAAAGCGTGATGACCGTCAGTCTAGCGAAATGCAGGACACGGCTTTCAGGCCTTCTTGTTCTCCGCCATGGCCGGCGGGCGCAGATCACGTCGAGTGTGAGAAATGCGGGTTAGAAGATTGCGCATTGTTCCCCTCAGGTCCGATCCCCGAAGTATTCTTGCTGACTGCGGAAGCGTGAACCCACAGATCCCAAATGACCGCAGCTTATGAGGAGACAATAGGTAGGACGCCTGCCGAAGCAATATTGATAGTTACCCGGAAGGTTATTCGGCGGGATGTGTTAGAAGTTACGCCGAGGTGGATAATTAAATTCGGTAACCACCGTTCTAATCGGATTTCTTTGGCACCGGTTTCTGATACACCGCTATGCGCACATCAATGAAGAGCGTGGCATGTCCAAAAGAATCAGGAATGGTTTCATCGAGGATCTTAACCTTGAAAGATATACGGTCGTCGTGCACTGAGGGCCTTTCGATAATCAACACAACGTGCTTGTCCTCAGTTTCTTCGTGGATGGCAAGCTCGGCGTTCGGCGGATCGATCGCGAAATTGTCTATCCCCTTGTCCCAATCCTCCAGAAATTTCTCCAGTGCCATGTGACCGGCCACCCTCTTGGGCCGGTCGGAGAAGTAGACGACGCGAGGTACTCCGCTGAGCGTGAGAGTGCCTCCCTCAAACGTCCCGGACTTTGACGACAACGAGTACAAGAATTGAGCGCTGTCGCTGTCGTCGACCGCATCTGTTGCGCTCACAGGGTCGGCCGCGGTGGCAAACATCCAGAGGACCCCGACAATAGAGTAGAAGGCGACGATGGCGGCCGTCTTGTTCATGTTTATCCTTTGGGTCATCCCCGGCAGAGAAGTGAGCCGGCTATCCAGGAGACACAAGTCTTATCCGGGGTTCCTCAATGAACTCCAAACTGGTGAGGAAGGTAGCCGTTGTCTTGACCGGTTGGAAGCCCGCCTGGCTTGGTGATGGCGCTGCGCCCGGTTCCGCCTGGCCGCCAGCGATCCAGCACATCGTCGGATGTGATGCCGGCGTTCGTTGACATCTTTGCAACCGGCGAGCCGGCCGATCATGGGCGACGCGGTATCCGACCAGTGCGCGTGTCGGCGCGTTGTCGCCCGCCCTCCGGCTGAGACCGAAAGCGTTGTCGGGGTCCCGATCGGCCTACGATCCGCCATCGAAGGCTCGGTCGACGACAGTCGTTTTTGACATCGAGGCATGCAGTTCCATCGTTGAGCGGGAATATTCCGATTCCATGCAGTAGGTATGGTTTGTCGAAAAGGCGAACACACCAAAGCAAGATTCTGGCCGACCGGCCGCATCGTGTGCGCATCCTGAGTCTGGAGCTTGGTCTCGGCACCCGGCTCGACGAGATGCACGCCTTCTGTCGCGACATGGCCTTCCAGACCACCGACCTGCGCCCCGAAAGTGCAATGCAGACCACATTGAGTGTGAGCATCGCGATTATGCCGCGTGGCGCGCGGCCTTGCGGCGCAAGTGCTCGCCGGATTCGACGGGGGCATATTTCGCCGGCGTTTCCGCGTCGACGCAGCTCGGCAGACAGGCGATCACCGCATCGTAGTTCGGTTGATGGAAGAAGGCGATCGACTGACGCCTTGCGGTGTGCGCGGTTTCCCTTGGTGGGTTGGTGACCCGATGCAGGGTCGACACCCAGCGGTCGTTGGTCCATTCGGCCAGCAGGTCGCCGATATTCATGACGAAGGCATCGGGCACGAACGGCACGTCGACCCACGTCCGCGTCTTGTCGAAGACCTGAAGGCCGCCCTCGGCGTTGTCCGGATAGACGATTGTCAGGCTTCCGTAGTCCGTGTGGGCGCCACAGCGAAGCTGGTTCCTGCCCGGCGGGTTGATCTGTTCGGGGTAGTTGATGGCACGGAGGTTGGAGATCGCCCGGTCTATCTTGTCGTCAAAGAAGGTTTCCGGCAGGTCCAGCGCAAGCGCGAAACCCTGCATCAGGTGGGCGGCCAGGCTGGAGAGCGCCTGATAGTATGCGATCCAGGCCGTGGCCATGCCGGCGGGAGATTTGGGCCACCCATTGGGCGCGAAGAAGTCGGCGGCATGACGGCGATGATAGGGGTCGTCCGGGGTCTCGGGCCGGCCCATCGTATAGGCCTCATAAAGATCCGGCGCAGTGTCCAGCTCGAGTGAGCGGGCGAGCGCCTCGCTCGCCAGCGGAATGTAGCCGCGGTACCCGCCTTCGCCGGTGATCATCGCCCGCTTGTCTGCCTCTGGAGAATCGAAAAACGCGCGGGTCACCGCCGACATGTCCCCTCGGATCTTGGCGCTAACGCCATGGCCGGTCAGCACGACGAAGCCGATTTCCTCGCAGGCGCGACCGAGTTCGCAGGCGACCGCCATTCGGTCGTCCCGGTCTTCCGAAAGAAGGCCCGACACGTCGACGGCGGGCAACGGCGAACGCAAGGCTCCCGAGCTGGCGTGAACGGACGACTGGATACGGGACAACATCGGCGGACTCCAATGCTTGCGTTGACGATTGTACTGCGGCGCCGGGACATGAACAAACGGGTATCGATTATGCTCGGCGCGTCGGCCCTGGCGTTTCGGTGCCACGGCGCTAGGGCCGCGAGCGCGCTTTGATGAAGTCGCCACGGACCTTGCCAGAATATTCCCTTTTCATGCTGCGAGCAGGGTTTGTTGCTCGCGAACTGCGCGCGGCCATGGCGGGCTCGATGGTTTCGGCCGACAAGCAGTCCTGATTCCAAGGCAGCAACCGACTCGATCACGTCAGGCGATGTCGACTGAATCCGTTCCAGGTGCGAAAACCGCGGATCAGTGCCCGATGCCGCCAATGATCCAGTTCACAAGATCTTGAGGTCTTCAAGGCCATCGACCATGATCTGGACCGCGAGCGCACAGATCAGGATTGAAAACATGCGTTCAAGCAATTCGATGATCGGGTGCGGTATCAATTTCCCCAGCCGACCCGCCAGCAGCAGGACAGCAACATCAATGACGCCAAGACACAAAACCACCGCAAGAATACGTAGGTAAACCTCCATTGATTGCGCTTCGGCAGAAAACGTCACCAAGGCGACGATACCAACCGGGTTAAGCAGCAAAGGCAGGGCAATCGGCGAGATGGCGAGACTTACTGGGTCGGTATCTTCGCTCTGGTCTCCGTCGTCGCCTCCTGTATCGAGAACGATCCGCAGCGAGAACAGAAGCAATATCAATCCGCCGGAGACGCTGAGGGCCCCGATGCTGAAGTGCAAGAGCGACTGCAATCCGGCACCGAGGAACAGCAGGCTGATAGCCAGGCAAATCGCAGTTATGACAGCGTAAATCGCGACCTTGTCGCGCGTCGGTTGATCATAATTCTCGGTTTTCTCGACATAGACCAGCATCGTCTTCAGCGGCCCTAGGCCGACCAGAAGGAGCAGAAACAGTTCCGTCCAGGTTGGCGTCATTTCGTCGATGCCTCTTGTCCGCACATAAGCCAATACCGACGTCCGGTGAGAAACGCCAACGTGCCGCCGAGACAACAGAACGGCAGGGAGAACCAGCCCGCAGTCGTGCGTCAGGCTTGGCGTACTCGCCAGGCAAGAAGTGCAATCGCCGCGCCCTCGCCGATCAGTTCGATCCCGATCAGCAGTCCGATCAACCACGCCGCCGTCCCTGGAAGGCTTCCCCACAGCACCACTGAGAGAACAATGCCCAAAACACCGCTTGCCAGCACCCACCCCCAGCTTTCGAAAGGACGGATCGTCAACGCAAAGACGATCTTGGAGATGCCCTGGATCATGAGAAAAACAATGATGAGAAGCGTGATGGTTTGCAGGCCCTGAGCGGGATCGCGGACAAGCAGAAACCCGACAAGCAACGCCAACACGACGGAAATCAGCTCAAGCCAGAAGTGCGGCACCTTGCCGGCGCCGATCAGGCTGACGCCCTGTACAACACCGCTGATGATCAACAGCCAGCCAAGGAAGACGACAAACGCCACTGACGAGATCACCGGATAGACGATTGCCAGGATGCCTGCTACAACCAGAAGTATCCCCTTGATCAGGTACCAGAGCGAGTGCTTCTTGACCGTCTCCCGCATAGCATCACGGAATACCTCTGCGGCTGCATCCAATGAAACTGCCATAATTTCTTTTCCCGTCTTGATGATTGTGGAAGCGTGAACTGAACGACCTCGGATGAACCCCGGCTTGTGAGGAGAGAGTAGGTCGGACTACCTGCCGAAGCAATGTTGAGAGTGGTCCAATTGGGTATTCGGCAGGATTTGGCGACAATTGGGCCAAACTCCGCGACCCCGGCCCACCGACGGCGTCGTCAGGATCGAAATGGTGTGTTGTCGTAGTGTTAGGGGATATCGTAATCGGAGCGGATCGAACGAATGTTTGAGACCACAGTCACGCCCCGAGTCGGCAGCTGAGGTTGAAACCCAATTCTGTTTCGCAGTGTATACCAGAATATTACAAGAGAAACCGAAGATATTGTCAATATGGGCGACACAATCCGGTTACAATTGTCCTACTCGGATTTCTTTGGCGCCGGTTTCTGATACACAGCAATGCGCACATCAATGAAGAGCGCTGCATGTTCAAAGGAATCGGGAATGGTTTCATCAATTATTTTCACCCTGAAAGATATACTGTCGTCGTGGACTGAGGGTTTATCGATAATCAGCACAGCGTGCTTGTCCTCAGTTTCTTCGTGTATGACAAGTTCAGCGTTCGGCGGATCGATCGCAAAATTGTCTGCCCCATTGCCCCAATCCACCAGAAATTTCTCCAGTGCGATGTGTCCGGCCACCCTCTTGGGCCGGTCGGAGAAGTAGACGACGCGAGGTACTCCGTTGAGCGTGAGGGTGCTTCCCTCAAACGTCCCGGACTTTGCCGACAACGAGTACAAGAATTCAGCGCTGTCGCTGTCGTCAACCGCGTCTGTTGCGCTCACAGGGTCGGCCGCGGTGGCAAACATCCAGAGGACCGCGACAATAGAGTAGATGGCGACGATGGCGGCCGTCTTGTTCATGTTTATCCTTTGGGTCATTCCCGGCAGAGAAGTGAGCCGGCTATCCAGGAGGCACAAGTCTTATCCGGGGTTCCTCAATGAACTCCAGACTGGCGTGGACGGTAAACGTCTTCTCGCCCGGGTGGAAGCCCGTCCGACTTGGCGATGCCGCTGTGACCCCGTCCCCCTTGCCGCCTGAGTTCCAGCACATAGCCGGATCGTGACGCAGGCGTTCGTTTACATCTTTGCGGCCGCCGAACGCGTGTTGGCTCAACCGCATCGGCTTGGATGGGACACCAGCCGGCACCTGGACAGCAACACAGGCCGCCGCCATCCGCGGATTTGCCTCAGGCTGCAGGCGGTGCTGCCCGATACCGTCTTCCTTTCCATCGTCTTTGTCCTGTCGGCCGCATTCGTCGGCCCGAGATATCCGAGAGTTCGGGCCGGCCCCTGGCAAATCGGATGATCCGCCGCCCCTATTCTCGATGGCTGGCGTCAGTGGCCGGGGAGGGGTCGACCGGCACGTCGACCGACAAGGTCAGCGACCCGGCCGGTCGATCCTGCTCGGCGCCGTCCCCGGTGGAGATCACTGTCAGGATCAACACCCCGTCGCCGGCGGCGATCGCTTCGACGGTCCACTCCCACAGCATCGGTGCATCGATCCGGGTCTCCTGACCGGCCGGCCCGCTGGCGGTGATGATGAACTGATCGCTGCCGTTCAGCGTCGCGACGACGGCGCCGCGATCGACCCGAAGCGAGCCACCAGCCCATTGGCGGGCGCCGCCGATGCCCGGCGTGCCCTCGATCTCAGCCAGGGCCAGTGCAATGTGCTCACCGATGAGGTCGACGGCGACGGCCACGGTTACCGTCGTGGTGTCGGTCAGCTTCATCACCGCCGGCGCCTCGAGTACCACTTCGGCGCTGTGGGTCTGTTGCGGCCGGACGGCGCGACCGGCGGAGGCATCGGCGGATGCGGCGGTATCGACAGCGGCGACGGTGATACCGGCCGGGATGCGGTCGAGGGACAGGCTGCCATAGCGCGTTGCCGGGTTCTCGCCACCGCCGGCCGGGGCGGGCATGGCCGGCGCGGTCGGCTGCGGCGACGGGGTCGGCGACTCCACAACCGGCGGGATCGTGTTTGGCGTCTGGTTGTTATCACCGTGCCCCTGGGGCGGGTTCGGGGCTGCCGGCCCGATGATTCCGCCAAGTCCGCCGCCCGACGGTTCACCCGACAGATCGAACGCGCCGTCCGTCGGCTCCGTGTCCGCGTTGGGCGCCGGCAGGTCGGCCACGGTTTCCGAATCCGTCGGGTCGGTCGCCGGCTTGGTGTCGGGTTCGTCGGGTGGCGATACAATGTCGAGGGAGAGCGTGGGCGCGTCTGGCTCGCCGTTGACCCAGACGGCAACAGCAATCCCGGCGATGAGGATGACGGCCGTTGCGATGCCGGCGACCGACCGCCGCTACGTCATAAGCCATGCGGCGACAATCGCCGCAACGCAGACCGCTGCAAGGACACCGTATAAGAGCACGCTGCACTCCCGTTGCCACAGAGGTGGCCAGCTTACCACAGTGTGGCGGGTCGAGCCGGGGCCTGTCCTCACAGGCTGAACAGGTTGCCGCGCCGGCGAAGCCACAATATCCGGGTCACGATGATGACGAGCACGGTCGCCCACACGGCAACACCGTACTGACCGGGCTCGATGCGGACCGGAGTGAAGGCGAGATAGACCGTCAGCACGGCGCCCCAAAACAGCGAGATCTGTGTGTAGACGTCGTCGAAGAGAACCTGCGACCGGCGCTGCACCAGGGCGTCGCGAACGATGCCGCCACCGGCGGCCGTCACCGTGCCGACGAACGGAGCCCAGGCGAACGAGTGACCGTGCGGATCGGAGAGGGTGACGGCGATACCTGTCACCGTGAAGCTTCCGAGACCGACGGCGTCGAAGAGGTTGAAGAGCCCGGCTGCGGCCGGGTGCACCGCGCGATTCCGATCGCGGCGGCTATAGATCCGGTAGGCCACATAGCCGACGAGCGAAATCACCGTGATGATCGTGATGTTCTGCGCGCTCTGGAGGCTGGCAATGGGCCGGTCGAGCAGGACGTCGCGCATCATGCCGCCGCCGACCGCCGGCAGTGCCGACAGGATAAAGAAGCCGGCGATGTTGGCGCGGATTCGCCAGCCCAGAATGGTGCCGGAGAGGGCGAAGGCCGTCGTGCCGACCACGTCGACCAGCCAGTACCAGTCTGAATTGGTGGTCTGGCTGAGGAAGAGCGGCAACATGAAGCTGGTGTTGATCTCCTCTATGACGCCCTCTTCCTTCATCTCCGTGATCACCGCATCGGCTGCAGCGATCAGTTCTGGCGAGAAGTTCGCTTTGCTGAACATCAGGCTGACGTCACTGAAGGACTCGATCCGGATCTCGGCCACCCGTCCGAAGGCGTCTTCGCTGGCGATCGTCGTCACCGCGGTGAGACGATCATCGACCATCCCGTCGATCTCTCCAGCAAGCAGCCGGCGCAGGTTGAGGACGCTGCTCTCGGTGGGGACCACCAGCCCGCTGTCGCTGTTCTCGGCGACATACGCGTTGAGGATCTCGGACCCGTAGACGAAACCCTCGGTCACACCGAGCCGCAGACCCTCCGACTTGAAGCGATTGATGACCTCCTGGTCCGACAGGCCGGAAAAGGACAACTGCCGATCCGCAGGGACCAGCAGGACCATTTCCTCCGCGCGGTAGGTGGTGGTGAAATAGGCGAACACAGCGCGTTCGGCAGTTGGTGTCGCGGCGCTGACAAAATCGAGAGTGCCGCCGCGGACGGCGGCAATCTGCTCCGCCCACGGGTGGTACTCGTACTCGACAAAGTAACCGAGGCGACGGGCGAATTCCTGGGCAATACGGACATCGATTCCCGTCAGCCCGCCCGACCCCTGGGTGTCCATGAACTGGTAGGGTCGAAAGAAGTACCAGCCGCTCTTTAGGACGGGAAGCACCCGGCCATCGGAGGCGAGCGACAGCGGGTCGGTTTCGGCAACGCTCGCCGTAGGGCCGACGATTGCGATGAGTGCGACGATGGTCGCCGCGAGCCGGGGGATGACCCGGCCGAAGCTGAAGACAGTCATTCCAGGAAACAGCCCGCTCGTTGCCAGTCGCGCCGCCGTCACCAGACAGGCGCACCCACCCGTTTGACCGGCTGGTTGCGCCAACATTGCCGGTGTGGTCGGGCCTTGGCAAGCCCGCCGGCGATGATTGGCGGGGGCCTCGGCGCCACGGTATTCCCGTTGGGGGTTGGGCAAGGGCAAGTGCCCGGACGGTCGCTAAACAACGCACGGTGTTTAGAGTCCCCGATAGGGGATCAGTAAACCCCACGCCTTTAGGCGGCATGGGATCGCGGCGGTTTCGGTCTACAGTGGTTGAATGGAATGGTACAAGCGCGGCAGCCACACGGTCTGGGATTGCAAATATCACCTGGTTTGGGTGTTTGGGTGGCGAAGTATCGTTATCAGGTGCTTTGTGGTGAGGTCGACAACCGATGTCGAGAACTATTCCGTCACGGAAGTCCGCCGAAGGCGGACCGATCCGGCTTTAAGCCGTAACCTGAAGCCACCGCCTTTCAGGCGGTGGAGTATTCACGAAGATCCGATCGGCGGGCAGCGATTTCAGCGATGGCGTGGTCTGGACAACCGGTCTCGCCCCTTACCGGGGTTGCCTAGGCTCGGGATTCCCCTTGCCAAGTCAAACCTGCCTCTGTCTAGGAGAGGTGGGGTGGGCGCGTCTCGTTTGTGCCCTGAGCCAAGGCGCCATATCCTGATGTCATGGAGACACGCCGCGTGGCGGCACAGACAGGAACCGGACCAATGGCCACCATAAAAGTCACCCATCCCGGCACCCTTGAGACGTTCGAGAAGGACGTCGACGGGCTGCTCAAATACTTCGCCGACTACATCCACCTGATCGACCCCGACGTGGTCAAGACGATCAATGACAAGGTGGAAACCGGCGACGACGCCAACTGGCTGATCGAATGGGCCGACCATGTTGGCCCGGAAGAGGCCGGCAAGGTGGTGCTCGGCTCGTTAGGGTCTGTGGCGAAATAACTGCTGCGCAAACGGCACCGAGCTTGACTGAATAGGTGTTTTTTTCGGGTGATCGGAGATTCATTTATTTGTCCGCGGACCCTTAGACAAGCGCTGATCGGACCGGGCTGCCGTCATGGCGCCACAATAGAACTGTCCTCGTCGGGCGACTGCGGTGCTACCAACGCCGTTGATTCCGCGCTTTTTGCACTCCGGTTTCCCGTAACCCTGCCAGCCCAGGACACACCACTCGATGCCGATCACCAGCCTGCTGCCCGATACCGACGACCTGTTCGACGACCATGGCGAACTGGTGATCATGGCGAGACTCGCATCGGCCGCCTATGCCCTGCATTCGGGTGAGAAGCAGGGCGGCGGGATCAACAACGCGCCGACCGCCACGTCTGTCGCCGACTACGGCTTCGTCGACGACACGCTTCAGCTCCTGACCGATACCGATCTGCCAGGGCTGGGGCTCGAAGCGGATCCTGGTTCGGATTTCGAGATCAAGGGGCTTTCGGAGGGTATCTACACCAACGAGAACGCCGCGGCGCTGCTGGCGCGATCGGACGACGCCCTGTTTATCGCGTTCCGCGGCACCAATGACGGCCTGTTCAGTCCGGATTCCGGCCATTGGTTGAACAAGGACGCCCACTACGCGCTGTTCGCCGAGATGATGCCGGCGCTCATCGCCTATGTGGAAGCCAATCCGGAGATCGACACGATCTATCTCACCGGCCACAGCCTTGGCGGCGCCATGGTCGAGGCGGCGACCCAGGCGCTGGTCGATGCGGGTCTCAGTGGGGTGGGCCTGAAAGGTGTCACGTTCGCTTCGCTGGGCTATCCGGACAGTGACGATATCGGCGATCTGGTCGCCGACTTCGTGACGGACAACGACATCGTCGGGCCGGTGTCCAATCCGCAAGGGGACGAGAACACCTTCGAAGACGGCCTGTTTTCCGGTCTGTCGAGCGAATCTCATTCCATGGCGTTCTACCGGGGGATCGTGATGTTCCTCCAGGAGGAGGGGGTCGATCTCAAGACCCTGTCGCCGGCGAAGGGCAAGGACCTCTATGACGACGTCCTGTTTGTCGCCGCCGTCGATGGCGACGGCTACAGTTTTGGTGCCGCTAAGGATTCCCTGACCGGCGATAGTTCGAACGAAGTCATCCTCGGCGGCGCGAAAGGCGACAAACTCAAGGGCAAGAACGGCGATGATCTGATCCTCGGCGGCAGCAGTAAGGACAAGATCTTCGGCGGCAAGGGGCTGGATGAGCTCCGCGGCGGCGGCGGCAAGGACAAGTTCTTCTTCGACGAACGGCTGGCGAAAAACCACGATGTGATTGCCGACTTCCAGCGGAACAAGGATACGTTCAAGCTGGATGAGGACATCTTTGAAGCCATCGGCGGCAAGCTGAAAAAGAACGAATTCATCGTCGGCAAGAAGGCCAAGGACGACAACGACCACCTCGTCTATCACAAGGCGAAGGGCAAGCTCTTCTACGACGAGGACGGCGATGGCTCGGACGGCAAAGAGCTGTTCGCCAAGGTGGAAAAGAAGCTGAAACTGTCGGTCGACGACTTCGACATGGTGTGAGCGGGGCAGGGGTGCGCGCGACCGATCCGGCTTGTGGCCGTTGATCGAATGGTCGAGGACGTGCGTCCTTCGAGGCCCTGCTGCGCCGGGCACGTCAGGATGAGGTCGATGGTCTTCCTTTTGCGATGGGCTTTCGTCACTCAGTTACCGGTCCTCCACCAACGCCTTCATGCTGAGGTGCTCCGCCAAGCGGGGCCTGTGCGTCCGCGAGGACGCTTTGTCATCAAGGTGGGAGTCCTTGTCATGTGAAGTCACGACACGTGAAGTTGAAGGCAACTGCGTCGCTGCGAAGCGAGGTGGGGAGCAGCCGGAGACGAACGAGCAGCCCGAAGAATGAC
>JAAEOR010000496.1 GCA_024222895.1 Hyphomicrobiales bacterium | reverse complement strand
GCATGTATCTCCACCGCAATGTCGCCGATGAGTTCATGTCGAAGTTCCTGGACCGCGCCGGCGCGTTGACCATCGGCGATCCACTGACCAATCCGGACATGGGGCCGAAGATCAGCGGTCCGGAGGTCGCAAAGATCAAGGAAATCGTCGACGCGGGGGTTTCCGCCGGTGCTGAGACGCTGCTGGAAGGCGGGCCGCTGACCGATGGGGCGTATGCGAAGGGACATTGGTACGCGCCCACGGTTCTTTCGGTCGACAGCAACAACTCGGCACTGATGCAGCGCGAGATCTTCGGCCCCGTCGTTCCGGTGATGCAGTTTGACCAGTTCGATGAGGCATTGGCGCTTGCGAACGACACCACTTACGGCCTTTCGGCTTACGTCTTCACCCACGACGTGCGCCGCCTCATGCGGATCGCCAACGAGCTGAAGTTCGGTGAAATCTACTTCAACCGCACCAACGGCGAACTCGTCCAGGGCTTTCACACCGGATGGGGCGACTCGGGCCTCGGTGGTGAAGACGGCAAATACGGCTTCGACGGCTACCTGCGAAAGAAGACCATGTACGTGAACTGGGCCGAGCGCACCTAGCGGGCGCGTGTCGGGCCCAGGCCATGCTTGACCTTGCACTCGGTGAAAACAAGCGTTTGGAAAGCTAATGTCAGGGCGAAATTATTCGCATAATTGACTAATATTATCATTCGTGAGACAAGACAAGAAGCACCGCAAAGCTTGGCTTTGAGCGATATCAGCGGAGGAACACGACGCACGTGAAGTGGGCAGAGTGCCCTTGATCGCGTCCGGCGGTGCCGGAAAACCAGAACCCCAACGCTCAACAAGGAGGAGACTATGAGAGCAAAGACCCTTTTGATGGCGGCGACCGCCGTCGGATTCGGTATCGCTGCCCTGGCCGGAACGGCTTCGGCACAGGACCTGCCGCCGCTGGAAATGAAGGACCGTTACAAGGTCGGCTTCCCGCAGATGGAAAGCAATAATCCGTGGCGCATCGCCGAGTCGAAGTCATTCGTCGACACCGCGGACTCGTGTGGCTGGGATCTGATCGCCACCGACGCCGCGGGCTCGGCCGCCAAGCAGGTTGCCGACGTGGATTCCATGATCGCTCAGGGCATCGACGTCCTGTTTCTGCCGCCGCGCGAAGAAAAGCCGCTGATCCCGGCGGTGATGCGTGCGAAGGCTGCCGGCGTTCCGACCTTCCTGGTCGATCGTTCGGTTGACCCGAACGTTGCCAAGGCCGGCGAGCACTATGTTGCGTTCCTGGGGTCGGACTTCATCGACCAGGGCCGCCGTGTCGCCGAGTGGACCCTCGAAAACTTCGACGGCGAGACGGGCACCATTGTCGAATTGGAAGGCACCACCGGTTCGTCACCGGCCAATGACCGCAGAAAGGGTTTCGACGATGTCATGGCCGAGCACGACAACATGACCATCGTCGCATCGCAAACCGGCGACTTCGCCCGCGACCTGGGCCGTCAGGTCATGGAGACGCTGCTCCAGGCTCATCCTGACGTCAACGTCGTCTATGCGCACAATGACGAGATGGCGATCGGTGCCATCCAGGCGCTCGAATTGGCCGGTCGCAAGCCAGGCGAGGATGTGCTGGTGGTGTCGATCGACGGGACCCGAGACGCCTTGCAGGCGATCATCGACGGCAAGATGGGTGTGACGGTCGAGTCGTCACCGTTCTTCGGACCGCTGGCTTGTGAGACGATGAAGCGTTATGCCAAGGGTGAGACGATCGAGCCCTGGGTGAAAGTCAGCGACCGGATCTTCACCAAGGAGAACGCCGCCGACCACATCGACGAGGCGTATTAAAGCGTTCTCAGGAAAAGTGCCTTGCACTTTTCCGCCCGGAGAGAGCGACAAGAAAAAGCGTTCTCAGGAAAAGTGCCTTGCACTTTTCCGCCCGGATTGCACTTTTTCGCTCGGGGAGAGCGGTTAATCAAGGCCGACGAGCAGCGATCCGTTTCCCTGTGAATGGATCGTGGCCTAGTTCCTCCCCGAGGTGGGGCGGCCGTGGCGGCGGCCCCACTGTTCGCCCAAATTGGGAGAGGATGGGTGCATCCTTCCGACGTTGACCGCGACGATACAACGGTGATCCTCCCCCGCGTTTTGCGGGTGAGGGGGACCATGCGCAGCATGGTG
>JAAEOR010000495.1 GCA_024222895.1 Hyphomicrobiales bacterium | reverse complement strand
CTGGAAACCAACGCCTTTCTCCATCGTGGCGGCGAACTGTGGGTTCTTCCTCAGCCACGTAGCGAGGTTGTAAGGGTGGTCGCCCTCCCAATAGACGCCGCCATAGGCACCGATGGCGATGCCAGGAATGATCCGTACGCCACGTTCCTTGCCATAGCGGCAGAGTTCTTGAGCCGCATCGATACCGCCATGTGTGTCCCGCAGGAAGCCGTAGATGACGATTGCGGCGATTCGGTTCCGACTGCAGAAGTCGACCAGTCTGGTGTAGTCGGCCAGAAAGCCGCCCGGCGGTTTGCCATAGGGATTGAAGACACCGATTTCCTGATGCCCGACCTGGGACAGCTGCCAGTTGGTGGAGTGGTCCCAGGTCCAGAAGGTCCGGTAGGCGAGCCCCGGCGCGTCTTCGCTCGGCGACGTACTGACGGCAAGGGACGCCGGGTCGTCGCCGCCGGCGTCGATGAGCGCGTCCACCGCATAGACAATCCCCGGAATGCCACCGCCTGAGATCCGGATGGCCGGCGGGTCGTTTGACTCGAGCGCGATTCGAAAGGCTCCCTCGGCCCGGCGGGCGTCGGCCGTCAGCCGGATGACCGGCGCCCCTGCGTCGGGCTCGCCGGGCTGCCAGTTGACGCCGGCAAACGCTTCCCTCAGCCGGCGCAGCGCATGCGGATACGCTCCCGCACCATCGACGACGACGGTTCCGTTCAGGGTGGCTTGGTCGGAATCGGGCATTGGTCGGCTCTTTCCGGCGGGTGTTGACGGGCTTCGATCATGGACGCGGTTTCACCATGTCGTGCCAACCAATGCTGCCACATCAGATCAGGAAAGCAATTGACACCCTGCCGGACAATCTGTCGCTGAGCCTGCCTCGGTACGAGGCACGCATCGCGGTACCGGTCATGAAGCACCCTCAACAGGTAAGCCCGGATCCTGGTCCGGGTCCCAGCCGGGTCAATGCAAGGGAAGGTCCACCCGGAACCCATTCCAACCGGGCGCGGCGGCGGACAGGACCTCCACGTCGCCGCCATGGAGCCGGGCGATCTGCCGCACAATCGACAGTCCAAGCCCGGCTCCCGGACGCTCGCGGCCGAGCCGGTGGAAAGGGACAAAGACCCGTTCTCGCTCGCTCTCGGGAACTCCGTCTCCGCGATCGAGCACCATGAGAGACACGCGACCTCCCGACGACTGCAGGGATACCCGGCAGGGCGGGCGCCCATGGCGCTCGGCGTTCTCCAGGAGGTTGCGGACGAGCCGCCTCAGCAGGTGGGAATCGCCATTGACGATGGCCGCATCGCCGGAGAGCTCGCAATCCTCATGCCGAGCGCATTCTTCGGCGCACAACGCCTGGAGGTCGACATCCTGAACCGTGGAGAGCGTGGGCGTCGCATCAAGGCGACTGGTCAGCAGGATCTCGTCGATCAGCCGATCGAGTTCGGCAATGTCACTACCCAGTTCCGACTTCAGTTTGGCGTCGGGCCGTTGTTCCAGCAGCTCAAGACCGAGCCTGATTCGCGAAAGCGGCGTGCGCAACTCATGCGACGCGCTTGCAAGCATCATGCGGTTGGCTTCGACCAGTTCCTCGATTCGGGCCGCAGCCTGGTTGAAGCTCTCGGCGAGATGGGCGACCTCGTCCTTGCCTTCGACCTTGACGCGGGCGGCGAGGTCGCCGGCACCCAGCGTCTCGACGCCGGCCTTGAGCCGCTCCAGCCGACGGGTGAGGCCACGGGCGACCGGAAACGCCGAGATTCCCACGACGACAGCGATCGCGCCGAGGAAGAGAATGAGCGTGAGGAGCGGGTGGCGCTGATCGCCGCCGAGATCGACGACAAACAGCCGCCCGTCATCGAGCTTGAACGTAAAGGCCAGGCCCGTATCGCCGCGCGCCCAGCCTTCGTCGTCGTGCCACCGTGGGAGGGGCAGTGCCGCACCGGTTGTGGCGATCAATTGCCGTTCCCGGTCGTAGAGGGTGACGTCGGCGTCGAGCCGCAGCGCCAGGGAAGCGGCTGCTTGCTTCTGGTCCTCAAGGGGCGCGTCGGCGGCCGGCAGAGCGGTCATGATAATGTCGCTGGCCAGGTCGTAGGCGGCATCGCTGGTCGGCTGCCGCGCACCGAACTGCCAGACAACCGCCGCGACAACGACGACCAGGACGAGGCTGCCGACGATCGTGAAGTATATCTTCCGGTAGAGGCGCTTCATACCGGAATGCGGCCGCCGTGAGCCCAATCGACTGACATGCGCTCTCTCATACCATTCGTATCAGTTCTGCTCCCTGGCGAAGACATACCCGGCGCCGCGAACGGTTATCACCCGGCGGGGCTTTTTGGGATTATCCTCGATCGCGGACCGGATGCGCGAGATGTGAACGTCGATCGACCGGTCGAAGGCTTCGAGACGTTCGTTCTTCAAAAGGTCCATCAGCCGGTCACGTGACATCACGCGGCCGGCGTTGCGGGCGAGCTCGAGAAGGAGCGCAAACTGATAGCCGGTGAGCTCGACAGGATTGTCGTCGAGACGCACCTGGCGCGCGCCGATATCGATTTCCAGGCGGCCGAAGCGGAGATGATCGGATGCCACCCGGCTGGGCCCTCGACGCAGAATGGCCTTCACGCGCGCCAGCAGTTCTCGGGGTTCGAACGGTTTGGGAAGGTAGTCATCGGCGCCGAGTTCGAGACCAATGACCCGATCCATAGCGTCGCCGCGCGCCGTCAGCATGAGGATCGGTGTATCGCTTCTTGCGCGGATACGTTTGCAGACCTCAAGGCCGTCGATGTCAGGGAGCATGAGATCGAGCACGATGAGATCGAACAGCTTGTCATCATGCGTGGTGATCGCCTGCTCGCCGGTTGGAGCGATTGTCGGCCGGTATCCTGCCTCGCCGAGATAGGTTGCGACCATCTCGGCGAGGCGCGGGTCGTCTTCAACCAGGAGGATTCGTTCGGTCACCGGCCGCCGCGCCTATTGTGGCGCCGGGTGGGTCACCGGAATGGATGTATCCGTCGCCTCCTCCGCTCTTACGAGCTTGATCGAGAAGGCACCGGCGGACCCGTCGAGCAGATTGCCAAGCTGAAACACTTCGGCGTTGTCCGCGTCGACGACCCGAAAGAATCCTTCGCCGTGTATTCCCGGATAGCGGCTATCCTCGGCATGGTCGACTTCGGCGTAGGTGAAGCTGTTGTCGCGGCTTTCCACCATGACGCCGTATTCGACGACGCTGACGTCGTTCTTGACGCTCCACCAATGGATCTTGATGGCAAACACGCCGCCGTTGAAGTCGAGCACTTCAAAGGAGTGGCCATCGCTGACCGTCACTGTGATGTTTCCCGAACCATCGACCCGGGTCCATTCAAATGGAGCCTCAGTCGCCCAGATGGTGCCAACAAGGTCTTGGTTGGAGAACACGGATTCGGCGGATGCGCTCACCAGCGGCAGAAGCGACGCCGCGGTGCCGGCAGCTAGCCAGTTTGTCAACTTACTCATTGGTGCAGTCCTTTGTCGTTTTGCCGACGTCCCGCACCGCTGGCAAGCGCTTCCTGTTATCGGGCCAAGGTCACCCTTCCGGTTCGCCTAGCGGCGGTGGGACGAGCCGAGCTTAACAAAGAACTCGAGCCGATCACCGATTTCCGTCCGCTGTTCGGGCGTCATCACTTCGGCGGCGTTGACCAATGTGTCCGCGACCAGTCGGCTGGCTTGATCGGCGAGCGCCATCTTTTCCGCCCGGAACGCTTCTATCGCGGCGGGCTCGACCGTGGCGCCGCTCAGCAGTTCAATCAGCTCGGCGGCAGCCTCGCCGCGGTCGCCTGCCTGTTTGCGGAGTTCGAGAAGGTCCTGCGCGGCGCTGACGAAGATGGTCGTGAGCTGCTCCGTTTGCTGGTCGGTTGCGTCGATTTCGATCGCCAGATGTTGGACCATCCGTCCGACTTTTTCGTCGACTTCGGCTGGATCAAGGGACGCCTTGAACATCATGCCGTGATGCCCAGATCCGTGCCATTTGCTGCCCCAGCCGCGGTCTTCGCTCATCGCCGATCCCGCGAACGCACCCGCAACACCAACGGCGATCAGGCCTGCGGCAACAATCCCAACGATCCGGCGCCGTCCCCCGGTTGTCGTGGTGGCCGTGTCGCTGGAGTGGTCATTTTCAGGCGAATTTTGGTCAATGCTCATTGTCCTGGTCTCCTTCATCAAGGCGCTGATTGCGCCACGGACGGTGTGAATGTGGAGACGCGACGTTTCGCGCGCTTCTCTGCCAGGTAAAGTTTTGTAAAGCCGCTTGGTGCAAACGATGTTTTGGCTGTTTCCCCTCGCGGATCGGACCAAAAATGAACAAATCTGAAGTGTCCAAGTGACATGAATGAGCGGTTGTCGATCCAATTGTGATCGAGCCGCGCGTATTTTCGGGGATATCGCGGAACCCATGAGTCGAATCTCGTTTGTCATCGTTCTTCTGATCGCGTCGCTGGCATGCGTCGCTGGCGGACCGGCAACCGCGGTCGAGAAGCCGCGGTCCGGTGCCAAAGAAGGCAGCGAGCCCGCTCCGGTGATTGGAACCGTCTATGTCTTTCGGCCGATGGGCGGGCGACTTGCGACCCCGGAGATGGACAAGCTCGCCCGCAGGATCAAGGCACGTGGGCTTGAGGCCGAGGTGCACCCCTATGCGGATTGGATCCGGCCGGCGAATGCGGCGATCGCCCGCTATCAGGCCGAG
>JAAEOR010000494.1 GCA_024222895.1 Hyphomicrobiales bacterium | reverse complement strand
CACCGCCGCCGCCGGCAATCGTGTCGCCCGCTGACCCGCCGGTCAGAACGTTGGCACTCCCGTCACCCGTCAGATCAACAGCCGCAGCCGAGCCGCTCTCATCGACATTCTCAAAACCGGTGACAACAGCCGTGTCGCCGCTCGTCTGATCAGCAACCGCGGACAGATCAACCGTCGCGGCGCCAGTCACCTTCAGGGTGTCGTTGTCATCCCCACCATCGATCGAGACATCCGATCCGTCATAGGTGATCGCATCGTCACCGGCGCCGCCGGCGAGCGTATCCGCCCCACCGCCACCGTCAATCGTGTCGGCACCGCCGCCGCCGTCAATCGTGTCGCCCGCTGACCCGCCGGTCAGAACGTTGGCACTCCCGTCACCCGTCAAATCAACAGCCGCAGCCGAGCCACTGGCGTCGACGTTCTCGAACCCGGTGACAACAGCCGTGTCGCCGCTGCTCTGGTCAACCGCGGACAGATCAACCGTCGCAGCGCCAGTCACCTTCAGGGTGTCGTTGTCATCCCCACCATCGATCGAGACATCCGATCCGTCATGGGTGATCGTATCGTCACCGGCTCCGCCGGCGAGCGTATCCGCCCCACCGCCGCCGTCGATCGTGTCACCAGCGGAACCGCCGATCAGGACATTGGCTCCGCCATCGCCCGTCAGAGACACAGCAGCCACAGAGCCGCTCGCATCGACATCCTCGAAACCGGTGACATTCGCTGTGTCACCGCTGCTCTGGTCAACCGCCGACAGATCGATCGTCGCGGCACCCTTCACAACCAGCGTGTCGGTATTCGCTCCGCCGCCGACCGATATGTCCGAGCCGTCATAGGTGATGAAGTCGTCACCGCTGCCGCCGTCGAGCGTGTCCGCCCCACTGCCGCCGTCTATCGTATCGCCGGCCGAACCGCCTATGATCGTGTCGATCTGAATCGTTCCGGTCAGGTCCAACGCCACCGCCAGCGATGACCCGTCGATAACAACACGGTCGTTGTCCGGCGCGCCGGGCGTCCAGTTTGAAAACGTCCAGCCCGAAAGATCGACCGTCGTTGCGGCCGCAACCACGGTGACGGTGACCGTGTCCGTCTCGAGAAGAACGCCTGGAACTACGTAGGGGCCGACAGGGAGGCTATCGGAGTCAAAATTAATGGCGGCCAAGTTACACGCCTCGCTCTCTCAATATCCGTTTGGGCCGCCCAGCCGAAGAGTCGCCGCGTCTACCTCGGAGGAGCGGGCGGTGGCGGCTCCGGTGACTGCTCGACAATGGTGTCGTCGATGGTCGACTTGCCGGTGAATTTTGCGGTCCCGCCGGCCTTCTTGCCGGTCTTGATTCCACCATCACCACCCTTGGCGACATCGTTCAGGCTCACCGACCTGACGTCGAATTCGACCGCGCCTGCGACGCCAACTTCGATGGCCTGGTTGATCTTCAGCCGGAAGGTTCGGCGGTCGCTGCGGGTGGTCACGGTACAACTGCCTCCCGTACACACCGCCTTGGTGCAGTTCTGGCGCGCAGATCCGGACGCTGTCGCCGCGCAGGCCGCATCGTGCGTGACCATCGCCGCGCCGCCACGAACCACCAGTGTCGCGACCGGCGTCGTGATCTTGGCGCCGTTCTTGTGGCTGATCTGTCCTCCGACAAACCGAAGCGCGCCTTTCGTCAGGTTCGTCGCGAAACTGCCGCCGGAGCCGGGATTGTAAACGAACTGATCGATGACCAGGTCACTGTTGGGACCGATGGTCATCGTCGACTTGTCGTTGAACATCACCTGCAGCGACCCGCTTCCGGTTGTCCGGATACGCTCCTTGGAGACGATTTTGGTACCGACCTCGAGCGTGCGGGTACTGCCGCCCGGTGGCGTGCCGGTCGACGACGGGCGTACCGCTGCCGCCGCACCTACGGATTCGGCATAGGACACGTTCGAAGTCGCGGCAAGAGCGACGGCAAAACCGACGCCGACCATACCGATGGCAATTCTCTGGTTCATGATTGACCTCTAGAATCTGCCCTGGGGACCGACAGCGACAACCCAGGTATCGTACTTGTCGCGGTCGAGGTTCGAGTCGTTTTTTATGTATTCAACGGCAACGCCAAGCGCCACTTCTTTGTACAGCGGCACTTCAAGATCCGCACCGACGGCCCACTGTCGGTCTTTGCGAATCGTATCGAGGCCGGCAAACTTTTCGTTTGGCGCGACACCCAGGAAGTCGGTTTCCGCATAGCTGGCGAACGGCGAAATCGACCAGCCCTCCTTGTCGAACAGGTCGAAGCCGATCTGCAGTGCCATCGTCGCACGGTACTGGTCAAAGCTCTGGTAATTGGCCGACGCCCGGTTCTGGTTATGTGCCAGTCGTGCGTTCCAATTAACATTGTCGGCCAGCCGACTGCTGAAGTTGACGGCATAGGTGTAAAGATCGCCGGACTGGTTTCTGGCCGTGGGGTAGTCGGCCGTCTTGTAGAACGTGCGGTCCTTGTATTCGAACTGTGGCTCCACCCACCAATCATCGGCATAGGTCCACCGCACCAGCGCGCCGCCGCCATACGCCGTCTGATACTCGGCTCCGCCAAGCGTAATCCCCTGGATAAGGCCATAAGGCTTGATCGAAATGGCGCCGCCCTCCGAAAGCAGTCGGAGCCCGGCGTTGAGCTCGGCAAAGCCGAGATCGAGTCGGTCCACCTTGTCCTGGTCGGCATAGTAGCCAGAGAGCGCCGCCTCAAAAATCACGTTTTCATCGACCGGCAGAGCAAGGCCGAGTGTGCCAAGAGCGAAGCTGTTCCAATCCTCGACCGGCCCCTCGAAAGGCAGGGGTTCGCTGAGGCCGAGCGCGACTGAGCCACGATTGGCATTGCTCTGATAGCGGGCCCCGACCTGGCCGAAACCGCTCCACGGTGACGGCCTCGTCTCGCGATTTGCACGGGCGAGCAATGTCTTCGCCTCCTGCCGCTGGGCCGTGGTCGCTGCAGGCAGCGCCAAGGCGTCATTGAGGTACCCCGCGGCGGCGGCATAGGATTCGATCTGGAAGTAAAGTTTCGCGGCCTCGAGCTGCAGTTCTGCGTTATTGGGATCGTAGAAAATCAATCGTTCCACCGCGCCGATGGCCGCATCGTAGTCCTTCAGTTGAACCGCGATTTCGATCAGCCGTCGGTTCAAGGCCTGGTCGGTCGGATCGGCCAGCAGGCGCTGATAGACCGAATCAAGTTCCTTCTGTGACGCCGGGGACCCGCCCTGCGCCTTCAATCCCGTCACCGACGAGAACACAAGACCCAGCACTCCCAAGACAAGGAAGCGTGAAAACACCATCAGGTGTGGACCCCAACCCCAAACTGGCACAGCTACACGTCAGGCTGATCATGGCATAGAGACCACACCAAAACCACCCGCCCCACTGGTTAAAAGATGTCCACAAACCGCTCGACGTCATCCGCGAATGGCTGCGGTACTGCTGCCGTCAGGCGCAGAAACCGGGGGGAATGGCCAGTTCTGCGACTGATTCGCCGCGCAGATCGGTGTAGGCCATGCGAAATGCCACTCCGTTATCGTTGAGGAAACGGAGCTCGCGAGATTCCTTGTCGCAAAGCAGCGATTGGATCGATCTCATCAGATAGGCGTCGAAATCGGCGATCTGATCGTCAGTCAGCGAGCGGCCCAGAGTATAATCGAGATTCAGCGTCATCCCCGTCACGTCGACGCGGGTCAAGACCAGTTCCGGACCAGCGTCCCTGGGGAGGGCACCCTTCAGCTTGCCTGCGAAAAAGGCCAGCCGCGCCTCGATTTCGCTGGCCTTGTCGCCGGTTTCAACCGAACTGGCGTCGCTCGGCACTTCGCTCGGGTTGTCAAGTCCGGCCACCTCGCGCGTTCGTGATATGCCGGCTTCAGCGAGTCCGACCAGCGTCTCGATTGCAGGTCGGAAGCCGTCATTCGAGGCGATCGCCCAACCGCCAAGACCGGCCAGCGCGCCAATGACAAACGACGCCACCAGGGCGCCGAACCCATAGCGTCGCCGCGGGCGCGGGTCATCGTGGCGGGACGACGAGATATCGTATTGCGGAGCCGCTTCACCCTCGTCGACGTGGCCGCCAACAAAAACCGGCTCGTGCCGAACCGACGCAGCCTGCCGCTTGCTTCGGCGGGTGGAAATCCAGGCGGAAGCCAGAAGGGTGACGAGAATCGCAAGGCCAACGACTATGGCAACGGCGAACAAGGGGTTTTCGCGGACGATCGACTCAAGCATGAAACGCCGTTCACCTCACCGGATACTCCAAATCGGAAAGATAGATCACCTGCGCTCAACCGACCAGCGCGCGATCAAGCTGGCGGCGGATGGTACCGATTCCCGGCCCCGCGATCCCGATGCAACATCGGAACCGGCCGGAAAAAACGAACCGCTTCCAGCAAAGTACCAGTTCGCCATCAATCGATGCGTTCACGGCAAAAGTACGTCTTGCTTTTTTGTACCGTCTAAGCTGCACTGTCGGTAATGCCCTCCATCTCGGTCAACGAGGAGTGGAGAGCGTAAAACCGACGCCGCGTCCAAGCGGCCGTATCAGGGACATCGCTATGAAACGCCTTACGAAATTGCTTACTGCGACAGTGTTCATCACCGGGCTTGCAGCAGCAGCCCAGGCAAAAACGCTCGTTTACTGTTCGGAAGGAAGCCCGGAAGGCTTCGATCCGGCACTCTACACGGCCGGTACCACCTTCGATGCGTCGTCGAAACCAATCTACAATCGGCTGGTGGAATTCGAACGGGGTCAGACCACGGTCAAGCCCGGCCTGGCCGAGAGCTGGGAAGCCGCGCCGGACGGCCTCAGTTACACCTTCAAGCTGCGGCCCGGCGTGAAATTTCACGCCAACGACGACTTCACGCCGACACGCGATTTGAATGCCGACGACGTGATCTTCTCCTTCGAGCGACAGCAGAAGGAAGACAACCCCTATTTCCAGTATGTCGATGGCGCCAGCTGGGAGTACTTCAACGGCATGTCGATGCCGGCTCTGATCAAATCGATCGATAAGGTCGACGACCTTACCGTCCGGTTCAATCTCAATCGGCCCGAGGCCCCGTTTGTCGCCAATCTGGCGATGGATTTCGCCTCGATCTTTTCAAAGGAGTATGCGGATCAGTTGCAAGACGCTGGCCAGGGCTCCGATCTCAACCAGAAACCCGTCGGCACCGGTCCGTTCCAGTTTGTCGCCTACCAGCCGGATGCCGTCATCCGCTACAAGGCATTTGCCGATTACTGGGACGGCAAGCAGCCGATCGACGATCTGGTTTTTGCCATCACCGTCGACAACTCGGTACGCCAGCAAAAACTGCTGGCGGGCGAATGCCACGTGATGCCATACCCGAATCCGGCCGACGTCCAGAGCCTGAAAGACAACGCCGACATCGATGTGATGGAACAGGAGGGCCTCAATGTCGGTTACCTCGCCTACAATTCACAGCAGGCGCCCTTCGACAACCCCAAGGTCCGCAAGGCGCTGAATATGGCGATCAATAAACAGGCCATTCTCGACGCCGTGTTCCAGGGCGCCGGCCAGGCGGCGAAAAACCCGATTCCGCCAACGATGTGGTCCCATCACGACGAGATCGAGGATGACGATTACGATCCCGCCGCGGCCAAGGCGGCGCTGGAAGCCGAAGGTGTTTCGGACCTGAAAATGAAGATCTGGGCGATGCCCGTGCAGCGCCCCTACAACCCCAACGCCCGACGCATGGCCGAACTGCTTCAGGCCGATTTCGCCGAGATCGGAGTCGATGTCGAGATCGTTTCCTATGAGTGGGGTGAATATCTCGAGCGATCCAAGGACGTGAACCGCGACGGTGCGGTGCTTCTGGGCTGGACCGGAGATAACGGCGACCCGGACAACTTCCTCGCCGTACTCCTCGGCTGCGATGCGGTCGGCGGCTCGAACCGCGCCCATTGGTGTCACGATGAGTTCGACAAGCTCGTCCAGGACGCCAAGACCAAATCGGACCAGGCTGAGCGCGACGCCCTCTATCGGCAGGCCCAGGAAGTGTTCAAGCGGGAGGCCCCGTGGGCGACAATCGCGCACTCGGTGGTGCACATGCCAATGCGCACCAACGTCACCGGCTACATCATGGATCCGCTCGGCGGCCACTGGTTTGATGGCGTCGATCTAGCGGAGTAAGCGAAACCAGGCGGGGCGGATAACCGCCCCGCACCTCCCCGCCATGTTGCGGTTTCTGATCAACCGTGTCGGGCTGCTGATCCCAACCTTCATTGGGGTCACGATCATTACCTTTGCGTTTATCCGCCTGCTTCCCGGCGACCCGATCCTGCTGCTCGCCGGCGAGCGGGGGATATCGCCAGAGCGGTACGCCGAGTTGCAACACCTCTACGGCTACGATCAGCCGCTGATTGTCCAGTACATCGACTATATCTGGGGAATTTTGCACGGCGACCTCGGCAGCTCGGTCGTAACGAAGCGCCCGGTCCTCGGCGAGTTCCTGACACTGTTTCCGGCGACGCTGGAACTCTCGTTATGCGCGATGATTTTTGCCATCGTGCTGGGCATACCGGCCGGCGTGATCGCCGGTATCCGACGCAATTCCTGGCTCGACCAGTCCATCATGGGCACCGCTCTGGTCGGTTACTCCATGCCGATCTTCTGGTGGGGACTGCTGCTTATTGTGTTTTTCTCCGGCATGCTGCAATGGACGCCGGTGTCGGGACGAATATCGCTCCTGTACTATTTCCCTGACGTGACCGGCTTCATGCTGATCGACTCGCTCCTCTCCGGTGAGCCCGGCGCGTTCAAGTCGGCGGTAAGCCATCTGATCCTGCCCACGATCGTGCTGGGCACGATTCCGCTCGCCGTCATCGCCCGCCAGACCCGCTCGGCCATGCTGGAAGTCCTCGGCGAGGACTATGTGCGCACGGCCCGCGCCAAAGGACTGCCCCCTCTGCGCGTGGTCGGGCTGCACGCACTACGCAACGCGCTCATTCCAGTGATCACTGTGATCGGGCTGCAGACCGGGGTTCTGCTGGCGGGCGCTATTCTCACTGAGACGATCTTCTCGTGGCCGGGCGTCGGCAAGTGGATGGTTGATTCGGTGTTCAAGCGTGACTACCCCGTTGTCCAGGGCGGTCTCCTTCTGATCGCCGGCCTGGTCATGGCAGTGAACCTGTTCGTCGACCTTCTCTACAGCCTCATCAACCCGCGGATCCGGAGGCACTGAGACATCATGGTCCATACCGAGGAACTCAATGTCGAAGATGCCGTTGAGGAACTTGATGGCGGGCGACGCAGCAGCTTTGCCGAATTCTGGGCTTATTTCTCCACCAACCGCACAGCCACCTTCGCACTGTTCGTCTTCCTCGCCCTCGTCGCCGTCGCGATCTTCGCGCCACTGATCGCGCCGCACGACCCGACGCAACAGAACCGCGATGCCTTGCTTCTGCCCCCCTTCTGGGAGGCGGGTGGTTCGGCGACCTACCTTCTCGGCACCGACCCGGTCGGCCGGGATATCCTGTCGCGGCTGATCTTCGGAGCCCGCTTCTCGCTGTTTATCGGGCTCGTCGTTGTCACCCTGGCGCTGCTTGGCGGGATCACCCTCGGTCTGGTGGCGGGTTTCGTCGGCGGACGCGTCGACGCCCTGATCATGCGGGTGATGGATGTGATCCTTGCGTTTCCATCGCTCCTTCTGGCGCTGGTCCTGGTTGCAATCCTCGGCCCCGGGTTGCGGAACGCCATGATCGCCATCGCCCTGGTCCTGCAACCGCATTTTGTCCGCCTGACGCGCGCTTCGGTGATCGGCGAGAAGACCAAGGACTATGTCGTTGCCGCCCGGGTCGCTGGCGCCGGCCCATTGCGCCTGATGACCCGAACCATCCTGCCGAACTGCCTCTCCCCCTTGATCGTTCAGGCAACTCTCTCCTTTTCGACGGCGATCCTCGATGCTGCCGCTCTCGGGTTTCTCGGAATGGGAGCGCAGCCGCCGACACCGGAATGGGGAACGATGCTGGCTGAATCACGAGAGTTTATTTTGCGCGCCTGGTGGGTCGTGACCCTTCCAGGGCTCGCCATTCTGATCACCGTCCTGTCCATCAACCTCGTCGGCGACGGCTTGCGAGACGCCCTCGATCCACGATTGAAGCGGAGCTGATCATGGCGCTTCTGCAGATCGAGGACCTGACTGTTTCCTTCGAGACCACCTACGGCGCCTTCAAGGCGGTCGATGGCGTCTCTCTGACCGTCGACGCCGGCGAGGTGCTCGCAATTGTCGGCGAATCCGGGTCGGGAAAATCGGTTGCCATGCTCGCGGTCATGGGTCTGTTGCCGGAGGGAGTCACGGTTGCAGCAGAACGTGTCACCTTCAACGGACTCGACCTACTGGCATTGCAACCACGAGCGCGGCGCGACATCATCGGCAAAGACATCGCGATGATCTTCCAGGAACCGATGTCGAGCCTCAATCCCTGTTTCACAGTCGGATTCCAGATCAGGGAAGCCCTGAAACAGCACCTCGATCTGTCACGAACTGAGCGGCAGGAACGCGCCGTCAAGCTGCTGACCTCAGTAGGCATACCCGATCCGGAGCGGCGACTCAGCGCCTTTCCACATCAGCTTTCCGGCGGAATGAACCAACGGGTGATGATAGCAACCGCGCTGGCCTGCGGCCCTAAACTGATCATTGCAGATGAACCAACAACCGCGCTCGACGTGACGATCCAGGCACAGATCCTCGACCTGTTGCTCGAACTCGAGAGGGAGACGGGCACTGCAATGATCCTCATCACCCATGACATGGGCGTTGTCGCCGAGACGGCGGAACGGGTTTGCGTGTTCTATGCCGGCCAGAAGGTTGAAGAACAGGATGTGCGTGGCTTGTTCAGCGATCCGCATCATCCCTACACCAGCGCGCTTCTCGCCGCCCTGCCCGAGCGCGCCAATGGCAAGAAACTACCGTCGATCGGTGGCGTCGTCCCCGGGATGTTCGATCGTCCGCCCAACTGTCTCTTTGCGCCGCGATGCCAATACATGACCGAGATCTGCACCACCCATCCGCCACCGCGCCAGGGAGCCGAGAACGGCCAGGCCCTCTGCCACCACCCGCTTGAAGACGGCAAGCCGCGCGGTCAACCGAACTCCGCGGATCAGATACCGGCATGACCCTGGTCGAGAATTCCAGCGGCCCGGTGCTGGAGGTCGAGGATCTGGCGAGGCACTATCGGGTGTCCCGTGGCATGTTCTCCGGTGAGGCTACGGTCAAGGCCCTGGACGGCGTCAGCTTGTCGCTGAGCCCCGGAAAGACGCTTGCCGTGGTCGGCGAGTCGGGCTGCGGCAAGTCGACCCTGGCGCGGGTGATCACTATGATCGAACCGCCGACATCGGGCTCATTCCGGATCGAGGGGGAACCGATCGTCGGCGCCGATCGTCAAACCCTGCAGCGACTGCGCAGCCACGTCCAGATCGTGTTCCAGGATCCCTATGGCTCGCTCAGCCCACGTCAGAGGGCAGGTTCGATCCTTGAGGAACCACTCATCCTCAACCAGCCGGAGATGCCGCGCGAGGCTCGTCGCCAGGCCGCTCGGGACATGTTGAAGCGCGTCGGCCTGCGGCCGGAACACTATGATCGCTACCCACACATGTTCTCGGGCGGCCAGCGCCAGCGGATTTCCATCGCCCGCGCCCTTATGCTCAGGCCACAGATCCTGATCCTCGACGAACCGGTGTCGGCGCTTGACCTCTCTGTTCAGGCGCAGGTCCTCAATATTCTCGTCGACCTCCAGTCGGACTTCGATCTTGCCTACCTGTTCATCAGCCATGCACTTTCGGTCGTTCGCCACATCGCCGACGATGTGCTGGTCATGTATCTCGGCCGCGTCGTCGAGTACGGGTCGCGCGACGCGATCTTCAACGACCAGCAACACCCCTACACTCGCGCCTTGTTGTCGGCGTCTCCAGTCGCAGACCCGACCCGCGACAAACAGCGAATCCCGATCAAAGGGGAACCGCCATCGCCCATCGATCCGCCCGCCGGCTGCGCCTTTCAGCCGCGTTGCCCGATCGCGCTCGACCGATGCCGCGCCGAGCGTCCGGATCTGGAGAAGAAAGGCGGGACGCGAGTCGCCTGTTTCGCAGTGTGAGTGCCGAGGACACGTCCACCGGTCGGCACCGCTGACCGTCAGTCGGGCGTCCCGGTGCGCGGTCGCAGCCCGAGAATCCGCCGCGCCTGTGCCGGCGTTGCAACAGGGCGCTCGTAGCGGTCGCAGAGTTCGACCACCCGCCGTACCAGCGCGGCATTGGAAGGCGCCAGGGTCGTGCGATCAAGCCGAACGTTGTCTTCAAGACCGGTACGGGCGTTGCCGCCGTGAGCGACCGACCATTCATTGACTTCCAGCTGATGGCGGCCGATCCCGGCAGCACACCACTCGGCGCCGGGCATCAGACGATCGACCGTGCGGATATAGAAGTCGAAGACCTCCCGGTCGGCCGGCATGGCATTCTTCACGCCCATGACGAATTGAACATACGGCTTACCCCGCAATCGTCCGTCGCGAAACATCGCCGCCGCCTGAAAAATATGCGAGAGATCGAAGGCCTCGATCTCCGGCTTGATTTCGAGGGAGCGCATTTCGCCGGCGAGCCAGTCCACCAGATCCGGCTCGTTTGCATAGACCCGATTGGGAAAGTTGTTGGATCCGACGCTGAGCGACGCCATGTCCGGCTGCAGCGCCAGCATCTCCCCACGCTGTCGTCCCGAAGCTGTTCTCCCTCCCGTCGAGAACTGGGTGACCATCCCGGGGCAGTGTCGCTCGATCCCCGCTTTCAGCTCGGCGAACAATGAGGGGTCCGACGTCGGTGAGCCATCCGGGCTCCTCACATGGGCATGGCAGATCGCAGCACCGGCCTCGAAGGCCTGCTGGGTGCTTTCGATCTGTTCGGCAACGCTGATCGGCACCGCCGGATTGTTCGACTTCTGCGGAAGCGAGCCGGTAATCGCCACGCATATGATACATTCCTTCGCCATCCGATCCCCATGAAAATCACTTGCCCAGGCCGACGGTTGCCGGGGTCAGGCCGGGATTATACGCCGGGCTCGCAGGGCGTCGAATACACCATTGAAGCTCTCCGGCGTAGTCTGAGAAGCGGAAAAGCCCGGCCGACGGCCGTTGGTCATGTCGATGATGCACCCGATTTTCCGCTCGAGGTGATTCACTTTGCTTTGAATCGCTTGTGATGGGCCGTCGCGGCATGGTGTGAGGACACTGGAGGGTTTTCGCGATGGCCCGGGGATCTGGACACTCAACGGCTGAATGGCGAGCGCCTTCGGCACGCGCTTCGGAGGGTATCGATTGACACAACTTTCCCGACGCGAAGTGTTGCTCGGCACAGCCGCGATCGCTGTCGCGACACTTTCGCCACCCTTGGCGACGCGATCGCGTGCCAGTTCCGCCGACTCGATGGCGGCTTATGACGACCTGCTTTCCCGTTACGTCGTCGTCGGCGACGACGGCATAGCCCGCGTCCGCTACGCCGCCTGGAAGAAGAATGGCGGAGACCTGACCGCGCTGAACGCGTTCATTGCAACCCAATCGGAACAGCGCCCATCGACGCTCCAGGCTTCGGCGGCGTTTACCTACTGGACCAATCTTTATAACGCATTGACCCTGCGGGTCGTGCTGGGCGCCTATCCCGTCCGCTCGATCAAGAATATCAAGAGCACTGGCACCGGCTTCGACCTGAAGGCATTTTCGGGCCCGTGGCGTACCAAGCTGGTCGAGATCGAAGGCGCACCGATGTCCCTTGATGACATCGAACACGGTACGATGCGCCCGACATTCCGCGATCCCCGCGTCCATTATGCCGTCAACTGTGCCTCGATCGGATGTCCGAACCTGCAGCCGCGGGCATGGCAGGCGGAGACACTGAACGCTGATCTCGACGCTGCGGCTCGCGCGTATGTGAACCATCCAAGGGGCACGACGATACGGCGCGGCCGATCCCTGAGGGTTTCGAGCCTCTACCGGTGGTTCAAAGAAGACTTCGGCTCAAGCGACGCCGGCGTCATCCAGCATCTTCGCGGTCTCGCGGCCGAACCCCTGGCCGGTCAACTCGCGGGCTTCTCACGCATCAGCGGGACCGACTACGACTGGTCTCTCAATGGCGCTTGACCGTCTGAGCCGTGGCGGTTACGAGATCTGGACGCGGATCACCGAAACTGGCGCGGCGCTGTATCCGGGGACATCGGCGACCATGGCAGCGCGCAGTGCCAGTCCGCGTGCCATCGAGGAATCGTCCCGGGTCGGATCGCGGCCTCGGAGCGAGATAGCCGGGCTTTCGCACAAGATTCACTCGTCGGGGGTTGATCCGGCTGCCGGCAAACTAATATGTCACGTAATATGATACCGTCGTCCCGACGTTAAGCTGTCCCAGGCGCCTTTTCGGCGGCGCGTAGCGCGTTCGCCCGACCTGCGTCGGAGGTGGAAAACATAACCTCCCCGCCAGTTCCTCGGCGTGGAAAGCCAGTGGAGACGCCGTTGCACTCGGCCACCAAGAAAAGCACGGCCACAACGAGACCACCGGCTCCCAGGGCGCCCTCCCTCACGGATCAGGCGTATGCGATCATCAGGCGTAAAATCATAACCTGCGAACTGCCGCTCGGACTTGAAGTGTCTGAGCAGGAGTTGGCCCATCGGCTGGAAATGAGCAAGACGCCGGTGCGAGAGGCTTTGGCACGGCTCGCTCTGGAGGGATTCGTTAAGTCGTTTCCGCGACGCGGATACCGTATCACGCCGGTCGCCGTGAAAGACATCAACGACCTTTTTGCAGTGCGAGGTGCCATCGAGGGGGCAGCTGCGGAGCTGGCTGCCGTGAACATGCCGGACGAGGACATCGCCGCACTCCAAGAGCTTTCCGACGCGTCCTATACGCCGGGCGAGACTCCAAGCGTTGAGGCTTTCATTCAAGCCAACCTCGATTTTCATTCCGCGATCGCGCGCGGCTCCGGCGTCGGCCGGCTCGCAAAACTGGTTGTCGCGCATCTGGAGGAGGCGACACGGCTCTTCTACATGGGTGCGAATATTCGCGATGTGAATCCCGAGACCAACCAGGACCACAAGCGAATAGTTGGTTTCTTGAAGAATCGTTCCGGCGAGAAGGCACGCCAGGCGCTGATCCAGCACAATGAACACACCCGGCAGGGGCTGTTGACGTCACTGATTTCCGACCCCCGGTCAGGGCTCTTGCTGTGACGGTAATTGCGGCTGGGTGACAGAGTGATGCGTCGGCGATAATTTCTTGGCCACGTCACGAAGATCGCTGGTCATCCTATCGAATCCGCAACGGAGCACCTTGCACAGTGACCAAACCACGCACCGTATTGTGGCAAGAGATGACCGATTCAGAGGTCGCCCTAGCCCGTGACGCCGACTCGATCGTCGCGGTTCCGGTCGGCGCCATCGAGCAACACGGCCCGCACCTTCCGGTCAACACCGACATCGTGCTTAGCACAGCGGTCACAAAGGCGGCAGCGGAGCTGACCAGCGCGACCGTGCTCGTTGCGCCCGAACTCTCCGTCGGCTTTTCGCCACATCATCTCAGCAGGCCGGGAACCCTCAGCCTGCGGTTGACGACATTCCAGATGATCGTCGGGGAAACGGCGGCCGCGATCGTCGCCAGCGGCTTCCCTCGCGTCGTCTTCGTCAACGGCCATGGCGGCAACTCGGCGCCGCTGCGCGCAGCCGTCGGTGAACTGGTGACGGACGGCCTGCCGGCGGCGGCAATAGACTATTTTGCCCCGAGCGAGGCGACATGGGCGCCGATGCTGTCGGGGGCGCTCAACCGTGTCGGCCATGCATGCGAGTTCGAGACCGCGCTGTTCATGCATTTGCGGTCGCATGACAATGAGGCCGTGACACGCATCACTCGAGCCAAGAAAGGCCTGCCGCCGCGCACCGTCCAGCCCTGGTTGATCCCGGGCGATGAAGACGATCCGATCACTGCAGCCGGGGCGGCCTGGCCACCGATTTTCCAGGCCGACGACAGCGGCTACTATGGTGACCCTGCGGCAGCGACCATCGATCTTGGGGAGCGTCTTTTTGCCGTCGTCGCCATCGGCCTCGCGGAGTTCTTCGCCGCGTTCGCCGCGACGCCTCTGCGTCTAGGCATTTCGCGCGACCCGGAAAAACCGTCGATCAGCCCGGCCATTCGCAACAAGGACTGACGGCCGGCGACGCATGTTCCACGGACTATAAAACCACGAAAGCCGCCGCGCCGGCTGTCCCGCTCACGCCTTCTCCTTCTGTAAGCGCGCCGCCTGCCGGACCTCGCGCGCATCGAGAAGCTGGGCGACGGGCATTCGCAAACGACTTCCGAGGCCGGCCAGGTGCCGAATCGGTCGCGCCCGAGGCGTGCAAGTGGGCACCGGAAGGGCTTCGAGGTCGACCTCACCGCGGGCACTACCCAATCCAGCGGCGACGAACCGCCCAACCTCCATCCCGAGCGCTGTACCGAGAGCAATACCGCGCCCATTGCATGCCACGATTGCAGTGGTCGCGGGCGCTGCCTGATAGACGAAGGGCAGACCGGTACCAGTGAGGGCGATACGGCCGCTCCACACCTGATCGGCCCTGAGAATCTCTGGCGTGAGCCCAGTCTCGCGCAACGCCGGATCAAGGAACCGGGCAAGACGCCGCTCGTAAAAATGTGCCGCGGCGCGCACTCCGGAACCGAGAGACGGTCCGATCAGACCGCCGGTCAGTAGCCGGCCATCCGGCGTCCAACGCAATGCGACGGAATTGCGCCGGGTGTCAGTGACCACATGCCCCCCACCAAGGACCGCCTGGCGTATGGGCAGCGGCAACGGAACAGTGACCATCTGGTAAATCGCCACCGGGACCACAGCATCGGCGAGGTCCGGCAACGGCGGTCGCATACCGTTCGTGGCGACCACCACATGGCGGGCGCGCACCTGACCGCCGCTCCAATCGAGCGCGACCCGTTCGTCTGCATTCACATGCAGCGCCATCACCGGACAATGCTCCCGGATGAGCGCCCCGGCTTTTGTCGCTGCCGCTGCCAGGCCACGCGCGTAGGCCGCCGGGTCGACAGCACCACCGTCGCCGTAGACGACACCGCCATACCAGCCGGCAATACCGGTGAGCCTGCGGATCTCCTCGACCGAGAGGACAGTAACGTTGTCTGAGGCGTCGGACCCCAGGCGAGTGATAGCATCGGGCGTATGTGCCGCGACAACCCAGCCGGCGCGCGCCGTGGGAACCTGTAAGCCGTGACGATCGATCAGATCGAACACCCCACGCGCCGAGCCGGCGACCAGATGGCGGAACCGCCGCGCCTTCTCCTCGCCAAGAGCATCGGCCAGTGATTGGCCTCGGGGGAGCGTACGCAACGCGGGAACAACAAATCCGCTGCTGCGGCCGCTGGCACCAGCGGCCACACGCTGCCCCTCCAGAACGGCAACCGAAACCCCGGCGGTAGCAGCGGCAAGCGCTACCGAAAGTCCGACGATACCGCCTCCCACCACCGCCAGATCCACCTCCGTCACCCCCGTCAAGCAGCCGGAATCCGGAAAATGGAAGTCGCCTTTGTCCCAAATCGACAGATTCGGTGTCGACCGATCGCCCACGTCAAACCTCTCGCGCCAGCTCATACCAAGGGTATCATGGCGCACCAGTGGGGGCGGATCGCGAGACCGTCAAGTCGAACCCGACTCACGCCGGCGCCTGTTCACGCCCTTCCGCTCCGTCGGCGCATCGATCAGCGGTCAGGATCGAATTTGCATTACCGCGACAGCTTTCTATAGTTTGATATACTACGTGAAAGGTTAGAAACTGAACGTCAAACAAGGGGAGTAATATCATGCGCTTAGGCATCGCTTAGGCAAGGTAAGGGGGCCGACCAAAATACTTGAATCGATCGGGTCGGATATCGGCTGAGGATTCCGCTGAGCAGCTTCGCGGTGTAGCAAGAGGCCATGATTGATGAACAGACGATTCGCTACGACTATACGGTACTGCGGCCTCATCTGAACGAACGTGGGCGGCGGTTGTATGCGGCGGCGCAGGCTCATGCGTTGGGCTATGGCGGCATAGCTGTGGTTGCGCGAGCGACGGGGATTGCTCCGAGCACGATTGGTCGCGGACTGAAGGACCTCGCCGCAGGAGCCGTGTTGGACGGGCGGGCGCGCCGTCCGGGAGGCGGCCGCAAGAAGCTGTGCGACCTTGATGCCAGCTTGCTGCGCGACCTGCTGCATTTGGTTGAGCCGGCAACGTTGGGCGATCCGGAGCGGCCGCTGAAATGGGTGTCGAAGAGCCACGCGAAGCTGGCGGCTACGTTGCAGTCGATGGGACACAAGCTGTCGCCGCAGACCGTTGGGCGACTGCTGAGGCAAGTCGGCTACAGCCGTCAGGGCAATGCCAAGGCCGAGGAAGGTCGCCAAAATCCCGATCGAGATGCACAGTTCCAGCACATCAACACCTGTGTAGTGGAGTTTCAGATGGCGCAGCAGCCGGTTATCTCCGTCGACACCAAGAAGAAGGAACTCATCGGCAATTTCAAGAATGGCGGCACCGACTACCGGCCTCAGCGATCACCCCAGCGGGTCAAGGTCCACGACTTCGCCGACAAGACCCTGGGCAAGGCGATCCCTTACGGCGTCTACGACGTGACCGACGACAGCGGCTGGGTGAGTGTCGGCGTCACGCACGACACGGCGCAATTCGCCGTCAACGCCATCCGCTGCTGGCTTCAAAAGATGGGACGCGAGCGCTACCCGGGCGCCGACCGCCTGATGATCACCGCTGATTGCGGCGGCTCCAACGGCGCCCGAACCCGCCTGTGGAAGATCGAACTCCAGAGGCTCGCCGACGAGACCGGGCTGACCCTCACCGTCTGCCATTATCCTCCCGGCACCTCGAAGTGGAACAAGATCGAGCACCGCCTCTTCTGCCATATCTCGCAGAATTGGCGCGCCAAGCCACTTACCAGCCGAATGGCCATCGTCGAACTCATCGCCGCCACCACTACCGCCAAAGGCCTCAAGGTCGCTTGCGAACTCGACACCACCGACTACGCCAAGGGCATCAAGATCAACGACGCCGAAATGCGTACCCTTGCCATCACTGGCGACAGCTTCCATCCCGAATGGAATTACACCATCTCACCCAGAAAGTCCGATCGTTCACTTAATTTGGAGTGATTCCT
>JAAEOR010000493.1 GCA_024222895.1 Hyphomicrobiales bacterium | reverse complement strand
TTTCGGCGCTCCCGGGCTTCGGTCCGAGCCTGCTCTTCCGCGGCCCGAACCTGCTCTTCCGCGTTTCGGCGCTCCCGGGCTTCGGTCCGAGCCTGCTCTTCCGCGGCCCGAACCTGCTCTTCCACCTCGTGGATTACCAACTCCGCCCGGCAGATCTCCTCATCCTTTTCGCGAAGCGCCTTGTCTTTTTCGCGCAACGCTTCGTCCTGTTCCTGTATCTTCTCTTGTGATTCTTCATAGGTCCAAAGGTATCGATCACTCAGGGGATCGTAGACCCTTAATCGCTTTCCTTCCATAACCAAGAGCAAATCCATCAGGTTGCTTTTCATGTATTTTCCGGATTTGCCCTTACCGGACATGAACTCGAATGGAATGGGCTCATACTCCCCCCGGTCATTCAAGCTCCGCCCCTTGAGACCCAACTCGATGTAGTCACCCGTAGGGTCGTATTGGTAATATTCCGTGACACCCAGGGACCGGTAGATTTCCGGCTTCTTGGTTTCATCCTGGACCTGCGTGCTCTTGGAAGTAATCTCGATGACCAGGTCCGGCCCCTTCCCTTCGACCCAGGTCCGGTAGATCCGCCGTTTTTTCTTGGGCACCTCGAAGACCACGAACACATCCGGGGCAATGACCATCCTGGGATTCCCTTTCACGTAATAGATCAACAGGTTACCTGAAACGTAAACGTCATCGATAGGCTTATAGTAGTAGGCGAGGGCACTCACCAGATAGGAGAGTGGTCCGTGTTGAAAATCACTTTCTGCCATGGGCTTTCCATCGGTTTCAGGGTAATAAATCTCGTCTTCTTCGCGTGCCGGAGCGCTAAGTATGGTCATTTCAATCCTCGTATTGAGAGTCATGGGCCAACGACCTTGTATTCATCATATCCGCTTTCTTCCCATTAGGTCAAGTCCGCACCGGGCGGTCGGGCGGTCGGGCGGTGGCTTCGGGGGTCTTGCCTGGGAATGGTTCGTGCCTGGTTTTTTCCCCCTTTCATTCTTGGTTGGCCGCTTGCCGGTCGCAATACCGAAGCCCTTGTACCTATTCTCCCAACCGTTCGATGAGGAAGAAACGGAAGGGGACAAACGGAAGGGGAACAAACGGAAGGGGAACAGGTAGCATTTGAACCCCGGCTCGCGGGTGACCTGGACAACATCGTGCTCATGGCGCTTCGCAAGGAACCCGGACGTCGTTATGCCTCCGTGGAGCAGTTCAACGATGATCTCGCACGACACCTGAACGGATTTCCGGTTCGGGCCGGAAAAGATACTGTCCGTTACCGGACCGGCAAGTTCATCACACGCCATCGCTTCGGTGTGGTCATTTCCGCCCTGGGCCTGCTCCTGATCATCGCCTTTGCCGCCGCAATGACCTTCCAGCAGCGCCAGACCTTTCAGGCCCGTGTCCGGGCGGAAGAAGAACGAGACCGGGCTGAGCTCGAGCGGGACAAAGCAACACGGACCTCGGCCTTCCTGATGGATGTCTTCGAACTGGCCGATCCCTACCGCACCGCGGATACAGTTACCGCAAGGGAGCTCATGGAAAATGCGGCCAAACAACTGAAGGCCGACCCCAAGGTCGCTCCCCGGGCCTTGGCCCCTTTTCCCCTCGACAGGCTGGGAGATTTCCGCTAGGATCAGCCCTTGAAGGATACCCTTTCTCGAGGCGCCCATTGTCTTCCGGAATATTCATTGCCTATGCCGAAAAAGATACCCAAAAGGCGCGCCTCTTGAGCCAACGGCTCAATACCGCCGGCTTCCGGACCTGGATGAAAGAAGAACGCATTCTTCCCGGCCAGGAACCGGAGCTGGAAACCCGAAAGGCCCTGGACCGGGCGGAGCTGGCCATCATTTGCCTCTCTTCTGAAACCCAAAAAGAGGGCGCCCATCAAAGAGAGCTGGCCTGGGCGTGGAAAAAACAGGAGCGACTTCCGGAGGGCGGTGTTTTTGCCATCCCGGCCCTGTTGGCCCCTTGCGAGCCGCCCTTCAAATACGGGCACCTCAAACCGGTCAGCTTATACGAGCCCAACGGGTTCCGGATTCTCCAAGACACCCTGGTCAAATTCAAAGACAAGAATATTCGATTGGAGGACAGCCAAAGCCCGGAACCCGAGCCCGTGGCGCAAAGGGTCCCGGAACCCGCCCCTGATGGGGATGGGGTAGACGTGGTGGTGCTCACCGCGCTCGTGGATGAATACAAGGCGGTCCTGGCCGTCGAGGAAGGAGCCCTGGGCTCCTGGACGGACCGCTTGGACTCTTCCGGTTTCACCTTCCGGGTGCGCCCATACGCGTCCGGGGACAACCGCGTCATGAGACTGGCCCTGGCCCAAGCGCCCGAAATGGGAGGCCTGGCCGCCGCACAGGCCGCGGGACGCCTGGTCCGGGAGTTGCGCCCCAAGTTCCTGGCCATGTGCGGCATCTGTGCCGGGCGCAGGGGCAAGGTCGCACTCGGTGATGTCATTGTGGCCGACCGGGTGTTCCAATACGATGACGGGAAGATGAAGGCCTTCGTTGATAAGGATGGGGTTCGGGTCGAGGAGATCCGGCACGATATCCGCACCTACCACCTCGATCCTCGCTGGAAGCTGGAAGTGGAACAGCTCTCTCCGTCTTTTTGTGCGGACCTGGCCCGGGACAGGCCGCCCAGTTTGGCGCGCCGGCAAATTTGGGTCATGGAACAGCTCGTCGCGGGTTATCCGGCGCCGCAAGAGCACCGGGACCGCAAACAAAAATGCCCCCAATGGGCCGTGGTGATTCGTAGTCTCAGGTCCAAAAAATGGGTAACCGCCAAAGGGCTGGCGCTCACCAAGGCGGGCATGGCTCATATGCGGGAACAGGAGCTCCTGTATCCCGATGGTCCGCCCGAAGATCCGCCCTTCCGGGTACGCGTGGGACCCATAGCCACGGGGAACCGGGTCGTGGAAGACGGGCGCGTATTCGATCGGTTGTCCAAGTTGGTTCGCAAAACGATCGGGTTGGAAATGGAGGCGGCGGCCATCGGGATGGTGGCCGGGGTGGAGGGCGTACCCATGATCGTGGCCAAGGGGGTGGCCGATCACGGGGACCTCGAAAAAGACGACACTTTCCGGAGCTTCGCCGCACGGGTTTCCGCCCGCTTCCTCCTGAAATTCCTGCGCAACCGGAACCGGCCCGGAAGCCCGGAGGGCAAAGCGGGCGCCCCGCCGGTGGACAAAGCACCCGGCCCGCGGGCCGGCGAGCCCGCGCCCAAAAGCAAAGAAACCGTGACGGAGCGGGCGCCGGCGGCCGGGCTCTTCGTGGGCCGGGAACGGGAGCTCGAAAAGCTGGTCGCGGGCCTCAAAGAGATGGGCGCGACCGGGGTCATCAGCGGCCGGCTCTTCCAATTGGAGGGCGCGGGCGGCATCGGCAAGACGACCCTGGCCCGGGAAGCCGCACGCCGTTTGCAGGATTCC
>JAAEOR010000492.1 GCA_024222895.1 Hyphomicrobiales bacterium | reverse complement strand
TCGGGCTTCCCGAAGGCGTTCTGTGAAAAGACCCAATCAGCCGGACTGACAGAGACGTAACGCGAGAGTGCCGTCCGAAGCAGGACCCGCGCAGCCAGATAAAGATCCCGGTCGCGATCGAAATGATAGCGCCTGTACCGCGCCAACTCGTTGTCGGCGAGCAGGCGAAAATGTCGGTCGTGGCTTGAACGACCGAGGATATCACCCGGTGTTGCGTGCCAAAGGTGAACGTCTCCGGACTTCAATCCGTCCAGACTGGGCCCGTCATCATGTTCAACTGGCGCCAACCATCGTTCGTGAATTGTACGTTTCAATCCGACAGATCCGCGAAACCGATGGTCTTCGCGGCTATCCCTCCGGCCCAATTCGTGCCACCCCCAACGCTTCCGACTGTCGGTTTCCCGCTCGCGGACGCTCCGTCCTCTCTTCGAGTGCCCCGGTGTATTCGTCGATCGAAGCCGGCTGTCTGAGCGGACGGGACCCGGAACGCGCCCGTTGCGCTGTCTCAGCGGTCATCCAATGCTCCAAAGCGTCGGCGACAAGTGAAGCCGGCTCGGGCCGCATGAGTTGCGTGTGCGTGTACGCCAGATCCAGCGCTTCAACCTGCCCGCTGACTTCAGACCAATAGAAGGTCGGATCAGCAACAACCTTCACTGTGTCCGATGCACGAACCAGGAGCGTCCGCCCCGGGTAATGCGATGACGCCGGACGCTGCTGCAGGAGGTGGTTAAGCCGGTGCCAGTTCTCAAAGAATCGGGCGAGAATCTCCGGATCGTCCGGGATCGCGCCGGCCTCGATATCGGCGCCAGCGACCGCGGAGTCGTAGAAAACGCGGAGCCGATCGGCACGCCCTGTTGCTCTGTCAAAGCGTTCCTCTGCCTCGGGATAGAAGTCCATCAGCAACCCTCGCAACCACTTGTCGAAGTCGTGCCTGGTTTCATCCAGAGCGCTCGCCTCATCCGGGAATGCAGAGCGCCACTGGTCAACGCTGTCGAGAATCACAAGCCCCTTCATCGCGTCATCCTCTACAGCCACACGGCCGGCAATGTCGTGAGCCACATAGCCACCGAGAGACCAACCCAACAGGTAGAACGGGGCGCCTGCCGCCTTTTGTTTGATTGCGTCGTGATAAGCGGACACCATCTCGTCATAAGTCGTGAAAGAGTCTTCTCCCGCGGCCAAGCCTCGCGCTTGGATCCCGACGACGCACGCGACCTGCGAAAGAGGCTCTACGAGGCGCTCATACATGAGAGCGTGACCGGAACCTGGATGGACGCAAAAAAGAAAGGGCAAGTCAGTCGCCGCGGTAGATCCACGCGTCGGTTCGGCGAACGAAATCAGTGGCCGATAGGCATCCGGTTGGTGGTTCTCGAGCGCCAGGGCCAGCCCTCGTACGGTCGGATTCTCAAACACGGCGCGAACGGGAATGTTGACGCCGCACTCCTCGGCGATTCGTGCGACCAACCGTAATGCAAGCAGGGAATGGCCGCCAAGATCGAAGAAGCTGTCGGCAGCGCCTATTGCCGGTAGATCCAAGAGTTCGACAAAGACGGCGGCGATAATCGTTTCCTTTTCGCCGCGAGGTGCCGTGAACATGGCCCGCGGCAGGGTCGCCAGAACGTCTGGAAGCGCGTTGCGATCCGCCTTGCCAGATGGCGTCAGGGGCAGCTTTCTCAAGCCGATGAATTCCGTTGGCACCATGTGTTCGGGCAAGGTACGCAGCAAACTGCTGCGCAAGGCTTCCGGGTCCACGCTCTCACCAAGCTCGAGGATCCGGAGCGCCGTGTCTTCCCCGCTGTTGCTGTCGAGTGCGGCTTCGTCAGGAAGACCTTGAGGGACCACATACGCCACGAGACGAGTATCATCGCTGCTGCCCCGACGCGTGGCAACAGCCGCCTGAGCAACACCGTCACAATCCGAGAGCGCTGCTTCGATCTCGCCGAGCTCAACCCTCATACCGCGAATCTTCACCTGGCAATCGTTGCGACCCAGGTACTCCAGCTTGCCGTCCGGGCGCCAGCGAGCGAGATCCCCTGTCCGATAAAGACGAGCACCCGGCGAATCCGAAAATGGATCGGCGATGAACCTCTCCGCGGTCAAATCCGGTCGACTGATGTAACCGTCGGCAACCTGCACACCGCCAATCAGAAGTTCGCCGGCAGCACCAACTGGCTGCGGTGAGATGTTTGTATCCACCACATAACATTGCGTGTTTGCGATCGGTGTGCCGATCGGAATGTTGTCCTCGTCGCCGGTGGTGTCATAGTAGGTGACGTCTATCGTCGCCTCGGTCGGGCCGTAGAGATTGGTTAGCAAAAGCATACGGCCCGCGGACCGCGCGAGCGTGTGAAAGCGCCGGACGAGAGG
>JAAEOR010000491.1 GCA_024222895.1 Hyphomicrobiales bacterium | reverse complement strand
GTTTGCGTGGTGGACGCGTCTGGAGCGGTTGTCCGGGAAGGCAAGGTTGCGAGCACGCCTGAAGCGCTGATCGCCTGGTTTTCGGCGTTTGGGCGAGATGTGGCGCGGATCGGGCTTGAGGCTGGTCCCCTGTCGCAATGGCTTTACGCGGGTCTGCGGTCCGCGGGTCTCGAGGCGGAGCTGATCGAGACGCGGCATGTTCGCGCTGCCTTCAAGACGATGCCGGTGAAGACGGACCGCAAGGACGCGTGGGGGATCGCCCAGTTGATGCGGCTGGGCTGGTTCAAGCCGGTGCACTGCAAGTCGATCTCGGCGCAGGAGGTGCGAGCGCTGCTGACGGCGCGCAAGCTCTTGCAGGGCAAGCTGCACGACGTCGAGATGAGCTTGCGCGGGGTGCTGCGGGGCTTTGGCCTCAAGGTCGGCAAGGTGACGCCGACGACCTTCGAGGCTCGGATCGGCGAGCTGGTGGAAAGTCATCCGGCATTGCAGGCGGTTACCGGGTCTTTGCTGCGGGCGCGGGCGGTGTTGATGGATGAGTTTCGGGTTCTCGACAAGCGGGTTCGGGAGACGGCGCGCGAGGACCGACGGGCCCGTCTCTTGATGACGGCGCCCGGCGTCGGTGTGATTGTGGCGCTGACCTATGTCTCGGCGATCGACGACCCGGGACGGCTCAAGTCGTCGAAGAGCGCGGGGGCGTTGTTCGGGCTGACGCCCAAGCGCTACCAGTCGGGCGAGAGCGATGTGACGGGGCGGATCTCGAAGGCCGGAGACAAGCAGGTGAGGACGGCGCTCTATGAGGCGGCGAACGTGATCCTGACGCGCCCGGTGAAGGGTTGGCAGCTGAAGAGCTGGGCGGCGAAGATCGCCAAGCGGGCCGGGATGCGCAAGGCGAAGGTGGCGCTCGCCCGCCGGCTTGCGGTGGTGTTGCATCGCATGCTCGCCGACGGGACACCGTTCATCGCCGAGCAAGCGGCTTAGAGTGTTACGGCAAGGCATAAGGGAGAACAGAATGAAGTTTGGCGGGCACTGAGACCGAAACCCGCCGAGTGGAGTCCCCTCGCCGGGACGATGGATCAGGTCAGGCCGTAATCCGATCTGCGATGCCTCAAGGCAATCGCGCAAAACATAGATTGGCCGGCCCGGTCCTCTCAGACCCCATCGAGTGGCGGCCTCCGCGTCGACCACGGACAGAAGCGAGAACCCGGCGAAGGGGATCATCACTCAAAGGGATTGACTCGACCCCGCCCGTTACAGAAGC
>JAAEOR010000490.1 GCA_024222895.1 Hyphomicrobiales bacterium | reverse complement strand
TTGAGCCGCGGTGAGAAGGTGATCGTTCCGACTTCGATCACCCCATGGGCCGGCGTGATTCGCATGAACGCTGCCGAGCCAAGTGCCCTGCCCGTATTTGCATCCAGGATCGCGAAGAACAGCGGATCGTCCGATGTCATGGTTGCCTGAGCGAAGGCGCGAAACGCCTGCTCATCGGCAAAGGGCCCAACGTCGCGAAAGCGCCAAAGGTCGTTTTCCCCATCCTCTGCAAACGCGGCGTGCAGATCGGCTGCATGGGCCTCCACGGAGAAAGGCGCCAGTCGGCAATAGCGCCCACTCATCACAGCCCGCGGTGGCAAGGGGGGCGCACTCCAGCTCATGATTGGCTTCTCCATTCCGTGTCGTTGAACAGCGCATCGAGATCACCGCCCGGCGCGGCTTCGGAGAAGGCATCGAATCGCCCTGCCGCGAGCGCTTCGGCGGAGTCGATCACCCCGCGCCAGGCCATACGCGCCACCAGCCCGCCGACACTGACCCGGCGCACGCCCAGCGCGGCGAGATCGGTGAGGGTCGAGTTTTCAAGACCGCGGGCCAGCACGTTGACCGGCTTCGGCGCGATCGCATCAACGATCGCAGTGATGTCATCCCCGGTCGTTGGGCCCGGAGCGTAGAGGCAGTCGGCCCCGGCCTCGGAAAACGCGACAAGCCGACGGATGGCTTCATCCCGTGGCGTCTCGTGGCCGGTGAGGTAGCATTCCGCCCGCGCCACCAGGATGACATTGGCGCGCGTTTCATCGATCGCCGTTCGCGCCGCCGCGATCCGCTCGATCGACAGCCCGAAGTCGAACAGAGGTGCGTTGCGGTCACCGGTCGCATCCTCGATCGACAATCCGGCAACTCCGGTTTCGACACAGCGTTTGACGTTGATAGCGACATCCTCGGGCCGAACCGCGTAGCCGGCGACGAAGTCGGCGTTGACCGGAACGTCGCAGGCACCGACGATATCGCGAATATGGTCGAGCATCGCCTCGAGCGGCACGGCTCCGTCGGCATAGCCGAGGCTCCACGCGGCACCGGCACTGGTGGTCGCCAGCGCCTTGAAGCCGCGCGACTGAAGATAGCGGGCGCTGCCAATGTCGAAGGGGTTCGGCAGCATGAAACATCCGGTTTCATGCAAGGCGCGAAAGGTCCTTCGTTTTTCCTCGAGACTCGCCATTATTCGGATCCTGGTGCCTACGCTCGGTATTTGATTCCGCCCGCGTTATGAGCCAAGACATGCGACCATTCAACGACAAGCGCCGGAGGCCCCATGCTGAAGACGATCGCCGGATTCGATCGCATCGGAGAGGAAAACGCCTTTGCCGTTCTGGCGCGCGCCAACGCGCTGGCAGCAGAAGGCCGCGACATCATCAATCTCGGCATCGGCCAGCCGGACTTTCGGACCCCGGACCACATCGTCGAGGCGGCGGTC
>JAAEOR010000489.1 GCA_024222895.1 Hyphomicrobiales bacterium | reverse complement strand
GAGAACGGAAAGCCTCAGCCAGTATGTGCCGATCCGATTTGCGGCGCGGATGTTCCCGTTGGCGCGCAACTGCCGGATGCGCAAGCGCATGGGCTCCAAAGCGCCCCACCAGAAACCCTCCAGCCCGAAATGCAAAAGGATCACGAGCATCAACAGGGGAAGATCGTGCGCCGGGAGCAGGAAGTAGAAGGTGGCGACCTCGGCCAAGTGGACGAGCGACCGTGCATACATGGTCGGTAGAAAGAAACGCAGCCGGTGCAAGAGATAGCGTGGAAAACCGCCGAAGAGCAGGCACTCTTCCAGGCGCGGAAATCGCGCATCAGCTTTCGATGTCTCAGTCAGCCACGCTCCGAACCGGCTCATCGCGAGCCGTCGACCGCCAGCGCGTTCCGCATGGCGGTTACCGATCGCAATCCGTAGGTCTGATGGAGCTCACGGGGACTCACCCGTCTCAATGCGCGGACGCCGTGGCATCCGAAGGCAGCACCGCCGGCGATCAGCGCGATCTCGCGATCGAGCCACTTCAGATACCCTCTGTCGGTCACAGCATTGCGGATTGCCTTGGCCACGGGATGTGCCGCCGGTTCGCGCGGATCGAGAGCAACATTGAGTGCCGTTGTTATTCGTCTGAGCCTCTCCGTTGCATTGTTCTCTCCACCGGCCGCGCGCATCGCCCGGCGACGAAGCGAACCGAGCAAGGCTCGCGTCTTTCTCGCCGGCAAACTGACTGTTCCGCGTCCATCGATCCGATGTCCGAGAAACTCGAACTCTCCGGCCGGCAAAAAAAGACCAGCCGTCGGATCAGGGCGTCCGGCCGCGGTCAGGAAGAGATCGAGGCCCTTTTCTTCGTTCCAGCAGAGGCCCGAACCCTCCAACTCATGGTGAAGCGTCGTGGCCATGTCCATGGCGGTCGTCCGCTCGGCATGCATCGCCAGCACGTCATCACCGTATCGCGCGTAGAAGCCGCCGGCGACCCGGGCTAATTTCCAGTCCATTTCCGACAGGTAGACGTTTGCGATCTCGTTGGCGACGGGGCTCCCGGTCGGTAGCCCCCGAGTGAGTTGAGCGCTATGATCGTCGATGCGAATGAACGGGCGGACGGCGCGCTGGACCAACTCCATTTCGATCGGATCTCCGTCAGTGCCGAGGAGCCGCTTCAGGATCATCCAGACTCGACCATCATCAGCCACGGGAACCGCGTCGAAGTATGACTTCACGTCACGGCGAAGCACATAGACGCCACGGCGGTGGGGATCGGATCGGCTGCGTCGATGCTGAACCAGATAATGCGCAGCGGCGTGAACGGCCTGGTGGCACGCCATGCCCGGTCGGTAGGAGTAGAGCGCCGGCGACAGCTCTGCGCTCGCTCTTTCTCTCAGCCAATCGGCCATGACCGTCTGAATGACCTGGTCGCAGAACTCGAACCGATAGACCGTTCGTCGCT
>JAAEOR010000488.1 GCA_024222895.1 Hyphomicrobiales bacterium | reverse complement strand
TGGAAAGTGTAGCCGATGTCAGGCTTGGCGCTGTCGCCCATACCGATCAGATCGAGGGCGATGGCGCGGTGATCGTCCGCGACAAACGGGATGATATTGCGCCACAGATAGGACGACGTGGGATTGCCGTGCAGGAACAGCACGACAGGTCCTTCGCCATGGTCGACATAGGCCATCTCGGCGCCAAGGACGTCGACGAACTGTTTTTCGAAGGGGAAATCCGCGGAGATGGTCGGCGTCGCTGGTCCCTCGGCGGCGCCGGCGACTCCGCCGGGTGGTGCCAGCGGGAGGGTCAGACCGGCCGCCATCAGGGCGGCTTTAGTGAGATTCGGAATGGTCCGGGTCATCGGATGGATCCTTTGGTTTCAGATGCAGGATAATTCACTGATCAGTGAAGAATAGGCAAAAAAAGAGGTCAGTCGAACATCTTCAGGGCCTCCTCTGCCATGTCGCGGAGGACGACCTGATCCTGCCCGGCCCGGGAGAGGACGGACATGCCGACCTGGGTTCCGAGCAGCAACCGCGCCTTCGACATGATTTCGTCGTCGGACCACGACAGGTCACCGACATCGCGAGCCTTGCTGAGCGCGTTGCGGTGTGCGGCTTCGATGCGGGCAAAGTAATCATCCAGGCGACGGCCGACTGCCGCGTCGCGGGCAATCTCCTCCCGCGCGCCATTGCACACCATGCATCCCAGCCGACCGTCGTTGGTGCCGGAGAGCTTGACGAAGGTTCTCAACAAGGCGCGGATGCTGTCGAGCCCGGCATCTTCGGCTTCGAGCGGCGCGAGAAACATCTGACCGGCGAGGGTATCGAAGTCGTCGAGGGCGAGGAGGAACATTTCCCGCTTGTCGCCGAAGCCGTTGTAGAGCTGGCGACGGTCGAGACCGGAGGCCTCCTCCAGGTCCGACAGGGATGTCTCAGCATAGCCTTTTTGCCAGAACGCCTGAAGGGTTTTCCGGCGAACATCCACTTCGTCATATTGTCGGGCGCGGGCCATAGCGTGATTATATTCACCAGTCGGTGAAGAAATCAAGAGACCTGGATTGAAGGGCGATAGGGTTGGCGAATTTCGCAGCCGGTCGGCGGGCCGGTGCTCTCCTATGTGTGGCCGACATCGCTTGACCCGGCGACAGTCGGATTTGAGGGCAAGACGGGTATTCTGGCACTGGCGGCGACCAGCCATCCGGATTTCGACGATACCCCGCTTTACGACGAGGATGGCGACGGTGACCCGGCCAATGACGGCATTAGGTGGCACAGTCACTGGGTGGTTCTGACGCCGACCGAGGGCTGCGGCCCCGACGCGCTCGGCGTCCGCGACATTCCCGGAGGCGAGACGCCGGCGATGCCGGCCACCTGGCCGGGTTTGCCGATCCTTCTCGGCAGCCCAGGTTTTTCGCCCCTGTTCGGCGGTCCGGAGATCAAGATCAATGTGGCGTTCAACGATACCGACGCGGTGGCCGGTGCCGCCTATGACGGCGTGACGTCGGCGCTAACCCGTCTTAAGCAACTCGCGGGTTGGTCGTGATCTAAGCCATTGATATTGTTGGATCTGGCTTCAAAAGTCGGCACTACAGGGGGTGTGCTGGTTTTGAGAGTTTTCAGCTGGCGGCGCTAATGCTGGGAGGCGGTTGGGG
>JAAEOR010000487.1 GCA_024222895.1 Hyphomicrobiales bacterium | reverse complement strand
GTGCCGATCTCCAGCACCTTGTCGCCGGCCTCGACGTCGAGCAGGTCGGTCATCAGCGCCACGATGAAGGGTTGCGAGATCGTCTGGCCGTAGCCGATCGGCAAGGGCCGGTCCTGATAGGCGAAGGGCTTGACCTCGTCGGGGACGAACTCGTGGCGCGGGATCTCGCGCATCGCGGCCAGCACGTCCGGGTCGATCCCGCCGCTCTCGATGGCGCCGGGCGCAAGACGGGCGTGCACCTCGATCACCTCGATCATGTCCGCCAGAGCCTCCTCGACGGAGACTTGCGCCTCAGCGGCGATAGCGGCGCCGGCGGCGAGCGTAACAAGAAAGGCGGCGGCGTGCCGCATCGGAACCTCGCAAGTCTGCCCCGACTGGTCAGGTGCCCTTTTCCGGACGTGACGGTCCCATCTACGGAACCCCAGCATCCCATCCGTCCCTCAAAATGAGAACGAACGCAAGCCGATTTCCCGATACATCGGCGGGACAGGGGCGGCCTCGCCTTCCAGCCCAGCCTGCCCGCCGCGATGGGTCAGTCCTCCGCGTGCCTATCCTGATCTCCGCGGCTAACTGATTTGCGAGAATCGTGCCAGCGACTTTCTGACTCAGTAGTACTAAGCTCATTCCATGACAAGCCTTTTCCACGGCCTGCCGAAGGACGATCCGAGCCATGCCCACGGCTTTTCCGGCAGTCCGATCGACCGGCGGAGCGAGTATCGAAGCGAGGAGTCCCTCGCCGAAGCGCTGGATGATCCGGCCGCGCGCCTCTACCTGCTGCGGCACGATCTGGCGGTCGTGAGGAAAGACAGCAAAGATGGCAATGGCGGTGATCCGCTCTTCACGCGGGCTGAGATCGAGGTTTTCGGCAAAGCCGACGCCCTGCTTCTGCTTGGCTGGACTGCCGCCGGACCGCGACTCGCTGCGACCCTGCCAGAAACCGCGATAATCGACGAAGGTGCACTGAGCCTTGTCGATCTGAGAACCATGGCGATCGAGGGAATCGTCGAAACCGAGCATCTCGGCGCCTTTGCCCAGGCGCGAAGCCTGTCCCATTGGAACATCCGGCATCGGTATTGCGGAGTCTGCGGCGGACAGACGGCAATGAAGGCCGGCGGTTACCGGCGCGAGTGCCTGGCCTGCGGCGCGCCAAACTTTCCGCGCACCGATCCGGTGGTGATCATGCTTGCGGTTGATGCGTCCGGTCCCGCCGAACGCTGCCTGCTTGGCCGTCAAACCCGTTTCGTCGAGGGTATGTACTCCTGCCTTGCCGGCTTCGTCGAACCCGGGGAGACCATCGAGGATGCG
>JAAEOR010000486.1 GCA_024222895.1 Hyphomicrobiales bacterium | reverse complement strand
TGCTGATGAAGCTTCAGGAAGAGTTGGGCCTGGCAATGCTGTTCATCTCCCACGACATGGCCGTGGTCGAGCGGATCAGCCATCGCGTCGCGGTGATGTATCTCGGCGAGATTGTCGAGGTCGGTCCGCGGGCCGCCGTCATCGACAATCCGGCGCACGACTATACGCGCCGCCTGATCGCGGCCGTCCCGGTTCCCGATCCGGCGCACCACCGCCCGCCGCTGGAATCCGTCTACGAGGTTCCGAGCCCGATACGCCCGGCAGGGTACGTCCCGCCGGCCCGAACCTACCGCGAAGTCGGCCCCGACCATCTTGTGATGCAAGACGGGTAGAGCTCAGCGAGGCCGGGCGCGTTTTTTGACATATGGAAGACAAGCGCGTTCGCATTCTGAACCGCCTTCGGCGACGCATGTGCCCGGTGCGATCGGCAGCAGCACGATCGCGCTGGGCACAAAGACCGCGAAGATGCCCCGGATGATGCCCGGATGTTCGATGGGTTCTGATGGGTGGACCTATCCTCTAATACCCTTGGTCCGCAATGGCCCGGATTCTGGGGGAAAGGACAGCGGGTTGTCGCGCGCTGATGCCAAGGCACAAGCCTTACAGTGCTGCATCGTCGAATGGCTCAATCGTCATCCCTGCCAATCCAATCCGGGCCACTGCGTCGCGTGCGGTAAGCCCGACCGGCAGGGGCACACCGTCATTCCGTTTGGGACCGCAAGCCACGCTCATGCGTGGCTTCACCCCGAGTGCCGGCAGGAATGGCATCAGAACCGGCAGAGGGAAGCTGTCGCGGCGCTGCGGGTGTCGGGCATAGCGGCGCCTTCCTCCAGCCAACAAAGGACCCAGACCGAGTGAGGTAGCTCATGACGTGGGCGCCAGGTGGTCCGGCGGATCACCGGTGTTATTCATCCAGTGGAATTGCTGCGCGACGGCAAAGGCATCTACGGCATTGGGACCACGCATTGAGGCATGGGATTGTCTAGAGATTCTGCTTCGGCCTGACCGGCTGGACGACGAGCGGTTCCGCCGCTCGATCTACCAGATGATCATCGGTGGCTTTCGGCACGGTATGTTCGCCCGTACTTCGGAGGAGCGGCTCCGCCAACAAATCCACCATGCGATGCTCCGGCGAGCGGGCTTGTGTTGGCCACCGCACCAACGTGACGACTCTCCGCACCTCCGACCGACAAACAGAAGCAAATATGCAACCGGCAGATTTACTACGGTCTACGGATTGGCTCGCTCCGTGTCATCAACCGGCTGATCCGCGAAGGCCCTCGAACAGGCGGCGGTGCCGGAGGCAGTGACCCAAGCGCGCCGAATGGTAGGTTCAGGCCCCCCTGCGTCGGAATCGCACGCGATCGGCGCGCAGGGAGGAAGCACCGGTCTTGCTATCGGCCAGCAAACGCGAGCGATTGGGCCTGCCTCAGATGAAATCGTAGTCGGTTATGTAGAAATCGATCTTGTCGAGCTTGCCCTTCGAGATGCCCTCGATCTTCAGGACATCGCCCTTGCCGAAGTCAAGCTTCATGCCCTTGTTGTAATTGCTTGCAGCGTCGGCGATGTCGTCATAGGTCTTGGCAACATCTTTCTCAAGAAAGATGTCGTCTTTCTTTCTCTGAAAGTCCTTGATGGTGTCCTTGTCGTAACCCTCAGCGAAATGAAACATGTCCTTGCCGCTCTCGCCGAAGTGCTTGTCGTTTCCCTTCCAGCCACTCAGAAAATCGTTGCCCTTTCCCGCCTTGATGACATCGTCGCCGCCCCAGCTCAACAGCGCGTCGAAATGATCGTTCCCAATAAGCTTGTCATCGTTCCGATAGACATACTTATTCTTAGCTATGAATGAATTCCTATCATTAAGCTCCTCGATTTTTGCTTTCCAACTGGTTGATTTGTAAAACAAATCACCATCTAAGTATGCTTTCTCGGAAAGCAGCTTTCCGCTTTTTGGATCGCCGTCCTTGTTGTATTTTATGTTCTCGCCTTTGTAGACAAAGTAGTCGCCATTGCCGAAATCGACCCGAAAACCTGTGGATGTCGCATTGACGATCGTCGAAGGCTGACCGCCACCGCCGGCCTTACCCATGTCAATCCCGAATCCATCTTTCACTACAAGTTTAGCCATAGCGCGTGCTCCTGATCATTCCGTCCTCCTTGCGTCGCGCCCGCTGTTGCCGTGTCCCAGGACGAGCATTTCCCAAGTCGGATAACTTTGGATGTAGATGGTGATTCCGGCGGAGTGCTGCGACAAGCGAAAGGTCGCATCCCAGGCGGGAGCCGCTCCCGGATCTGCGCGCTTGTCCCGTGCGCTGTCATGGCCGGGCTCCGCCTACAAGGTCTCCAAGGCCGGCTGACCGCCCTCTCGCGGATCTACGCCAGCGACCTTTCCGACCGGCATATTCGCATCAACGCCGTCTGTCCCGGATGGGTCCGCACCGACATGGGCGGCCGGTCGCCGCCGCGCCACGTCTCGCAAGGGGACGCGTCGATTGTCTGGGCAGCGCCGTTATCCGGGGACAAAGGGCCAACCGGCTGTTTCTTCCGCGATGGCGAGCCGATCTCCTGGTAGCGCTACTCAGTCTGTTCCCTTAATGTTCTTGTCCGCTCCGGCAATCTCGGTTAAGGTCGGATCAACTGCGGAGAGCGCGACATGGTCACGCACGTCACTACGGTTGCGTTTCAGGGGATCGACGCCGTTGCCGTCGACGTTCAGGTGCAGATTGCGCCGGGGGGACCCTACTTCGCCATCGTCGGGTTGCCCGACAAGGCGGTGGCCGAGAGCCGGGACCGCATCTGGGCGGCGCTGCACGCCACCGGGCTGGCGCTGCCGCCGAAGCGGATCACCATCAATCTGGCGCCGGCCGATCTGCCGAAGGAGGGCAGCCACTACGATCTGCCGATCACCCTTGCCCTGATGGGCGCGATCGGCGCCCTGCCGGCGGACCAGCTCGGCGATTTCGTCGCCCTCGGCGAACTGGCCCTCGACGGCACCATCTCGTCTGTCGCCGGGGTGTTGCCGGCGGCGATTGCCGCCAACGGCCTCGGACGCGGGCTGATCTGCCCCGCCCCATGCGGTGCCGAGGCGGCCTGGGCAAGCCGCGACATGGCGATCCTGGCACCACGCAGCCTGATTGCGATGGCCAATCATTTCAAGGGCACGCAAGTGCTCTCCCGCCCTGAGGCGAGCATGGCGGCCGGCGACGAGGCGCTGCCCGATCTTGGCGACATCAAGGGTCAGGAATCCGCCAAACGTGCATTGGAAGTGGTCGCCGCCGGCAGTCACCATCTGCTGATGGTCGGTCCTCCCGGTGCGGGCAAGTCGATGCTGGCGAGCCGGCTGCCGTCGATTCTGCCGCCACTGGCGCCGACGGAACTGCTTGAAGTGTCGATGATCGCTTCGATCGCCGGGACCCTCGACAACGGCCGGCTGACGGCGCGACGGCCCTTCCGGGCTCCCCATCATTCGGCCTCGATGGCGGCGATGGTCGGCGGCGGCACGCGGGCGCGGCCGGGCGAAGCCTCGCTTGCTCATCACGGTGTGCTGTTTCTCGACGAGATGCCGGAATTCACGCCCCAGGTGCTCGACTCCCTGCGCCAGCCACTGGAGAGCGGTGAAACCGCGATCGCGCGGGCCAATTACCGGATCACCTATCCATCGCGGTTTCAACTGATCGGCGCAATGAATCCGTGCCGCTGCGGCATGGCCGGTGAGCCCGGGCACACCTGCCGGCGTGGTGCCCGCTGCGCTGCCGACTACCAGGCGCGGCTGTCGGGACCACTGCTCGATCGCATCGATGTTCGTATCGAAGTGCCTGCGGTGACCGCAAGCGATCTGATCCTGCCGGCGCCGGCCGAGCCTTCGGCGGTCGTCGCGGACCGGGTGGCCGCCGCCCGGGCCATACAATGCGAGCGGTTCGCCGGACTTGGTCTGCCGGTGACCAGCAACGGACAGTGCTCGCCGGCGCTGATCGAGAAGACCGCGGCACTGGATGGGCCGGCCCTGGCCCTGCTGAAGAATGCGGCCGAGTCCCTGCATCTGTCGGCGCGCGGCTACCACCGGGTGCTCAAGGTGTCCCG